>CAVIJK010000004.1:0-64403 GCA_963643345.1 bacterium | reverse complement strand
TCGAGGTCGCGGATGGCGCGACCGGGTTGAACAGGGAGAACGCAAAAGACGGCTATAAATACGGCTCGGTTGTCTCCAAATTTAGCTTAATCGGTGATACCGAAGATACCGGATGGAAGGATGCGTACGATTCTGGCAGTGGTGGTGGCCAAGGAAATGATTGGGGTGGAAGTATCGATCTTTCTTCTCTCTCAAAACGTATTAATTTCATTGCCAAAAGCAAGGTTGCTGGCCATAATACGCCATCGTCGTATTCGGAATACAAAGCTTTTAATGCGTCATTATATTACTACAATAGGGGTTTTGATTGGGATACAACATATAAATATGGTCAATATGTTGCCCTGCAAACTAGTACGTATTTACCTTTAAACATCGATTTAACGAAAGCAACGATATCTGGAACATATTCGGGCGATATGGGTAGTTATTATACCGGAGGATCAAATACAACCGAACCTATCTTAGATACAAACACAGGTTATATAACTGGAAAGCTTGAAAAAGGTAATGCAACACCACGTCTTCATAGTAAATATTTTGACTCCACAAATGATACCAATGGCATCGAGTACTCTATATATCAATCGGATGATACATCAAGAACGACTTATTCCACGACAAAATCTGATTTAGTTATAGGGACTGAAACATATTCTATTTATGACATGTTCCAGCCCAAATATATTTCATTTTTTATGTCGATACTTCAGGTAATTCTTTTAGAATTACTGATACTGATAATTCTAGTTCAACTTGGTCAACAAACGTAACGTCAAATACAAAAGATGTCACAAATTGTGGATTCGGTGATGTAAAAACCGGTTATTATGACGTTAAAAATAAATTCGCAAAAATGTTATCAGACCAACAAACGGACACGATTGTTAAGGCAAATACTATTAACCTTAATGCTCTCCAATTCTTTGGACCTACATCGAATGCTATGAGCAAAAGTACATACTCAAACGTTAAAATTAATGGTTCAACAGCATATGATAGTTTTGAAATGATTGATGGCGGCATCGATTTTGAATTATCGCAAAATGGTTCCGTTAAAATAGTTTTAGGAGCATATGCCGCGTCCAAAAGCGGGACAACTCAAGATTCAGTGTTGCCTGCAATTTATAAAGTCAACCGTTCATCGGATAATAAGACTGTTGAATCCTATAAAAAAATCACTCACGTTTATGAATCATCCGGGATTTATTATTATAAATATTCTGACAACACCACAGATTCTATTCCATCGGATGCCACTGAAGTTTGTAATCTGGAAAAAATGTATTCTGGATGTTTTAAACAAAAATGTGCTTACTATATCGAAATACCTCTAAATTCTGGTGACTATTGGTTTGGAGCTGATGACACAAAAAACATGTCTTCATTCATTTTGTATCTCGATATCGGTTCCAATGCGGGTGATTCTGGAGGTGGCTCATCGGGAGGCTCTTACACCATCAATAACGTTCGCTATGTTCATGAAATCAAGGATGAGACCACTAAAGGCGACTCGTATGTTGACATATTGTTCACAATTGCAACTGCAGCTGCAACTGGCGATTCAAAGATTTACTTCAAACGTTATAGTGAATCTCTCCTTTATTACCACGCTGGTGATGGGTCAAATTTCACCATTACTTTATTGAAGACCGCATCTCCGGAAAATGTTGAGGATAGCACATCTGCAATTTGGACATCATCTTCAACGTCTACCTAATAACTCATTAACGTTTAGAAGCCTTGGCAACAGGGTTTCTTTTTTATTATTTTTCAAAGACTTCTTTATTAGTCTTTGTTCTCAAGTCTATAATTAACATTACTATGAATAAAACCTTATCTAAATTACGCACAGCAACATTTGTAATATTCCTCATTGAAGCAGTCTTAATAATCACCGCTTCGGTTCTTTATTTCTTCACCGGTGTCATCGCCAATTCCGGATTAGATGAATTAAAGGTTCTATACGCCTTCATATTGCTCATCACAATATTCCTCGTATTCGATGTGCTGTTCTTCTATTTCTCGATTGCCACATTGAAAAAGGCTAGACAAAAGAATGATCTCGATGCCGCTCAATTGATTGGCGGAGATATCGAAGACGCTTATGACTTCGGTAAAGTCGGAATGGTTGTCATCGATGAGAACAACCTCATCATCTGGACAAATGGATTGTTCAAAGAATTGAGATTGGATATCGTTGATTCCAATGTCTTTGAATGGCAGCCATCACTTGGAGATTTAGTAAACGCACCTGTCAATAAAGTTATTAGAATCTCATTCTCAAATAGAGAGTTCGACGTTAAGTATTTATCAGAACCACGATTATTTATTCTTAAAGATGTAACTGAATATCAGGATTTGCTCAACTATTCCACAAAAGAAGGGGTAGTACTTGGCATTATCAACATCGACAACTTTGATGAATTCGCAACGGATACGGATGATGCTGCTGCAGCAATCAACGTCATCAGAAACATCATCTTTGATTACGCTAAAGAATTTAAGGTGGTTCTAAGACGTGTTAAGTCAGACACTTACTTCACCGTCTGCAACTATGAAGCATTATGCAACATGATCAAGAACGGGTTCTCTCTTCTTCAGAAGGCTAGAGAGGCGGGTAAGGAAGAAGACACCCCATTAACCTTATCAATTGGTTTCTCGTATAAATTTGCAGATTACGCAAAACTTAATGAAGCCGCAGGTATCGCTTTACAAAGCGCTCTTGCACGTGGAGGCGATCAGTGCGTTGTCTCCGAATATGGCAAGGATCCTCAGTACTTCGGCGGAAAAACAACCGGCGTTGAATCAACCTCCAAAGTCAAGATGCGTTCACGCGCCGATTCCCTTATTAATGATATTAAGACCTCATCTAACATCATCATCATGGGTCATGATAAGATGGACATGGATGCTTTAGGTTCATGTTTAGGTGTTAAAGCCATCTGTGATTGGTGTGAGAAACCGGCTAAAGTGGTCTATCTCCCTAAGCAGGTTGAGATGAAGACTAGAGATGCCTTCAACTCATCATTCTCCAAAGAGCAAGTCGCTGAAATATCGTGCACACCAGATGAGGCTTTAGGCTTAATTAAAGAATCTACGTTATTGATTGTGTGTGATGTTAGAGTGCCTTTAGCCACTATGGCGCCAAAACTCTTAGACAAAGCCTCTAAGATAGTTCTCATCGATCACCATAGAAAAGGCAATTATGTCATTGAGAACAACGTTGTCCTCGATGTTTCAGATCCAGGTGCATCATCTGCTTCAGAACTTGTCGCTGAAATGATTAGATTCGCAACGGCGAACCCTAAGATCGAAATACCTTCATCGTTTGCGACAATCATGTTATCGGGTATCTTCCTCGATTCTATGTACTTCAAGGCCAAAACTACCGGAATGAAGACATTCGAAGCGTGTGAAATCCTTAAGGGTTATGGCGCAGATAACTCTCTTGCTTCTGAATTCTTAAAGGATGAACTCCAAGAATATCAACTCATCAACGAGATGGTCTCGCAGGTTAGATTCCCGTTCCCTGGCATCGCAACCACAATGAACACGACCGATCTTGTTGAGAAAGAAACATTAGCAAAAGTGGCTAATAGAATCATGGATCTTAAAGGAATCAATGCGTGTTTTGTCTTAGGCAAGACGGCATCTAATACCTGCAACTGCTCCGCTAGATCAGACGGAACCGTCAACGTTCAATTAATCTGCGAAAAATTGAACGGTGGTGGACACTTCGGTGCAGCCGCAATCACATTTAGAGACTTATCAGACGTTACAAAAGCCCACGCTCAGGTCGTCAGTGTGCTCAATAGCTACCTAGATCAGGCTAGAGGCGACAAATATCACGGAGAAGGAGAATAATTATGAAAGTAATTTTGCTTCAGGATGTTAAGGGATATGGCAAAAAAGGCGACACCATCAGCGTTAGCGATGGCTATGCCAAAAACTATTTGATCCCTAGAAAATTAGCGGTTAATTCAACCGAAACCAGCCAAGCTCAGCTTGCTAAGAATAACGCTGAAGAAGCAGCTAGGCAAAAAGCACTCAAGAAAGAAGCGGAGGAATTGTCCTCTCGTCTTGAGCACATCCAGGTCGAATTCAAAGCCAAAGTTGGAAAAGATGGCAGAATGTTTGGTACAATCTCGCCAAAAGAAATCGAAGATGGAATGAAAGAACAGTGGGGAATCGTCATCGATAAGAGAAAATTCATCGATAAATACCCTGCAAACGCTTTAGGATTCACTAAACTCAAAATTGAGTTATATAAAGGCAGCGAAGGTGTCGTCACAGGTGTGGTAACTGTCCATATCAGTGAGGCGAAATAAGATATGGCTAAATACCAAACTCCTGCAAATTTAGAAGCAGAACGCGTTGTTTTGGGCGCTTTCTTACTGGATTCTGAACAAGCCAAGATGTCTATCTCCTCAATTGATGAGAAACACTTCAGTGGCGAGGATAGAAGAAACGTTTTAATTTTCCGTGCCATGAGGGAATTAAATGACTTAGAAAAGCCGATTGATTCAACCTCTGTTATCGATCAACTTTCTAACAGTAAAACTTTGGAGGATGCCGGAGGCGTTTCCTATATAATGGAACTCTTAAATTCCGTCATTAACCCAGATAACGTTGAATACTACATCAATATCGTTAAAGACCAAGCGCTTTTAAGAGACTTCCTCAAGGAAACCGAAAACTTTCAAAATAGATACATCACGGGCAACTATGATGATATCCATCAGTTCACCAACTCAACCGTTGAGACTTTATCTCAGATTGCATCTGCAAACACCAATAAGTCATTCAGACGAGCCGGAGATATCTCATATGAAGTCGCCAAATCCATTGAAGAAACCAAACGCATGAGTGGCGGCTTAACTGGTGTTAACACCGGTTATAAGAGACTCAATAAGCTCACCCATGGTTGGCAGAATGGCGATTTGATTATCCTTGCCGCTCGTCCATCTGTTGGTAAGACCGCATTTGCCTTAAATCTCATGTACAAAGCGGCGCAAGACGGTAAGAATGTTGCCTTCTTCTCTTGCGAAATGGGTGAGGATAAAATCATGCAGCGTATCATATCCGCTGTCGCCCATGTTGAGCTTGATCACATTTCCACGGGTCAGCTCTTCGGCAAAGATAAGCAGATGATCAGTGCCGCCTGCGAGCAGCTTGACGGGGTTAATCTCTTCATCGATGATACTCCAACCCCAAAACTCGGTGACCTTGTTGCTAAAGCCAAGAAACTAGATGCAGATCACAAGCTTGGAATGATTGTCATCGACTATTTGAACCTTATCACCGTTGATAGAAAACTTAATTCCAGACAAGAAGAAGTCTCTCTTGTCACTAAGACACTTAAGCAATTGGCAAGAACTCTTAACTGCCCTTTAATCGCTCTTTGCCAGTTGAACCGTGCCGCTGAGCAGAATGATAACCACATCCCAATGCTTTCCAACTTGAAGGAATCAGGCTCCATTGAGCAGGACGCGGATATTGTCATGCTTATGCATAGACGTGACTACTATAAGAACCAAGGGAATAACCAAACCGACCCGAACGGCGGGACGAAGGCTCCAACAATGGAAGAGAGCTTCCAAGCCCAGGTTGATGCAGCCGCCGCAAAAGATAACAACAAAAATGATATCTCAGTCGTCTGCGTTAACGTTGCCAAGAACAGAAACGGTCAGATTGGCATGAGCTATTTGCTCTTCTCTAAGGCCTATCAGCTATTTGATAACCCATCGGAAGAGATGGCCAAGAAATACGGCGAGACAGATGATTAAGTTTATTAATATCGGTTCCGGTTCAAAGGGAAATGCAACATTGATATATAACGAAGACACCCTTATCCAAGTTGATATGGGTGTTTCTTTGAAACGCGTTAGGGAGACTCTTTCTTTGTTAAACAAAGATGTTAAGGATATCCAAGCTTTGTTTATCACCCATGATCACAGGGATCATATCGGGACGGTTTCTTATTTAAGTGGCGTTTCAACCTATACGGCAAAGGGTAATCTCGAACATATAGACTTTGTAATCGAACCGTTTGAAAGCCTTCAAATCGGCTCTTTCGATGTTATTCCTTTAAGAACAAGTCACGATGCGACTAACCCAATAGGATTCTTATTTATGGATAAAGATGAAAGTCTTCTTTACATGACCGATACCGGAGTGATTCCTGAGGAATCTCTCCCTTATATGAAGAATCACGATTATTACATCATTGAAAGCAACCACGATTTAACGATGCTAAGACAATCCAGCAGACCTAAATTTCTAAAAGATAGGATACGTGGCGATTATGGACACTTGAGCAACCACGATTCCGCGGTCTATATGTCTCAATTAGTGGGAGATAAGACTAAGACGATATATCTTGCCCATTTATCGGAGGAATGTAACACACCGGAAAAAGCGGTAAACACCTATTGGAGAAATTTCAAGAAATTGGGCGTTAAATATGGTGGACCGATTATTCCGTTATATCAGTGGAAGATAACTAGAGGTGGCCACGATGAAGATTAGAATCATGTGCATAGGCACTCTCAAGGAATCCTATTGGAGAGAGGCGGAGAAGGAATACGTTAAACGCATTACCCCATACGCTTCGGTGTCGATTGAGGAATTCCCGGACCTGCCAACTCCAGATGGTGCTTCCCCCTCAATTGAAGAGGGAATCAAAAACAAAGAAAGCGAAAAATTGCTCGCGAAAATCAAATCCAGCGAGTATGTCTGCGTTCTTGATTTGAACAAAAAGGAACCGGATTCCATTGAATTATCCAAACAATTAGAGGATATGATGAGAAGGGGCGGTTCCAGCGTTACCTTCATCATCGGCGGCTCACTCGGCGTAAGCGAAGCTATACGTGCGCGCGCAAACGCTTCAATGTCTTTATCTAAACTGACCTTTACCCACCAAATGACCAGGGTCATACTTCTCGAGCAGATATATAGGGGATTCAAAATCCTTAATCATGAACCATATCATAAATAGGGAGAACATATGAAATATCCAGAATTTGAACAATATAGACTGATTGAAGATAAAGATAGTTGGATGATTAATCATTATCAGACATCAAACGGCAATGATTTCTATGTTGAGCCGGGATTCTATTATGGACTCCAGGGGATGAAGGAGAAGAAAGAGGAGGATTTTCCAAGAATAATGGAAGCAATCGATAAGGTTGTGATGGAAAATGAGCATGTTATCTTCACCGGTAATTATGAGACACCGTTCTTCGATAAAGAAGGTTATATCTTTAGAGAGATAACCGATATAACCGACCCACTCTGCGTATTTGTTGAAGATAAGAGCAGAGGCTCCGATTACGGCGACTAGTGAATAAAACAAAAACCCTCAGCATTATGTTCTGAGGGTTTTGTTTTAGTGAACTTATTTCTGTTCGTCCTGATATGGTCTTAAGGACCTCATGGACATCCACATGATTCTCACGCCATAGCAGAGGATGAATCCCAACATGACCATGCTGGACATGAAGAATCCGATTAACATTCCGATGATGGCAGGAGTTAGTGCCGCCCAATAGGCAATCTTTTGACATTCCCAGAAAGTGTAGATGCGGAATGGATTGTTCTTGCCTCTTGTCATGATCCAGACGACGAATCCCAAAAGGATTGTTAATGCTGTGTAGATACCGAATGTGATTCCGGTTGATGCCCAACCAGTTGCTAATTTGATTGGCATGTAAGCGTTATTGAGATAAACCTTCCAATTGCTGACGGTTGCGGCCTTATCAGTACCCAATAAATCTTTAAGGTAGAAGGTTGTATCGCCATTCTGGTTTGCGCCTTGATACTTATAGGTGATAGAAGATCTAGAGACAGAACCTGAAGAGCTTATTCCGGTGTACTTGACGGCGGTGAATGACTCTTTTCCCAAGAAAAGGGCGTTGATTGTGTATTTCTCGCCGATTTCCTCGTTATCTGCCTTAGGGTTTTTGCCACCTATAACATTGGTTACTAAATCAGAGAGTCTTGTGTGGGTTGTGTCGCTCTTTTTCTTTGAGTAGACAGCATCCGGGTAGAAGTAGACTGCGAAATCAACGTATTTGTCTGTTGTTGAAACAATCTCGCCCGATGTGCTGTCCTTATAGACTACATCCATTGAGACAATGTGTTTGTAGATGATGTTGGAATCGTCAACTTTGCATGTGTTGCCTTCGTCAACCAATGTTCCGTTTTCAACTTTGAGTTTTATTCCGTTGGCTTCCATATCCTGAGTGAATGCGTAGATTTGCGAATCATAGTTGTAGGTTGTGCTGTCGAGGAAGCTTCCGCCTTTAACCTTGAAATAGTTGACCATGGTCGGGATAGTTGCGACAACTAGAGATACCACGGCGATGAGAATCGCCCAGTACCATTTTTTTGTTCTAGCATCGACGCATACGTCATTGCTGAATAATGATTTGAGGAAATATTTCGTTCCAGACCAAATTTTTGACCAGGCACTTGTCTTCTTTGGCTGGCTCACTTTCTTTGCTTTAATTTTTCTTGTGTTTGACATATCGATATTCTCTTTTGCTTTTTAGCAAACAAACAATACACTAAACGAGCGAGTTATACAAAGAAAAATGGAAGCACTAAAAGTATTTCTTACTTTTCAACGTTCCGTGATTAATGGTCTTTGTTAGTGATAAACAAAAGCAATCAAAGGCAATATCATGCATAAATAAACATCTATTTTTTAATACTCAAATTCAATTTAGAATTGCTTTTTCATTTAAGACATTGTTTTTAGATTTCTTTGTTCAATTATTTTTAGAATGGTCGTTGTACCGAAAAATAACGATTTTTAGCAAAAGAATACGATTTTGGGAAAAATCCAGAAAAACTCATCTATATATTAGTGGAGGGCATCATCTATGCGCTCTACAATCGCCATCCGCCGGAAAGGGGAAAGGGTCGGATATGCTGCTAGTCGCGATTGCGGCCGTGTTGCTTATCACGATAGTAGTTAGATTGTTGAAATAAAAAGGTTCCTCTCAGCGCAAACTGGGAGGACCAAAAAGAACAATTTAATTATAACCTAGCCACATAAGGGCGCAAGCCTCAAGTGTGGTAGACATCCTTCCTTCGGCGGATGCCTCCGGATTTTTTTGTCTTAAGCAAAAACATTTAAAAAACTACAATTAATCGCCTGTTTTCGTGATTGGACATACTCCTGCCATCCTTGTTACTGACTATTTCAAATTAAAGTAAGAGATTGTCCGCTTTATCTATCTCTTCGCAGATTGTTTTCTTCAACCACTCGATTTTTTCTTCTCCGGCCTTATTGGCGAAATCAGGAAGTGTTGTGACTTTGTAGAGCAAATATGCATTTCCAAGCAAGGCGAACTTATTCTCAAGCTGTTCTATTCTTACGGGGTCTTTAGTTTTGAAGTATTCCATCAGGGTAAGTTTCCAAAATTCTTTTACCGTGTCATATGGAAGCCCGATAAACATGTCGTCTTGTTGATTTAAGAGTTCGGTATATCCGAAATATGTGTTATACGCTCTAGAAAAGTCGAATACAGGATTGCCATAACTTAAGGTTTCCATATCGATGAACAATGGCTCGCCGTTTTGAACCATGATGTTTTTGATATGGCAATCACCATGACAAACATTGTAATCATCAGGTATTTCATTAACCATTTTCAAATATTTATGGGATTCTTTTTCTGGTAATAGCGGAGCCACGATCTTAGCGACTTTCAAGTCGTGTTCTCTGACGCTTGGCAACTCTCCCGGTTCCACTTTGCTCTTGTGCAATGCGTGAAGAACGTCTGAATACATCTTCGCGTATTTGCCAAGATGTTGTTGGTCTTTAAGGATTAAGCCTTTCATCGTCTCGCAATTAAGCAGCTCATACACTGTTCCAAATGAGCCTCCAACCTTAACAACATCATAAGAAATAGCGGTAGGAATGCCCAAAATGAAAGCCTTATGAGAGATGTCTATCTCACGTTTAATCTCTTCGAGGCTAGTGTCTTCACTAAAGACTTTAACAATCGTGTCGTCAGAATATCTATAAACGGTTCCAACAGCCCCTTTGCCAATCACCTCGCACCCTTCAATGGAGAATTGCCGATAGGCTTTCTCAACGTCCATAATCTCGGTAAAACCGGTCATCTCAAACACTTCATATACCTCTTGTTTGACATTAATTATGGAGAGGTTGTCATGGGTTTGTTTAGTGCGCAGAAAAATACGCAATCCCGCTGATGAGACGAAATCAACATCCGCTAAATCCAATATAAGAGCTGTGAATTTGCTTTTAGATAGAATTGAGGATAGTTCCTTTTCAACATCGGGAGAGGTGACTGTATCGATTCGGCCGTGTAGTGTAACGGTTAATGCGTTATCTTTTAATGCGTGTTCCATAAATATTGCGCTCCTTATATTTTCTTAGTTATGATCAAGATGTTTTCGTCATCGAATCTACGGTATTCAATGTTGTCCGCCAGTTGCTTGACCATATGGATTCCTAGACCACCGATTTCCCTGTCCTTGCTGGATAAAGTGGTGTCTGGTGCTTCTTTTTCTAATGGGTTGAATGGTTTTCCCTTATCGCTCAAGGCGAGAGTGACCTCGCTAGTTTCCTGCTCGAAGTTCAAGGAAACGGTAACGGTTCCCTCAACGTTTGGATTGTAGGCGTATTGGTAGATGTTTGCTAAAGCCTCGTCTAAGACGACATCGATCTGATTTACGCTTCTATTATCTGCACCGTATTTTGCCATATAGCGATTACATATCTCGATGATTGTGGAGATGCTTGTCTTATTGATATAGAAAGATTTGGAGAATGTCCCGTATTCAAACATCAAGATGGTTATATCATCGCTAGGAGGGTTTCCATCTACGAATTTGTTAACGTCGCATCTAACTTCCTTGACGATTGATCGAATTGATATTTTCGAAGCTGTGTTCAGGAAATTCTTTAGTCTTTTGGCTCCGTATTTCTCTTGGGATGCATTCTCCGCCTCAGTCACGCCGTCGGTATAAAGGAATAGGCGGTCACCTTTTTGAAGTTGGATGGTGTGGACTTTATAAGGAAAACCTCCAAGTGCGGTTAGTACTGGGCCTGAGATGTCTTTTAAGAACTCGTAATGCCCGCTTTTTCTGGCGAATAGCGGTGGATTGTGGCCGGCATTTACATATTTAAGTTCGCCGGTCTTTGTGTTCATGACGCCAATCCATGCGCTAACAAAGAAATTGATGTCATTCCCTTCTCTCAATGTGTCATTGACTGCCGTGAAAGCTTTACCCGGATCAACACTGGCAATTTCTTGGGTTTTGATGATGACTTTAGATAAGGCCATGAACATCGCTGCAGGAATGCCTTTTCCTGACACATCGGCGATAAGGAACGCAACATGATCTTCATCAACCGTAAAAGCGTCGTAGAAATCACCGCCTACCTCTTTTGCGGGATTCATGATTGCATAAACATTGATGTCTTCGTATTCTGGGAACAAAGGGAATGTTTTCGGGAGCATGTTCTTCTGAATTTCTCGTGCCATATCTAGCTCTCCGGACATAACTGCCTGTTTTGCCAATTGTTTTGATTTATCATCCACCAGGCGTCTACCCGCTAAGGTTAATGAGTAGGTGATGATGAAGATGAGGATGAGCAATAAACCGCAAGGGAGACCGTTATATCTCCACACAAGCCCTACATATTGCCACATTTTTCCATCGGCCACCTCAAAGGTATAGCCTGTTCCATTAGAATTTAGGAGGACTTTTACCGTTGTTCCTCCGATTGTTGCATCCGGGGTGTACCCGAAACAATAACCGAATTCTGAACTCAGGAAAGCCACGCACGCTATGCCTATGATTGCATTTGTGAACCCTTTATTGAAATAACGGGATGACATTAAGACTCCAACACAAATGAGGAGCAATCCGAACTCTCCGATGTATGCTCTAGTGACAGCGGAATATACCAAAAATTGTACAATCAGCGTGTATTTGAATGCTTTGCCTTTGCCTTTTACGCTCAAGCATGCGATGGATGGAGCGATGATTAAGAAAGTTTCCAATCCGATCAAATAGATGCCAGATGTCTTTACGTTAAAAAAACCGACTGCCGCTAAAATGATTGCAATGACGCTTACGACGCCATGAAGGCACATGTACAAACTGATGCTGCAATTTGCCTTTTCCTCGTTTCTTTCAAACGGGTCTGTCGTTTCCGGATTGCCGCCAATTGATTGCCAATATTCTTTGATTTTCAACATAACTACTATATTTAACCACTATGAAAAAATTTTATAAACTTTCATGTTTATAATCGTGCATGCTCAATTGTTGTTTTCTTCTCTATTTACATATCCGACAACGGTGGACAAATATTTGTTATTTAAGATTAGTTCAACGACAATGCCATTGAATGTACCGCTAATTAAGGAGGCTAGAGCCATAACGGGGAAATAATAGAAAACGCCCCAGGTACCTAAATAAATTACACCTACGAAAATTTGGGCTAAGGCATGGGAGTATGCCCCTGCAATTGAAATTCCAACCGGAGTAAACATCTTTAACCAACGATAGAATACGTACATGATAAAGAAGCTTAATAAAGCGCCTGCCATGGACATTGCAAAGCCCATTGCGAGGAAAGTGCCCAAAGCAATCGAAGATATAAATACTCTCAAAACATCAATTGCCAATGCAACCCAGAATCCGAAGTAATATATGGCTAGCAATATAACCATATTCGCCAATCCGAGTTTTAATCCCGGTATGCCAAAAGGAATGAAACTCTCAGCAATGCTTAACACTAAAGCGAGGGATAATAGCATTGCAATGAGTGCGATTTGTTTAATACCAAACTTACCTTTCATAACTATCCTTGGGATATATCTCCCCAATCGCTAGTGGATACCTCTATATAAATTTCGTTATGCGCACAGATTATCGGATGGTTTGCCTCGCTTATCCACCCTTCATGCACGCATTCCTGTCCCGGACATCCAGATTTAACTACGCATATGGCGTTGTGTTTGACGCCTATAATTAAAGTTGTGTGTTTTCCATTGATTTCGATTTCCTCGTAGTTTTCAATCTCTTCCAAGTTGAGAGGGTTTCTATTCTTTCCCCTGGAGTCCAGTATTTCAATTGCTTTCCCTTCATAGAGGATCGTCGCGGAGATGTCTTCATTAGTGGCGCTTCCCTTGGATATGGCTCTAGCGATATAAAACGCAGATGTACCAATTAAAAGAACGCCCAAGAGAATAAAATCCCAAAGGTGTTTTAAGAAGAAATTCTTCTTTTTCCTTGGTGTTTTGTTAGATTGCGTTTGCGTTTCTTCTATGACCATTAAATTCTAGCCTTGCTCAATGAATCAGATTCTTTAACTAGTTTTGTATAACCTCCATCATCTTTGAATAGAGAATAGGAGAATCCGTATTTGTTGCCCCATTCTTCTGCCTTTTCCGGTCCTGCGATTATGCATGATGTAGAGAAAGCGTCTAGAAGCGTGCTATCCTCGCCCACCAAAAAAGCCATCGAATAAGCCGTCAATGGCATGCCTGTTGTTGGGTTGATGATATGCGAATAGGTTGTGCCATCCACGATGATTGATTGCTCATATATTGCGGAGGTGGATGTATCAATTTCTCCTAGAGAGTATCTATTCTCATATTGTTCTTTTGAATATTTGAGATCCACTTTGAATTCCCCGCCATCTTGGGTTTTGCCTAGTCCCAAAGAGCTCTGGCCGCCATTGACTAAATAAACCCCGATATCTTTTGCCTTAAGCATCTTTTTCACTTGCTCAACGGCATAGCCTTTGGTTAAGCCTCCTAAATCAATATGGCCTTGGCCGACTCTGGTTATGGTACAGTTGTCTTCATTGAGAAGCACACTTGTGGAATTTGCCTCATTCAAAAGAGATGGTATCAGAGCTTTCGTCTCCTCGATTGATGAAACGGTGGGCCCGCTGAATGATGAGTCACCGCTCTCTCCAAATAAGACCGTTTTCCAAACGCTAGTTATCTTGCCGATGAACGGATTGAAGTTGTGTTCGGTTTTTTGATACAAATCCATAGCGGTTTTAACCAAATCAAAAAGAATTGGGTCAACTGTAATTGCCTCATTGGTTTCATTGATTTTATATAAGTTATTCAGCCCGTTATAATCCGTGTATGGGTCTGCCAATTGATTGATTTTGTTGACGGTTGCGTTTATCTCATCATTTAGTGAACCGGCGTTTGAAAAGTATTTGCAGGTGAAAAAACTATTGAAAACGATAGCGGTGGAGCTATAGGTTTCTCCAATTTTGTTACTGCAACCGGCAAGGATTAAAGGGGCTAATAAAATAAGGCCGATTCTTCTTTTCATGATTATTATGATAATAGGGTGTAAAACTTACTACAAGCGAAAGAAAAGGACACAAAGTGTCCTAATCAATATTACATTGTGACGTCCACTGTCTTTCCGTCCGGTCCTGGAGTTTCCTTTAGATAAGTGATTATCGGATCGAAGTTCTTATCTTTTCTTCCGGCTTTGCAGGTAGTGACTTTCTTGATTTCGCCAGTGACAAGCGACTCGGCTAAATCGCGGCATCCCGCCTTGCCACAGGCGCCGCAGTTTGCTCCTGGGAGCATGCTTGCGACTTTATCGATTCTCGGATCTTCCTCGACGTGGAATATGATGGAGAATAAAACGATTAAGCACGATAAACCAACCGCTAAGCCTAACATTAATAAGACTGCCCATAAAATATCCATGTTATTCATTCCCTTTCTCGGTAGAGGCTTTCATTTCGGCCTCTAGACGTTTCTTTTCTGCCAGTTCCTCTGCGTATGCATAGAATTTGCAACTTGCCTGATCGCAGTTTTCGCAATTTGGCCCTTTGCCTCTTTCACAGCCTTTTGGGGCTGGCGTTTTAACGTAAACCACAAAACTGAATACGAAGATTGCGACCAGAATTACCACTATTGCGATGGTTAGTATTATATAGCCCGTTTGATTCATTATATGAGTCCCCAGGAACCAACGTCGATGATACCACTCAGTCCCATGAAGACGACGGCCATAAGTCCAGCAAGGATTAGTGCGATTGGAACACCTTTAAATGCTTTTGGAATATCCGAGCCTTCAAGCTTGACACGTATGCAAGCGAATAAGAAGATGACGAGAACAAAACCCAATGATGTTCCCAATGCGTTTGCCATTGAACGTCCAAAATCGTAAGCCATGTTGGTTTCAACGACTCCTAGAACCGCGCAATTAGTGGTGATTAGAGGCAAATAGATGCCGAGAGTCTTGTACAAGCTGATTGATTTCTTCTTGATAAAGAACCCAACCATCTGGACAAGCGAGGCGATGACGAGGATGAAGACGATAGTCTCCATATATTCCATTCCGGCTGGCACAAGAATAAAGGTGTAGAGCGGCCAACATACTAGCGATGACATCACGATGACAAAGAGAACCGCTAAGCCCATTCCTACCGCTGATTTGACTTTATTTCCAACACCAACAAAGGAACAAATTCCAAAATATCTGGAGAGAATGACATTGTCGATTACCATATAGGAGACAATAGCGAGTATAAAGGAAACTATGTATTGCATTATTTTGCGCCTCCTTTAGCAGCCGCTTTGGCTGCTCTGGCTTTTTCTTTAGCCTTCTTGTTTTTGTAGTTATTGACAGCGGCAATGATTGCCAAGGCCAAACCCAGGACTAAGAAGCCACCGGCTGAAGAATTAAGTAGTGGTATTGCCATTGAGAATTTTGTCCCCTTATATCCAGAAAGAATCGGGATTGTGACTTTAGGAATGAACGTGAAGACTTTTCCAAATGTCAATGTGCCTGTTCCTAGAACTTCACGGACCAAAGCGATTGCCATAATGGCCCATGTATAGCCAAGGCCGTTCCCGAGTCCATCGAGCATTGAGTCAACAATGGTGTTCTTGCTAGCGAACGCTTCTGCTCGCCCTAAGACAATGCAGTTGACTACGAGCAACGAGATGAAGACTCCAAGCGAACTATATAAGGCTGGGAGGAAGGTTGAAGTTAGAATCTTCACTACAGTGACGAATGTCGCGATAACAACAATATAGCAAGGGGTTCTGACCTCATCTGGGATAATGTTCCGCAACAACGAGATGATGAGATTTGAGCAGAAGACGACGAACGTAAAGAGAATACCCATTCCGAGTGCGGCTTCAACCGATGTTGTAACAGCGATAGCGGGGCATGTCCCGAGTATCATCACGAATAACGGATTCGCTTTAAGTAGAGGGTCTAACAAGACTCTTAATTTGCTGGGTTTCTGATCCATAAACTTCCCTCCTTATCCAACAACGTCTTGAACGTTAGAGTTGCTGTTGATTCTAACGACGTAATCGTCTCTTGCGACCTGAAGTCCGTCGATGAAGAACTTCTGAGATTGTGTACCGCCAGTAACAACGTTTGCGTAATCGTTCATTGTCGCGGTGCCGTTTGGAATCGTTTCCGCAAGAGTCAGAACATTTACGTCGTAGCCTATATCACCGCCGGATATAACGTTGATTGCGCTTGGCTTAACTGCGCTCTTCGTCGCTTCTGTTGCCGCGCCTTCATAAAGGACGGACAATTCAATGTCGCTTGATTTAACTTTCGAACAGTTGACTATATATGCGTATCCGGTTGTTTCCCCTTCTTCTTGGAGGGCATAGATTGATTCGAAGGTAACCTTGGTTGAGTTCGATATAACTGCCTTCGGAAGCGTATCTGTTACTTCAACAAATGTCGCTCCGTCTTTCAACGCTTTGATTGAGGATGGTGTTTCAGTCGATTTGTGGTTTGCTTTGTAATATGTTGCAAATGCGTTTAATCCGCCGATTAATCCAGCAGAAGCTACACATATGCACCCAAGGACTAATGCACATTTAATATAAGTATTCTTAATCATTTGTGTGCCCCCTTATTTAGATGTGGCAAGCGGCAAGATGACCACAAGCAGCGCAACCGAAGCCATAACTCCAGCTGTGATGAAATGCCACTTTTTCCATTTTGATGATGACCATTGTGGGTAGTTGAGAACCGGAGCAATCATGTTGGCGAACAAGATTGAGAACCCAACGCCTTCTGTTCCGGCAAATAAACGAATAACGACCGTCATGACACCTGCAAATGCGCCGAATAACACTCTGGCTGGATTTCCAACCGGACCGGTAACAGGATCGGTTATCATATAAACGGCTCCGAATAAAACGCCGCCGGACATTAACTGATAAATCGTATAATATACACAATTAGCACCGCCTTTTAGTTGATAGATAAGTCCAGCGATGAATGTTAAGGCCAAGAATGTGCCAAGGTAGGAGACTAAGACTCTCCAATCGATTGTCTTAGTAATCAATAAATAGATGAGTCCAATGATGATCGCGATGTGAAAAGTTTCGCCTAGCGCGCCAGGGATTTTTCCAAGGAACAAATCAAGGAGATTCACATTTGTGATATCGTCAAAGGCTAAAGCTGTTGCGCCCGTTGTGATTGATGAATCAATAAAGATCGAGGAATCTTTTGTTACCCCTGATATGCCGCCCCAGAAGAGTCTTACAACGATCATACCTAAGGCTGCTGGATTGAAGATGTTGTTGCCTAGACCTCCGAATACTAACTTACCTAAAACGATACCTATTGCAGCGCCTGCAATTACCACGAAATATCCGGTACCCGATGCAAATCCTAGGTCTGTTGGCAAACATAACGCATAGATTAATGCGGTAATAATTGATGATAGGATATTTTCGATCTTGAAGGCTTTTGGATCCTTCTTTGTGATGATAACGAATAAAAATTCACACAAAAGGCAGGTAACTAGCGATAATGGGATGATGCGTAAACAAGATAATGGATAAGCCACGAATGCCCATATCACAACAGGCATCAAGGCGATTATCACATTGAGGAGCATCATCATTAAGGAGTCTTTGCGTTTGATGTGTGGAGATGTTTCTTTAACAAATTGCATAGTTTTATAGCTTTGCCAAAAGCTTTGCCCTCCTTACAAAATCGGTGACACGGATGCCAGATGTGCAGCTGTATGTGCAAAGTCCGCATTCCATGCAATTGAGAGGATTGAGCATCTTGATTCGCTCTCGGTTCACACTCTTAACTGCCTCCATAATCAGGACCGGCTGAAGTCCCTGTGGACAAGATAAAACACACGATCCGCAATGAATGCATGGAGCCTCTGGCTTTTTGCTCTCGTTCATAACGATGAGAGACGTGACGGTCTTGGTTGCGATACAGTCTTCGTTTGGAAGCGCCGCGCCCATCATAGGTCCCCCGAAGATAAGAACCTTATTCTCGTCTCCTTTATACCCGCCTGCCGCATGAACTAGATTGATGACTGGGGTACCAATGCGTACGACGAAGTTGCTTGGGGCGTTGATCCCGTCTCCATTAACTGACATATATCTTTCGATGATTGGCCTGTTATGCCAAATTGCATCATATAGAGATGCGCAGGTGGTGACATTGACGTTCATAACTCCGTATGCCGGAGGGATTTTTCCTGGGGCCATCTTTATGCCAAGAGCCGTTTTGACCATTGCGACTTCCCATCCCTGCGGGTAGAAGTTCTTCATAGGTGAAACCGATAACCCTTGATTTGGATAATACTTTTCAATCATCTCATTTAAATGTTTGATGATATCCGGGTGGATATTCTTGACGCAGATTCTTGCATCGTTGCAATCAAACATTTGCATAAGAATTTTCATTCCGCCAAAGATTTCTTTTGTTTTGTCGAGCATGAATCTTTGATCGGTATCGAGATATGGTTCGCACTCGATGCCGTTGATTAAAATGTGATTAATTTTTTCTTTTGTCTGCAATTTGATGTAGGTCGGGAACCCTGAGCCTCCTAAACCCACGCAAGCGCAGTTCTTGATGATTTCGATCATTTCGTCTTTGGTTAAGGCAGCGACCTCTTCTGGAGTTCTATCTTTGACCGATGAATCAAGCGTATCAAGGTGGTCATTTTCAATCTTCATGAAGTTGACGAGTTTACCGCAGCGGTGATAATGCTTTTCGATTTTGACCATTGTGCCACTGACTGTTGAGTGGATTGGCTGGTCGAAGAAAGGACCATGTCTCATACCGATGACTTGGCAAAGGTTAACGTGGTCACCTTCTTTGACATAGATATCTGCCTTTGGACATCTGGCGTTCTCGACCGCAATAAAGACGGCGTCTGGTATTGGGGCCGGTATGGCTGGACGTTTCGAAAGCAAATTGTCTACGCCACCTATTTGTGTGGTTTTTGCAATCATATAGTGCCTCTTATTTATGTAAATTATTGCACCTGCAAGCGTTTCCACATAGTGCATAAATGTATACAACGAAAGGCGTAAAACAAAAATATTCGATAACGTCTAAGTTTCTTTCAATCATTCAAAAGTGGTAATCTTATACCGATTTACCGATTAGCCATAAATAACTTACTAAAATGAATGCAAAATTATGTGATGGGATACGTTTTACTTGCCTAATCTTTTGCGGTTGTTTAAAACATACGCATGAAAAAGATTTTATTGATCGCAACAGGCGGAACGATTGCCTGCAAAGTGCAAGAGAACGGACTTGCTCCAGAACTTGACGGTGATGAGCTTTTGTCGTATTTGGATGATTTAAGTGATATATGCACGATTGAGTGTGTTCAATTGTTCAATTTAGATAGCACAAACATGACTTATCATGAGTGGACGAAGCTCGCAGGGGTAATTAAAGAGAAATATGCTGAATATGATGGATTTGTCATTACCCACGGAACAGATACGATGGCTTACGCTGCTTCCGCTATTTCTTATATGATTCAGAATTCCAAAAAGCCAATCGTTTTCACTGGATCTCAGAAATCGATTTATATGAGAGATAATGATGCGAGAAGCAATCTCACCAACGCCTTTATTTATGCTTCATATGAAGGTGCATATGGCGTTACGATTGTTTTCGACAATAAGGTCATCATTGGCACCAGGGCGAAAAAGGTTAGAAGCAAATCATACAATGCTTTTACATCGGTGAATTATCCGGAAATAGCCAGGATAATCGATAAGAAGGTCATCCAGTATATCAATAGAGATTACAAGGATGATGAAGTAAGGTTCTACCTGGATTTTGACACAAATGTCACTGTTGTTAAACTCATTCCCGGATTCAATCACAAAGAATTATATTTTGCTTTAAAAAATTACGATGCAGTAATCATTGAGGGTTTTGGTGTTGGCGGTTTGCCAGTCTATCTAGAAGATGAATTCCCAACTTTTAAGGACAAGACGGTTGTGGTTACCACTCAAGTGCAATATGAAGGCTCCGACTTATCTGTCTATCAGGTTGGCAAAACAATAAAAGAAAAATACGATTTACTGGAATCCTACGACATGACAATCGAATCACTTGTATCAAAACTCATGTGGATAAGGGGAGTAACAAATGAGAAAGAGAAGATTAAGGAACTTCTCTACACCCCGGTTTATAACGATATGCTTCGTTAAAGTCGGATTTAATAAGTAAATTGGCCTCAATTGTTATAAAATTCTTGCAGCTTTTTCGACTAACCTTTACATTATATGCGGTCTTTCGACCAGGGAGTTCATGAACCATCCTTCCTTTAAACAAAACTAGGACACTAAAATTAAACTGATTTTATGCTCTTTGTTTTGGCGGTGGCGAACAAGGAGTTTTCTTTTATGGAAAAAACAAACCAACGTTCCCTCATCAAAAAAATGACATTCTCAGCGATGATTGCAGCACTATATTTTGTGCTGTGTCTCGTAGAGGGGAACCTAGCCTCAGGCTATATGGCGAATGTCAGACTTGCAGAAGGTTTCTGCGTATTTGCACTATTTGTGCCGGAAGTTATTTTTGGAGCAAGCATCGGATGTTTCTTTTATAACTTGTTTTTTGGCTTTGGCATTCTTGATGCCACAATTGGCACGGCCGCTACTCTGATCGGCTGCGGATTTATCTATTTTGTCGGTAGATTCATTAAGAATAAGCCACTTAAATTAATCATATTTGGCGTTGGCCTTGTATTATTGAACGCCGCATTAGTGCCTATTGTTTTGATTCTTAATTTAACTGATGAATTAAGCTGGGCATCATATTGGGTTGAATTTGGCATCGTTGCCGGAGGTGAGGCTTTGGCAGTTTATTGCGTTGGCGTTCCTCTATATTTAGCAACATTTAAATGGCTGCCACGTATTTTAGGCTGTCAGCCCGAATAATTTTTGCCGATATCCCACTTGCCAATCTATCTAATAATTTTGATGATTGGGCATGCCTCGATTAGTTTAACTAAGGGAGTACCTTGTTTTTCGACACTTGGACTTGGCAGTAGAATATCCTCCCAATATGTTTTTATAGACATTTTGGCTTGTTTTTTCTGATAGCAAACATTGCCATGATGTTGTGTTCGTTCTTTTTCCTCGTTCATAAATTTCAATCCGATCTTAACAAACCGGACTATTTTATGTCTTATTGGACATTATTCTTTTTCATTCCTTGCAAGAATGTTTATTATAAAGAAGATACTTTTTCAGGATTAATTTAGAAAGGATTAGGTATTATCATGAATTACAACGAGGCAAAAGCAAAACTCGAGAAATATGGCCAAACCCAACTTCTCCGTTTTTACGATGAATTAAGCGAGGAAGACAAGAAAGACCTTCTCGCTCAGGTTGAATCGACGGATTTCTCGGTTTTAGAGAAGGCGGCGTCAGAAGAACACAATGAGCCTGACGTGTCTCCTATGAAAACTTTGACGTTAGATGAAATCGCTAAAGAAGAGGAAGAGGACAAAGAGGCTGGACTCAAAGCTCTAAAAGAAGGCAAAGTTGCTATGCTCCTTCTTGCTGGTGGCATGGGCACTAGACTTGGTTCCGACAATCCAAAAGGCATGTATAATGTCGGCTTAACTCGCGATGTATATATTTTTGAGTGTCAGATGAAGACACTCCTAAGGAGAGTCAACGAATGTGGGAATTATATCCATCTATTCATAATGACATCTCCAAAGAATGATGCAAAGACAAGAGCATTCTTTAAAGAAAAGAACTACTTTGGCTATAAAGGTGAATATGTCCATTTCTTCATCCAGGATATGGCACCAATCGTCGGGAATGACGGCAAAGTTTTGCTTGAAGGGAAACACACAATCGCTTGTTCTCCAAACGGAAACGGCGGTTGGTTTACATCTTTATGCAATGCCGGGCTTTATAGCATTATCGAGAGAGAACACATTGAATACATTAATGTTTATGCGGTAGATAACGTCTTGCAACAAATCGCCGATCCTGTATTCGTTGGTGCCACAATGAGAAGGGGTTGTGACTGTGGCGCTAAAGTAATTAGAAAAGTTAACCCAGATGAGAAAGTTGGTGTTATCTGCTATGATCACGGTCATCCATCAATTACCGAGTACTATGAATTAACCGATGAGTTGAGAAACGCTAAAGATGGAAATGGCGAGTATCTTTATAATTTCGGTGTCATTCTTAACTATCTTTTCAAGGTTACGGAACTTGTTAAGATTGTCGACGCTGCCTTCCCTCTTCACAAGGCATTCAAAAAAGCCGCATACGTTAACGAGAAGGGTGAGTTGGTCAATCCAACCGAGCCAAACGCTTACAAGTACGAAATGTTGGTTCTTGATATGATTAAGCTTCTTAACACCTGTTTATCGTTTGAAGTTGATAGACAAAAGGAATTCGCTCCAATCAAAAATCTTCACGGTGTTGATTCTGTTGATTCCGCGCGTGAACTGCTCAAACTTAATGGAGTTGAACTCTAATTCAAATATAAATTTGGCCTCGGTTTATCGGGGCCTTTTTATAGTTGATTAAAAATGTCAAATATTCATCCCATTTTTTAAATAAAAGTACTATAATCTATCGCCGGAAAGGAGATTTATTTAAATGGAATTTATTAAAAAATCAATTGGTACATGGATTACAGCTGCCATTGTCATGGTAATCGGTATTCTTTGCATCGTTGCGGGCGCTCAGTTCTCTAACGCTAGCTCAAGCGCAGTTGACACGGTTAACGCTATGTCCATCACTTTGGGTATTGCATTCATCGTTGTTGGATCGTTAGGTGTTATCTTAGCCTTAGTTGGATCAATCTTTGCAAAGAAAGGATTCGCTTCAGGTGTTGGCGTTGCTGGCATTGCTATGGCCATCGGCGTTTGGTTCGTTGTTGAGAAAACAGCATTCGGATTAATCCAACTCTTACTTGGCTTTGTCCCATATGTCTTGGTCGTTATCGGCGGAATCTTATTCATCGACGCAACATTCAAATTGGTGTCTGCTATCATGGAAAAGAACATCAAGCACGCTTTGGCATCCGTTATCGTTGGATACGTCATTGCAGCAGCTGCTATCGTTCTTGGCGCATTATGCTTAGCTGATGTTATCAGCGGCGGTGCTCAGCTCATCATCTTTGGTATCTTAGTCACCATCTACGGCGTTTTCATGGTTTTAGGAACATTTGTCAACATCCCAACTACAGTTGTCGTTGTTGAGAAAGAAACTAAGGCTGAATAAGGCTAGAGATTAATCAAAAATGCTCTCATTTCCGAGAGCATTTTTTCTTTTATGTAATTCTGTAACAATGGGTTTCTGCCTTGAATTTGATTTATTTCTTTGCTGCATCCCTAAAGATTTGTAAGCCGGCTGTTGTTAATTCATGGTTATACATTTGCTTGATTACTTTAAATGGGATGGTTGCGATATCGGCGCCCGCTAAAGCTGCTTGTTCAACATGTGTTGTGTGTCGGATAGAGGCTGCGATAATCTGAGATTGATATCCAAAGTTATCCTTAACCTGTTTAATCTTCTTAATTAGTTTGTATCCTGATTCTGTATCGTCATATTTATCGTCCATTCTTCCCATGAACGGCGAGATGAATGTTGCTCCTGCTTCCATTGCTAAAACGGCCTGTGAAACGGAGAACACCAATGTGACGTTCGTCTTAATTCCTTCTTTAGATAATCTTTTGCATGTTGCGATTCCATCTGGCGTCATAGGGAGCTTGATTGTGATGTTTGGGCAGAAGTTTGTCATTGCGACAATTTCGTGTGCCTGTTTGTACATAGATTCTTCATCGGCTTCCTGGACTTCTGCAGAGATTGGCCCATCAACTATTGATATTATCTCGGTTATGACATCCTCTAAGGTTCTTCCGCTTTTTGCCATCAATGATGGGTTTGTAGTAACCCCTGAAATAATTCCAAATTTTGATGCTTCGCGAATTTCCTCTGTAATTGCTGTATCAACGAATATTTTCATCTATTTTCCTCCAAAATTTGATATGTTTATCCTAAACTTGTAAAAGGTAACAACAACGACAATTTTGCGATTTCATTCGTAACATATAGTCTCATTCTTTTCCTTTATATTCATGGGCAATAGCTATTTTTACTAAGGAAAAACCTTGTTTGCGCTGAAAACAAAATTTAAGTCCATGCGTTTAGAATTAATTTTTTGAATTAATACTAGTGAGTAATTTTTCCAATGTTAATGTCCATGTAGGCAGTGAAATATTCTAGGCGATTTCATCTATAACAAATCCGGCATCCGATATTGTGTAGTTATAACGCTCTTCTTCGCCACAATTTATCTTTGTTCTAATTCATCAACTAATCTTATGAAAATAAAAAGCTCGATGAATTATCTATACCTGTAATTATATTTTGAACTACCATTGTGGCATTCTTAAATGGCATTACCATCATGAATGTTATCATACCATCACTTAATCCCTGAGTTGGGAATCACATACCTGAAAGCTTAGTATAAAATTCTATATTCTCTTCTACCGTAAGCTTTCTTGCGATTGCGGTTTTCTTACATAGATACATCTATTAATTCTTTAATCTTGTCAGGTTCCTTATTCACTGAATATCCATCAATTAAAGCATCACCACTCATTGGCTTTGTAAGTGTTTATAGCATTTTTATCGTTGTCGTTTTGCCAGCACCATTTACACCTAAAAGCGAAAATAACTCGCCTTTCTTGATTTCTAAATTTAAGTTGTCGACCGCAACAATGTC
The DNA here is from genome assembly GCA_963643345.1 of bacterium. Lineage (GTDB taxonomy): Bacteria > Bacillota_I > Bacilli_A > RFN20 > CAG-826 > UBA4951. The sequence goes on along the minus strand of CAVIJK010000004.1, from coordinate 39,335 downwards.
TTTATAAGCTTTAGTTAAACTAATTGTCTTTATTGTCGTTCCCGTTCCCGAACTCCCCAAATATCTGGTAAAAAACATCCGCCTTAACTAAAGCAAGGCCTTTTGTTTTATCTCCCACAACCATTAAGGTATCGCCTTCTTGTATGTCAAACATCCTTCTAGCTTCAGCAGGAACAGTAATTTGACCTTTAGGACCCACTTTTACACTTACAATAAATTTATCGTCTCTTGCGTCTTTCATATATCATTTCTCCGATTTGTTTAAAAAATCTACTCTTCTTCGTAATAATACGAATAATCGATTCCTTTCATAAATAATTCTCTATCGCAAATTTTGTCCGTCAAAGCGGATGAAAGCAGATTTTTAATTGGCTTATCATCCAACGGGCTATCTTTCATTGCGGCCAAGTATTCGTTTTTGTCAATTTGGGACCAATCAATACACTTATGAAGCCTGTTTTTTAAAATGATATCTAGCCAAATTCTGGCGGATCTTCCATTCCCTTCCATAAATGGATGAGCTATATTCATTTCGATGTATTTGTTTAATATTTGATCTAAATCAAAATCAGGCATTTTTTCAACGTCTTTTAATGTTTGCGGCAAGAACTCTCCATTAGCAAAAACGAATCCACCCTTGGAAATGGTTTTGGTTCTTATTTGTCCAGCAAAATCGAATAAACCCGCAAAAATATAAGCATGTATTTGTTGTAATCCTTTTACCGTTCCGACTTCAAAAGTTTCCAACAAATCGCTTTCGAACAAATCGTATGCTTTTTGTTTGCTTTTTCCATCTAACGAATTATCCGAATTAGTAAACCAATCTAAAAATTTCGAACCATAATTAGATGGAAATTCTTTTGCCAACAAAATTATTCCATTTGAGTTCAAGGTGTCGGAGTTATATTTTTTGCCATCTTTAGCCTCTAACTTCAGTTGGGTAGTCGCACTAACCAACTCACTGTTTTCTTTTTTTAATTTATTTTTAAAATACTTCCAGTAATTTCTATTTTTTTCATAATCGTCTTCATTACGAATTGCCCCAATAACATCTAAGACACTGAAGTACCATTGATTTTCGTCTTCATACCAAACCGCTCTTACTGGTTTATCATTATAAAATTTAATAGATATTTTCATATTTGAGCTCCTTTTTTGTGTCTCCAGCGATGTCATAATTATATTTGCCTCGGCAGTGCTGACACATTTCCGCAAATCTTATATCTTCCGTAAATCAAGATTCTCTCTGCAGATCTCTTTTATTAAACCAACATAAAAATTTACTAGCTTTCTTACATTTCTTATTTTACTTTAAATATTACAAATTTGCGATATCCTGTATTACTAACGTGTAAATCGTGTAAAAATTTAGAACTCTACCTATAACCGTGTTATTGTTTAGCGCCCTTAAAAAAATCGTATAATTCGTCGAAGCAAAACCTAATATCCCATCTCTGATTTCTCCCAATAGATTATCAGTTAAAAATGATCAATATGGCTTTTTTGGAACAAAAAAAGTCTGGTACAAAGTATCAGACCTATATAGTTTAAGTGGTGGAGTCGAGGGGAATCGAACCCCTGTCCGAAGGACCCCCAACGGTGGCGTCTACAGCTTAGGTCTTGCCCTGTACATCAGAGGCTCGGCAAGATCGGTCTTCCTCTGACGGCGTTCGTAAGGTTTTCGTCCTAGGTCACCGAACAATGGCCAAGGCTTATCGTCTTGATATTAAGCCATATCCGCCAATAGACGAGAAATGGTGGTATGACTTGCTCCCCCGCAAAAGGCGGGCTCTATATCGAGGCTAGATTAAGCGCGAGCGAAGGCTGCGTGGTTTGCACCAAGCATCCAAGGTTTTACTGAATTGTTGTCAGTTATTGTTTTTTTGATGTTATGGCTCATCACGCCGCTGCAACCAAGGCCGGACAGACCCCCCGTCAAAACCGGAACGGCCCCACATGTCTTGTACCAATCAACAATATTGGTGAAGATATTATAGTGATGGTTTTCCAAAATCCAAAAGAAAAGTAAATACAAAAAAACAATTGGCATGTTGTTTCGCTAAATTGCGTTTCAAAAAAAGAGGAACGATTCATTTCTACTCGTCGGCTAAAATAAAATTTAAGTTTCGGTTGCTTCCTGTTTCCTAATTTTTAAGACAAGTCAATGTATCAATCAATATCTAAATCGACATTTTGGCACAATTTAAATCGACATTTTGGCACAATTTAAATCGACATTTTGGCACATTTTAAATCGACATTTTGGCACAAACGAATCGATTAACATCAAGTAATGGATTTAAATTGAGCGCAAATTTTTGAAATTATGGTTATTTGTTTAAACAATAACAAGTTTAATGCCGGTCTCGTATTGCTAAGGTAGATTTTGATCAAAAAAATATTTAATAAGAAATGCCGTATACAAGATAAGGAATGCTGAATTGCAAACGCAAAAAGGCCATTTTTAATGGTAGAATATCGTTCAATTGACACATATTTATTAAAAATTCAACGCAAACACTTTATAATCAACGCAATATGTATTATGTAATTGCTTCCGGTAAAAAGAAATCCAAGATTGGCGAAGGCGCCATCGAAACTTTAATTAAGAAATTGCAGGAAAGAGGAGTTCAATATAGGTTGATGGTCTCTGAATATGCAGGTCATTCTATCTCACTTGCAAAAGAGGCGTCTGAAGCCGCTGATTGCACAGCAATTATAGTCATGGGCGGAGATGGAACTTTTTATGAAGTTCTTAATGGCATGGATACAAAGAAGGTTCCAATCGGATTTATCCCTGCCGGAACAGGAAATGATTTCGTTAGAACGCTTGGCATAACAATCGATATTGATCAATGTTTGGACAACATCATTGGACAAGAACCAACTTATCTTGATTACATGATCGTTAACAATAAATTAAAGGCCTTCAATGTTGTTGGCTCTGGTTTTGATATTCTTTTGCTAGAAAAAGAAATAGAGATGCGCAAAAAATATTCAGATAAGCGTTCTTATAGTGCTGCTTTGTTACACACTATCTTCAAATGCAAATTCGAGAAGATAAAATTCAAAATCGACGACGGGGAAGAACATACACAAGATATGTTCATGTTTGACTGTACAAATGGCATTTGGGGTGGTGGCATGCTTCCACTCAGTTTGAAATCTGATCCGCATGATGGAGTCATGGAATTCTCCGTTATCCGTAAATTCAGCAAACTAAGGTTGCTCCCTTTGCTCTTAAAATTCCAGAAAGGCGATTTATACAAGACAAATCTTGTTAAATACTATCCATGTCATAAAGTGGAAATTGATTTGGAACCTAGGCTTAGGGTTAATCTCGACGGTGAGATTTCGGATTTGTTTCCGATAACAGTGGAACTTGTACATAACGAATTAAGATACTTCAAATCAAAAATTGCTCCTGTAGATCCTAAGGAAATTCTTAGACATAAGAAAAAGTACAATTAAAAAACTCACAATATAGGATACTAAAAAATTTATTCTGAACGAGAGAGAATCATTGTGCTTGCCTTATTAAGAAAAAAGATGTGGTTTTGAATCACATCTTTTTAGTTTCGTTTTATGTATGCCTTATTTCTTATTCAGCAAAGACTGGTTTGTTATTTTCAAACTTTGCAATGCTCGCACAGCTAACGACTTTGATGCCCATAGCTTCGAGCCTATCTCTGCCGCCTTGGAACCTTTTCTCGACGATGACTGCAACGCCCTGAACTTCAGCGCCCGCTTGTTTGCAAAGGTTGACAAGCCCAATTGACGCATTACCTTCGGCAAGGAAGTCATCAACTATCAAGACTCTTTCGCCTTCCTTAAGGAATCTTTTATCAACCGAGATTTCCGAAACCGTGCCTCTTGTAAAGGATTTAACTGCTGCGTGGTATGCATTAGAGTAATCCATGATTGCACTTTTGGTCTTTTTAGCGAATACAACCGGTATATTTCCATATGCCATCGCGACCGCTATTGCGTATGCGATACCCGAGGTTTCTACCGTGACAATCTTGTCGATATCCTCGAATTGTGCCGCAATATACGCAGAAGTTCTAACGACCATGGCGGTATCGATTTGATGATTTAAGAATGAATCAACTTTAAGGATGTCGTTATTTATGATGACCCCATCCTTAAGAATTTTTCTTTGCACTTCTTTCATTTGCTGAACCTCCAAATATCACTCCCACTCAATAGTTGCCGGAGGCTTACTTGTGACATCGAGAACGACCCTATTAATACCCTTTACCTCGTTAACGATGCGCCTTGAGATGATATCGATGACATCATATGGAAGTTTGAAGTAGTCAGCAGACATTCCGTCAATTGAGTTAACAAGCCTTAATGCAAGAGTGTACATATAGGTTCTTTGGTCACCCATAACGCCGACCGATCTGACATTTGTTAAAACAGTGAAGTACTGCCAAATCTTTGTCTCTAATCCAGCGCGTTTGATCTCTTCTCTTAGAATTAAGTCCGAATCCTGAACGAGTTTGATCTTCTCTTTTGTGATATCTCCGATGATACGAATTGCAAGACCTGGTCCAGGGAATGGTTGCCTAGAAACGAGCTCCTCGTCCACATCAAGTCTTCTTCCGAGCTCTCTCACCTCATCCTTGAACAATTTGTTAAGTGGTTCGAGAAGCTTCATTCTCATGTATTTAGGAAGTCCGCCGACATTGTGATGTGATTTGATTGTTTGGGCGGTCTTTGTACCTGACTCAATGACATCTGTATATAGAGTACCTTGTCCTAAGAAATCGAATTCACCGAGCTTTGAAGACTCTTTATCGAAAACCTCGACGAATGAGTTTCCTATAATCTTTCTTTTTTGTTCAGGGTCTGTTACACCGGCAAGTCTAGATAAGAAGAGTTCTGAAGCGTCAATCGGGACGACGTTGATATGGAATTTATTGAATCTATCCATGACGATTTTGCCCTCGTCTTTTCTCAAAAGTCCGTGATCAATGAACATGCAAGTCAATTGATTTCCGATAGCTTTGTTGATTAAGACTGCCGCAACTGTTGAATCTACTCCTCCCGAAACGCCGAGGAGAACTTTCTTGTCTCCGACAGTTGCTCTTATGTCTTCGATCTTTTCCTGGATGTAGGCATCCATATTCCATGAATTTTCACATCCACAGACCTCGTAAATGAAGTTTCTTAATAACTCTTTTCCATAAATGGAGTCGTTGACTTCTGGATGAAACTGAACGCCGAATAATTTCTTTTCGAGATTTTGGAAAGAAACAATTGGGCAATCATCCGTGCTAGCGAGCACCTCATATCCTTCAGGTAATTCAACAACTGAGTCGCCGTGGCTCATCCAAACCTGCCAAGTTTCAGGTAATCCTTTGAATAAGACACCGTCTTTGAATGTGATATTTTTACCGCCATATTCGCGGTTTGTACTAGGAACAACCTTACCTCCTGAGATGTAGGACAAGTATTGCATTCCATAGCAGATTCCTAGCACAGGGATCCCAAGCTCAAGAATCTTCGGGTCACAACGAAATGACTTTTCATCATAGACACTATTTGGGCCGCCGCTGAAAATGATACCCATGACGTTCTTGGATTTGATTTCTTCGATGCTGATATCATAGGAAACCAATTCGGAAAAAACTCCGAGGTCACGGATACGTCTAGCAATCAGCTGGTTGTATTGGCTACCAAAGTCCAATACGAGTATTTCTTGTTTTGCCATTATGTATCTCCAATCTACATTTGCGTACATTAGATTATCACGCACGCATACGGGTTTGAAGAGTTGAAAGCGGTTTTATCGATCTCTCTTATCAAATTTTCATTTAACCTTTTTATTGAGGGTTCGTAAGGAACGATTAACTACGATAATGGGTAATGCGTTTTGGCTATCGGATTAGAATTCGAATAGTCTACGGATTAGCCATCGATTATTAAATCCCTTGACTAAAATAACTTTTTATTAACTGGGTGAGCCTTGCCTCAATGATTCTGGCTCTTTCTTTTGTGTCAACTTTAGTGGATATATAAACCTTAAGTTTTGGTTCCGTTCCGGATGGCCTCACTATAAGAGAGTATCCTCCGGCCAGTGAAAGTTTGACGACGTTCGATTTTGGAAGGCCGTTAACACCTTTAGAGTAATCGATTTTCTCTATAACTGGGAGATTACAAAAACGGTCATTAATGTTTCTAAACGAATCGACTATTGCATTCATTTTCTCCATGCCTTTTGCACCATTGAATTCGTAGGAATGAAGCGTGTTCATACAATAGCCATATTCTTTCCAAATCTCGTCCAATTTATCCAGTAGAGATATGCCTTTAGTTTTGTAATATGCGAACATTTCAACAATCATGGAGGCTCCGTTGACGCCATCTTTGTCTCGAACATATGTTCCGGTTAAATAGCCATATGATTCTTCAAATCCAAAGATATAGGAATTTTCCCTTCCTTCTGATTCTAGTTTACCGATTTGCTCTCCGATGTATTTGAAGCCAGTTAAGACATTGATTGTTTCTACGCCGTAATGTTCCGCAATCTTATCCGCTAAATCCATAGAAACTATTGATTTAACCATAATTGGGTGCTCTGGCATCGTCCCTAAAGCATTTCTTCTTTCACAAATATAGTTAAGGAGAAGAAGCGCTACTTCATTTCCTGTCAACAAGACGTGTTCACCTTCAGTATTTTTGACAGCGATACCTACTCTATCGCAATCAGGATCTGTTGCGATCATCAAATCAGCATCGTGCTTTTTGCAGTATTCGAGGCCTAAAGCGAGAGTTTCTTTAATTTCTGGGTTTGGATACGGGCATGTTGGAAAATTGCCATCTGGTTGTTCTTGTTCCTTAACCACAGTGATGTTTGTATAACCTGACTCATTAAGCACTCTTAACACAGGAACAAGTCCAGTTCCGTTGAGTGGTGAGTAAACTATGGAAACATTCTTGTTCACTTCTTCATTACCAAGCAACGATTGCGATTTCACGTTTTCGATATATTTGTCGATAACTTCATCTTGTATGTATTCAATCATTCCATCTGACATATATTCATCGAATGTTTTTCTTTCAGGCAACCTCAATGCGTTGATCGCGTTGATTTTTGAAAGAATCGAATCCGCCGTCTCGTTTGTGATCTGGCAGCCATCCCCACCATAAACCTTGTAACCATTGTACTTTGATGGATTATGTGAGGCCGTAATCATTATGCCGTAGGATGTTTTTAGATATCTTGTTGCAAAAGAAACGGTTGGTACCGGGAAAATCTCTTTGTAGAAATACACTTTAATTCCGTTTGATGCGAAAACCTCGGCCGCTACTCTGGCAAATAAATCGCTATTGATCCTTGAATCTCTACCAATGACAACGCTGCGGTCATTTTCGGGGATTGTTGTAAGGATGTGCTTAGCTAGGCCCAGCGATGCCTTTCCAACCGTATAGATGTTCATCCTGTTGGTGCCAGCACCGATAACTCCTCTCAAACCGCCTGTTCCGAATTCGAGTTCACGATAAAAAGAGTCCTCAATCTGGGCATCGTTCATATTCTTAAGTTCACTGAACAACGCCTCGTCCATGGTTGGGTGTTTAACCCATTTCTTGTAAAGATTTTTTGCGTTCATATTATTTAGCCACGGTTAAAACCGTCATATTACCTAATAGTTTAATATCTTGTGCGCTCGAGATAAACTACGTGTTGCTTACTTTAGTTCTTAAACGAATGAATCGGAGCTGGAATTTTTCCTTTTTTAGAGACAAACTCATCACATCTATAGGAATTGACTTTCATGATAGGGGCTTCGCCTAGCAAACCACCGAAAATGGCTTTTTCTCCAACACCTTTGCCGTAAACTGGAATGAGTCTAGCAGCGGTGGTCTTGGAATTGATCATGCCGATGGCCATTTCATCTGCAATGATGCCGGCAATAGTGGCTGCGCTGGTATCGCCAGGTATTGCGATCATATCCAATCCGACTGAGCAAACACATGTCATCGCCTCGAGTTTCTCAAGGCTTAATGAACCGCATTCAGCAGCTTCAATCATCGCATGGTCTTCAGATACTGGAATGAAGGCTCCGCTTAATCCTCCAACAGATGAGGAAGCCATGATTCCACCCTTTTTGACCTGGTCATTTAACATTGCTAATGCGCAGGTTGTACCGGGTGCACCGGCTTTTTCTAGACCCATTGTCTCGAATATTTCTCCAATTGAATCTCCGATTGCAGGAGTAGGCGCAAGTGATAAATCAACTATTCCGAATGGAACGTTTAACCTCTTGGCAGCCTCTTTGGCTACAAGTTGTCCGACGCGGGTAATCTTAAAAGCGGTTCTTTTGATTGTCTCGCAGAGTGTTTCAAAGTCTGCTCCTTTTACTTCTTCTAAGGCTTTTTTAACAACGCCGGGACCTGAGACACCAACATTGATACAGCAATCCCCTTCGGAGATTCCATGAAATGCCCCCGCCATGAACGGATTGTCATCCGGAGCATTGCAAAATACGACTAACTTAGCGCAGCCGATTGAATCGGTATCTTTAGTTAAATAAGCTAGATCTTTGATTTTTTGCCCCATTAGGTTGACTGCATCCATGTTGATGCCAACCCTAGATGATGCAAGGTTTACCGAAGAACAAACCCTTTCAGTTGACGCTAGAGCAGATGGTATTGAGTTTATGAAAAGCGTTTCGTTATTAGTCATTGCTTTCTGAACGATAGCGGTATAACCGCCGATGAAGTTTACTCCACAGTCCATCGCGCATTTATCTAATGTTTTAGCGATTGAGACATAGTCTTCTACGGTTTTGCAACAGGAGGCGCCGATGATGGAAATTGGGGTGACCTCAATTCTCTTATTTACAATTGGAATGCCAAAATCGTTTCCGATATCATTTGCGGTCTTCACTAAGTCTTTTGCGAGGTTTGTAATCTTTTTATAAATTTTTTCATTTGTTTTATTTACATCTGTGTCGATGCAATCAAGAAGTGAGATGCCTAATGTGACTGTTCTCACATCAAGATTCATCTCGTGAATCATCTTGTTTGTTTCAATTACTTCGTTAATTGTTATCATAATTAAATCCTGTGCATTGCGTCAAAAATCTCTTCTTTTTGGATGTTGATGATGCACGATAGTCCTTCACCGAGTTTATTGAGTTCATCTTTGATGTCCTTGAATTCTTTTGAAGCACCTTTGATATCGGTTATCATCATCATGTTGAAATATCCTTGGACGATTGTTTGGGAAATATCCTCCACATTGGCTTGGACTGATGATAAATAGGTACAAACCTTCGCGATGATGCCGACTTGGTCTTTTCCAACCACAGTTATTATTGCTTTGTTCATAATTCAAACCTCGCTTGATTAAGCATATATAAACATCAGCTTATAACTATGTCACTTAAAAGAATTATGAAAGCCTATCCATTAAACTAAAACACATTCATAAAAAGAAAACGGGATAGTCTGACTACCCCGTAAAACTCTTAATCTCGTTTTTATCTTAAATCAATTTGGGTTGATGAATCACAAGTCATTGCGCCGTAATATTTTGAAGCGAAGAAATCTGAGACTGTTTCTGAAAGCATTACGTCGCACAACGCATCGATCTTTGCTTTGTACGTCGAATTTGATGAGTATTCATTTTTTCTTGCTGCGATGACGTTAGCCTTTCCGGCAACCTGTTCTGGGTCGTTTTCAACATCAGCACGTTCATCAACAGAAATCTTTGCTGTATAAGCAGTGTTGCATGGTAAACATGCGAAGTCATAGTCATTTCTTGATTGTGCTAGGAGTTCTTCCGCAATCAATGTGACTTGCACACCATCCTTTGATGTCCATTTATTGGATTTGCTGACAGCCGCGGATAATTCGCCATCTGCTGTGTATGGAGCGTTTTCGCCCTCATCAGCGACGGTTATGACACCTTTTGCGTTTAAGAGTTGGAATGCGCGAACGGCGTTTGATGAATCGTTGCAAACTTCGAATGATTTGCCGCTCTTGATGGATGTGCCTTTTGTGGCTTTGCCATAATAAATTCCTAAAGGTTCATAATGAACTTTGCAAGCTGCAAAAAGTTCGACCTTTCCCTTGTATTGGCTGAGATAAGGCACATGCTGGAAGTAGTTGGCGTCATAATCGCCATTTGCAACGGAGTCGTTCTGAATTGTCCAGTCAAGGACATCCACTTTTAATGTGTATCCTTTTTTCTTTAATTCGTCTTTGACGCATTCATTGAGGACTTCGGCGTGCGGGACTTCTGAAGCGCAGATGGTGATTGTCTTGTCTTGTGAGTTGCCGCAAGCAAAGAGTGCGCCAACTGAGAGAATTGTGAGTGCTGAACCAGCAAATAATTTTGTTAATTTCATTTAAGTTTTCTCCTTTTATCTGTTTTTTTGGCTAAATACAAGCCGAGTTCTTGGATGATTTGAACGATTGCGACCACAATTACGATCAGCAACCAGAAGTACCAACTTCCCATGTAATCACCCGTATGTCTTGTGAAGTATGTGTAAACTCCGGCGATTAACCCCCCGGCGCCGATATTATAAGCGAACGAGGTATAACCTATGATGCTGACCGCTGTTACCGCGCAGCCTGTAATAAGACTGCTTTTGGCTTCAGGGATTAAAACTTTTGTGATAATTTGCCAGTTTGTTGCGCCTAATGACTTGATTCCTTCGATTTCTTCGGCAGGAACCTCATTCAATGATTGTTCAACAACACGTGCAACATATCCGAGAGCACACACTGAGAGAGGTATCAGGATTGTATACCATTCACCAGATCCTTTGCCCGTCCATGCTCTTGTCCATGGCATGCAGATGACAACAACGATCAAACATGGAACCGAACGTAGAATGTTAACCACAATTCCGATGATCAGATTGAGAATTTTGTTTGGTTTCAATCCTTTTTTTGCGCTGATATTGAGCAACACTCCAAGTGGAATTCCAAACAGGTAGGCGATGGCAGTGGAGATGAATGTCATTCCGATTGTTTCACCAATCATTTGCAATATGTTTAAGAAGGTTTCCATTTATTTAGTCCCCCTCTTCCAACTCAGTTCCGTTGGCGTCCTCTTCTCTATAAGTGATGTTATGGAGTGCCAAGTATTTGCGGAGCTTTGTTAAATCTTTGTCTCGTGCAGGGCATTTTATCAGCATCTGCCCATATATCTTGCCTTCAATTAATTTCGTATCAGCGAAGACGACTGAGACTATGATTCCACATTCCTGGATAATGTTTGCGAGTATCGGTTCATCCGAGTTGCCTTCAAATATGATTCGGATAAGCCTTTGATCATCAAGTTTGGTATTTAAGTGTCCTGAATAAATAAGCTGTTTGGATATATCGGCTTTTGGATTCAAGAACACATCGCTGAGATCGCCTTTTTCCACGATGACAGCCTTATCTATGATGGCGACTTTATTACAAATTCTCTCAATCGCATTCATTTGGTGGCTGATCATGATGATGGTTAATCCCAATTCCTTGTTTAATTTTTTGAATAAATCAAGAATTGAATTCGTCGTTTCTGGGTCGAGAGCTGAGGTGGCCTCATCCGATAGTAGCACTTCCGGCTCAAGGGCAAGGGCTCTTGCAATTGCGACTCTTTGGCATTGGCCGCCAGAGAGTTGAGAAGGATATTTGTTGATATGCTCGGTCAATCCGACTTTTTCGATACATTCCAAGGCTTTTTCTTTTTTGTTTTTGACTCCGGCAATTTCCAATGCAAGCTCTACGTTGCCAAGGACCGTTCTCTGCTGGAGAAGATTGAAAGATTGAAAGATCATTCCTATTTTTCTTTTCTCTAGTCTTTCCACCTTCTTTTTTGGGGAACAAAGCAACTTTCCCCGATAATAAATCTCACCTTTGTCGAATGTCTCGAGACCATTAATGCATCTTACCAGTGTGCTTTTGCCAGCACCGGATAAGCCTAAGACTCCATAGATATCGCCTTTCTCAACATCGAGGGAGACATTATCTAAGACCTTACGGTCTCCGAATGACTTTGAGAGATTACAAATTTCGATTTCTGCCGTACGACGTCCTCCTTTCTTAGGACGCTTTCAAATAAAAAGTCTCGTCCTAACAAAATAATCTTGTTAAGGACGAGACAGAAATTCCCGTGTTACCACCTTAGTTCATCCAACCTATCACTAGATTAGACCTCATCGAGTACTAACATACTCTTTCGCTTTAACGGGCTCCCCCGGACAGGATTACATATCACCCTGCCAACTCCGAGGCCATGTTCATCTCTGTTTCGTCATCCCTTCACAGCTGCTGGGACTCTCTTTAGACGCAAGTGGAGACTACTCTTCCTCTTCGATGTCGTTGGGCATATTTAAACACCATATCGAATAAAGGCAAGCAAAATTTGTAATGATTTTTAAAAAAGTTGAGATGAAAATGTTTTCACCTATTTTTAGTGACTGTATTTGTCCGGATGATATAATCTCGACGTTAAAAAGAGGCTTAATTATATGATTAGAATTGGAATTTATGGATATGGAAACCTTGCTAAAGGCGTTGAACAAGCCATCAAAATGAATGATGACATGACTCTTGTTGCGGTCTTTACAAGAAGGGATCCTTCAACGGTTACAATCAAAACCGAAGGAGTTAAGGTTGTTTCTGATAAAGAAGTGTTATCCTATAAAAATAAAATAGATGTCTTGGTCATTTGTGGTGGCTCTGCGACAGATTTACCGACAATGACACCGGCTCTAGCAAAGGATTTCTGCGTTGTTGATTCTTTTGATACACACGCTAGGGTTCAAGAACACTTTGCAAACGTTGATAAAGCGTCAAAGGAAAACGGGACAACCGCCTTAATTTCAACAGGTTGGGATCCAGGAATGTTCTCGCTGAATAGGGCAATCATGGAAGCTATCCTTCCTAATGGAAAGGATTATACATTCTGGGGCAAGGGCGTATCTCAGGGACACAGTGACGCCATAAGAAGAATCAAAGGCGTAGTTGACGCTAGACAATACACAATCCCGGTAGAAAGCGCACTTGAGAGAGTCCGTAATGGTGAGAATCCAGAGTTGACAACAAGAGAAAAACACACCAGAGAATGCTTTGTTGTCGCTCCAAATGAAGCGGATCATGCCCGCATTGAAAAGGAAATCAAAGAGATGCCTAATTACTTCTCGGATTATGATACGACTGTCCATTTCATCACATTAGAGGAACTCAAAAAGAATCATTCAGGTATTCCTCACGGCGGATTTGTCATAAGGAGCGGCTCTACATCCGAGGAATGCAAACATGTCATCGAATATAGCCTTAAACTCGATTCAAACCCTGAATTCACTGGTAGTATTTTGATTGCTTATGCTAGAGCAGTTTATAGGTTGAACAAACGCGGTGATGTTGGATGTAAGACGGTCTTTGACATCGCGCCTAAAGACATCGCAAGCGCACGCTACGATGAGCTGTTAGCGCATACTCTTTAATTTATAAAAATAAAACAGGATTTCGGTCCTGTTTTCATTTGTCTTTTTCGAAGTTTAAACTTTCGTCGATAACGAATTCTTTGTGTTCTCGATCCGCTTTTTCGATAGCGGCCTTTTCAATTCCTTCATCCTCGATCTTTGCATTGATTCTTTTGCCTTCTTCCTCATACGTTTCGAGGTAGTTGTGTTCTCCGGTTGAGTCTGTCCAGCCAAGACACATTTCTAGTGTGACATTTTGGGCAGCGCTGAATATGTTCTTTTCAACAAAGGGAGAGTAGTTCTTCATTAAATCGGCAATTAATTCTTTCGTCTTCAATCTAAACGAGGCTTCCGAACCAACTCGGGCGGTGTTTTCTGTTAATTTGCAAGCGCATGCAATGAACGTCAGATTGTTCATGTCCTTCCAAGCAATGATGTCGGATTCTCTTACAAAGTAAAGTGGGCGAATTATCTCCATATTCGCGTAATGAGTTGAATGGAGTTTTGGAAGCATTGTTTGGAACGAACCGGCATTAAGCATATTCATCAAGGTTGTACCGATAACATCGTCATAATGATGTCCTAATGCAATCTTGTTGCAACCAAAATCTTTAGCGATTCTATACAAAGCTCCGCGTCTCATCTTTGCGCATAAATAACAAGGTGATTTATACGTTTTATTCGCTATATCAAAGATGTCGGTCGAAACGATTGTTGCGGGTATTTCAAGCTTCTTTAAATTTATTCTAATTTGTTCGAGATTCTTTTCGTTATAACCCGGATTCATGACCAAATATTTCAGTTCAAAATGGACTGGCGAATATTTCTTCAGATGCTTGAAAAGGAGCGCCATAAGCATTGAGTCTTTGCCACCAGAAATGCAGACTGCAACCTTGTCTCCTTCGTTTACGAGTTCATACTCTTGCAAAGCGGCTGTAAATCTTCTCCAGATTGTGTATCTGAATTCCTTATCCAGTGTTCTCTCGATTTTTTGTGGTTCAGTGAGTGTTTTTGTCTTCTTCATCGTTTTCTGCCCGGAAGATTTTACCATCACGTTAGAGATTTCTAAAGAATGGGATAGATTCTCTTAAATCTTTACTAGACTTAACTTCCATTAAGACATAGGCATCGTTTTTAATTGCTAAATCCTTATAATGTTTCAAATCAAGGCCGCCATTGCCCAAAGACAAATGACATTTAGTTCCATCGCTGTCGTGGAAGTGAATTTCTTTTAAAGGAAGGTTCTCTTTCTCGATTAGTCTCAAGAAATCGCCGCCCATGACCGAATCATGCCCGATATCTAAATTGAGTCCGAATCCTTCTTTGTTAAACGCTTTAAAGTTATCCAATAAGAATGTGGCTCCTTTTGCGGTATCCACGTTCTCAATAACCATGCTTATACCGTTGTCTTTACAAATCGTTTGAGCCTTCTTGAAGTTGTTTAATAGTTTGGGAAGATAGGTAGAGTATTCTTTTTGGTAGATGTAGTTTCTGGTGCCCGATATCGTTACAACCGGCCCTCCATTATTATGGAAATTAATCATCTTTACGTAGCCATTGCCTAATTTTGCATATTCAGCAAGTAAACTCAAATATGCATCAACAACCTCATCGTATGTTCCTAAATCCGCCTCATCGTAGAAGTGAAGAGTGGCTTCTAAACCATATTTTTCCAGTAGCTTTGCAACATGGCCTTCTTCCATTTCCCTACGGCAGTACCCATAATTCAAATTAAGCTCAACAAAATCCAACTCTAGTTCTTTCGCTAATCTAAAATTCTCTTCTAAAGAGTCGTATTCATATAAGATTGGCATTCCAAGTTTCATTATTTGAGTCCTTTGAGTTTTCTCACTCTAATTACATTAGGTATTTTTTCGATTGCCTCAATCGTATCATCACTCACTTCGTTATCTAAATCAAAAATTGTGTAGGCAATATCATCAAGTGAATTGTTAAACATTTTGGCAATGTTATTCCCCGCTAAAGCGTCTGTAAATGCACCGATCATGCCTGTTGTATTCATATGACAGATTGTGATTCTTTGCTTTGCCATACATCTTCCTGCGTTTACATCTGGATAATTGACCGAATTTGAGATATTACCGTTTTCGATGAAGTCCATAGCTTGTCTTACTGCCATTGCAGAACATTTGGTTTCGGATTCATCGGATGCGCCACCAATGTGAGGAAACACAATTGTGTTTTTCATTTTAACCGATTTTGGATTTGGGAAGTCGGTTATGTATTTTGCGACTTTGCCGCTATCTAGAGCTTCAGTCATGTCATCATCATTGACTAATGCCGCTCTTGCAAGATTTAAGACCTTAACGCCGTCTTTCATTTTTGCAAATGCCGATTTGTCGAGCATATATTTTGTATCTTCTTTTAAAGGCGTGTGGACGGTGACGATATCGGCAGTGGAGAATAATTCATCCAAGGAATCTACTTTCTTAATAAATTTTGATAAACCCCAGGCGTGTTCAACCGAGATATAAGGATCGTATCCAATAACATCCATTCCGAGTTCAATCGCAGTATTCGCTACAAGCCCGCCTATAGCGCCAAGCCCAATGACGCCAAGTGTCTTTCCACTGATTTCCGTTCCGGTGTATATGGTCTTTTTCTTTTCAATAATTTCGACGATATTTGGGTCATCGGCTAAAGAGCGGACCCAACTCGTTGCGCCAAATATGTCTCTTTGGGCCAAGATGAGCGCAAGAGTAGTTAATTCTTTAACGCTATTCGCGTTTCCGCCAGGTGTATTGCAGACAACGATTCCTTGTTTTGCATATTCTTTATGTGGAATTGTATTTACTCCAATGCCGGCTCTACCGATAAATTTGACCGTTGGAGGCAATGTAGGCGTCTCATTTAGATTTGTGGATCTAACAAGTAATACGTCCGCATCTAGTCCTTGTGTTTTTTCAAAATTGTTGGAGAAAAGCTTCAATGCTTCATCTTTCATTACATTTAAACAGCTGTATTTATACATAAATAATCCTCTATTTTAGATATTTATTTTCAAATTCTTTCATAAATTCGATTAGGGTTTTAACGCCATCTTTGGGCATTGCATTATAGATGCTTGCCCTCATGCCACCGACAACGCGATGTCCTTTAATTGAAACAAGGCCCTTATTTGATGCTTCTTGAACGAATAATGCATCCAAATCTTTATCACCGGTTCTGAATGTTACATTCATCATCGAACGAGAACTCTTCTCTGCGGTTGCGATGTATTTTGAATTATCGAGATAGTCATAAAGCAATTTTGCTTTTTCCTCGTTTATCTTCTTCATGGCTTCAAGCCCTCCAAGTGATTTCAGCCATTTGAATACTTTCCCACAGACATAGATTGAGAAGCAATTAGGCGTGTTATACAAGGAATTTGCTTTAACCTGTGTGCTCCATTTGAGCATTGTCGGCGTAACGATATCCAAGTCTTCTCTAATCAAGTCTTCTCTGATAATCAAGATAACCAATCCCGCTGGTCCAACGTTCTTTTGGACTCCGGCGTAGATTACTCCATATTTAGAGACATCAACCGGTTCAGATAAGAAACATGATGATTGGTCTGCGACAAGAACCTTCCCTTTTGTGTTTGGCAACTTATGAAACTTAGTTCCATAAATTGTGTTGTTCTCACATATATAGACATAATCTGCATCATTTCTAATTGGAAGGTCACTGCAGTCCGGAATATAAGAGAATTGTCTATCCTCAGATGACGCAATCGCTTTGGCATCTCCAAATAATTTCGCCTCCTTATACGCTTTAGTGGAAAATTCTCCTGTGAGAATATAATCCGCTTTCTTTTTCTTCATAAGGTTCATGGGTATTGCGGCGAATTGCTGTGAAGCGCCACCTTGGACAAAAATAACTTTGTAGTTGTCTGGGATGCTCATCAATTCCCTTAAATCCTTAATCGCATCCTTCAATATATCTTCAAAAGCCTTAGATCGATGAGACATCTCCAAAACGGACATTCCGGTGCCATCATAATCCAACATTTCTCTTTGTATGCTCTCTAAGACCTCAATTGGAAGCATTGCGGGTCCTGCTGAGAAGTTATAAACGCGTCCCATAATTCCCCTTTCTTAAAATAAAAATCCCCACTCGCTAAAAGTAAGTAGGGACGAATAATTTTATTTATCCGCGGTGCCACCCTAATTAGGTATTCCTCGCTTGTCTGTCCTATAACGGGAACCCCCGGAATTGGTTAGATTCGCCAAAGAGGTGGACTTGCACAACATCCTCGATGGCTTTCACCAACCGCCATCTCTCTTAGGGGAAATCAATGTGCAGATAGTCTCTTTATGGGCTTGCCGCCATTATATTTTTGGCAGCGCTTATGTCAATTATTATCTTTGAAACCTGCAATTTTAGTGTGACAATCGCCTTTATTTTCAGCCTTAGTGAGCAACATCGCTCATCTTTTTGTATAATCTAAATATGGAAATTTATAAATGCCCCGTTTGCGACGGCTCTCTATGTTTAATTGGGAAAACATACAAATGTTCTAGGAACCATTCTTACGATATAGCTAAGAAAGGCTATGTGAATCTTCTTCTTGCGAATCAAGGGAACCATTTCATTGAGGAAGGGGACAAAAAGGAGTCCGTTGAATCTAGAACAAGATTCCTCAATAGCGGAGCTTACTCATTCTTAAGAGATGAGCTTATATCTATCATCAAAGGTGTTAATCCAAAAACATTTTGTGATTTGGCCTGCGGTGAAGGATATTACACAACTGGAATCCACAAGGAAATCAACGCCGAGTCTTACGGTGTTGATATTTCCAAAGCGGCAATTAACTGCGCATCGATTAGAAAGAATGCTGAAAGGCTTGATAACCTATATTTTTCCATTGGCAACCTGGATTATCTTCCATTCATGAACGAATCGTTTGACTGCATGTTAAATTGTTTTGCTCCAATCAACGAAAAAGAATTTTTCAGAATCGCAAAAAAAGGCGCGATATACATTCGAGTGCTACCAGGGAAAAACCATCTTTTAGAAATGAAAGAAATACTCTATGAAAATGTTAGATTGAACGAGCCAAAAGAAGAGGCATTAGAAGGATTCGAATTGATTGGCAAAAAGACTGTTTCGAATAAGGCTAAACTCACCAATCAACAGGTAAAGGATTTATTTGAGATGACTCCATACGCTTTCAAGACCGGCCAGGATGCTATTAAACGTCTTTTTTCAACTGAAAGCATTCTTATGACATTGGAATTCAATCTATTCATTTATAATAGAGTGTAATTTTTGATTTTAAAACAATTAAGCCTCTAAAGAGGCTTTTATTTTCGTTTAAAAATCGATATTTTTTTATCTATTTCATTCTTTTGATAGACAAAAGATTTCACTATCTACTACTCGTGTGATAGAATCACAACGCAATGTAATGTTTATTGCATTTATGGAGGACAATATGTCAAACAAAACATACGTTTATGCCTTCAAAGACGCTTACGGATTAGGTAAGCCTCTTCTCGGAGGAAAAGGCGCAGGCCTCGCTGAGATGTCACACATCGGAATCAGAATTCCAGATGGTTTCACAATCACGACAGAAGCATGCACACTTTACAGCGAATCTGGACACGAACTCCCAGATTACCTCGTCGCTGAAATCAAAGCCGCAGTTGCTGATCTCCAAGTCAGAACAGGAAAGTCATTCGGACACGGTCCAAACCCACTCTTAGTCTCCGTTCGTTCAGGCGCTAGAGTCTCTATGCCTGGTATGATGGATACAATCCTTAACCTTGGTTTAAATGACGAAACAGTCGCTGCTCTCGCTAAGAAGTCAGGCAATGAAAGATTTGCTTATGACTGCTTCAGACGTTTCATCCTTATGTTCACAAACATCGCCAAAGGACATCCACGTACTGAGATGGATGCAATGCTTGAAGAAGTTAAGGAAAAGAAAGGCTATGTAACAGATAAAGATGTCCCAGTTGAGGACCTCAAGGAGTTAGTTGCAAAGTACAAAGCTTACTACAAGAATACATTCGGTGAAGAATTCCCAACCGATCCAGAAGAGCAACTCATCACAGCAGTTAAGGCTGTCTTCCACTCATGGGATAACGAGAGAGCAAATCTCTATAGAAAGATGAACAACATCCCTTACTCATGGGGAACCGCAGTCAACGTCCAGTCAATGGCATTCGGTAACATGGGCGATACATCAGGCACTGGTGTCGGATTCACAAGACAGCCAACTGATGGTACAAACAAAATCTTCGCTGAGTATCTTATCAACGCTCAGGGCGAAGACGTCGTTGCAGGTATCAGAACACCTTTAAGAATCGACGCTTTAAAAGAACAGCAGCCAGAAATCTATGAGCAGCTCGTTTCATCTGCAAAGATTCTTGAAAAACACTACAAGGATATGCAGGACTTCGAATTTACAGTCGAAGACGGAGTCCTTTACTTCTTACAGACACGTAATGGTAAGAGAACAGGTGTTGCAGGTCTCCAGATCGCAACAGACCTTGTCAAGGAAGGCTTGATCTGTGAAGAAGAAGCTCTCCTCAGAGTCGATCCAAGATCACTTGATCAGTTATTACACCCAACATTCGTTCCAGAAGCATTGAAGAAAGCTGTTGTCATCGGACACGGTAACGCAGCTGGCCCTGGCGCAGGTGTCGGTCACATCGTCTTCTCAGCAGATGATGCTCAGAAGGCTATTGCAAAAGACAAGAACGCTCAGTTAGTTCTCGTCCGTGCAGAAACATCTCCAGAAGACCTCGGCGGTATGGTTGCCGCAGCTGGTATCTTAACAATGCGTGGAGGTATGACTTCACACGCAGCAGTTGTTGCAAGACAAATTGGTAAGTGCTGTGTCACAGGATGTGGCGAGGCAAAGATTGATGAAGCCAACAAGACAATGGTTCTTGGCGGACACACATATCACGAAGGTGATATTATCTCCATCAATGGTTCAACAGGCGAAATCTATGATGGCGCTGTTGAAACAAAGGCAGGCGGTGACAACGAGAACTTTGTTCAGATCCTTAACTGGGCAGACAAATATGCTCATATGCACGTCTACGCAAACGCAGACACACCAGAGGAAGTTGCTAACGCAGTCAGATTCGGTGCTCAGAAGATTGGACTTTGCCGTACAGAACACATGTTCCGTGGTAAAGACAGACTCTTCATCATGCAGCAGATGATTCTTTCCGAAACAACAGAAGAGAGATGCAAATATCTCGATATGTTAGAGAAGTTCCAGGAAGAAGACTTCTACAACATGTATATGTCAGCTAACAAAGGCGGCAAGAACATCAACATCAACGTCCGTTTACTTGATCCACCTCTAGATGAATACCTTCCACAGAAGGAAGAAGATATCGTCGCATTAGCTAACGCAGCTGGCAAACCAGTTGAAAAAGTTAAGGCAAGAATCCAGTGGCTCCACATGACCAACCCAATGATGGGTCTCCGTGGCTGCCGTCTCGATGTCGTTTATCCAGAAATCGGCGCTATGCAGGGACGTGCTGTCATCAAAGCAGCTCTCCGTGCTCAGAAAGATCTTGGAACAAAGGTCACAGCTTCCATGATGATCCCACAGGTCGTCGCAGCTCGTGAATTCAAGTTCTGCAAGAAGATCGTTTCCGCTGAAGCAGACAAACTCATCAAAGCAGCAGGCGTTGAGCTTGAATATGTTGTTGGTACAATGATTGAAACTCCACGTTCAGCAGTTACAGCTGGGGAAATCGCTCCAGAGGCTAACTACTTCTCATATGGAACCAACGATTTAACACAGTTCACATTCGGATTCTCAAGAAACGACTACTCAACATACATCAATGAGTATCTCTCAAATAACCTCATCGACTTCGATCCATTCAAGACCCTTGATGATGCAGGTGTTGGTGCACTCATTGCTATGTCAGTCAAAGCTGGCAAAGAAGCAAATCCTACACTCCAGTGTGGTATTTGCGGCGAAGCTGGCGGTGACCCAGAGTCAATCGAACTCTTCCACAAGTATGGATGCGACTATGTCTCCTGCTCACCATTCCGTGTTCCAGGTGCTAGACTTGCCTGTGCTCAGGCTGCCATCCACGCTGAAGGCAAATATAAGTATTAATTTCTTATATCAACTAAAATACAAAGTGCTTCTCGTAAGGGAGGCACTTTTCTTAATTTCTATAAGAAAATCGATAATCTTTGGTGCACTTTATGCAGTACACCCTATAATTAAGGCATGCTTAAACGATTAATAATTAACAATCTAGCCATTATTGAGAATATCGATGTCGAATTCCGCGAAGGCTTTACTGTTTTAACAGGCGGTACTGGAGCAGGAAAAAGCCTTGTTATTGATTCTTTATCTTTGCTTTTGGGGGCAAGAGCGGCCTCTGAACTTATAAGGCAAGGAGAAGATAAAGCCACGATTATTGGATATTTTAGTATTCATAATCCAAGACTGGAGGCAATTCTATCTAAACTTGATATCCCCTTCATTGATGGCGAACTTAAAATTGAAAGAACAATTAGCAAAACTAGAAGCGTCATCAAAGCTAATGGTGTTGTTCTAACTCTTCAGGATTTAAATAGAATCTCTAAGCATTTGGCAGACATCCATAGCCAATTCGATTTTGAGAAAATCTTAAACCCTGAGAACTATCTAGAAATTATCGATGGATTTTCTTATGAGATGACATCATCTTACAAGAAAGATTATCTCGATTTGTTGGGTGTGTACTGCAATAAAAAGAATGAATTGCAAATTTTATTAGAGAAGAAAAACAAACTTGAAGAAGCGCGAGATTTCTATGAATTCCAATATAAGGAATTAAATGCTGCAGATCTTAGAATCGGAGAAGAGGAAGAGATTGAACAAGAGTTGTCCCTTCTAAAGAACTACGACAGAATTTATGAATTATCTCAAGAAGCCGACTCCATCATTCGTGAGGATTTTATCGACCGCCTTTATGAACTCAATAAAGTGTTGGAGAAACTTTCGAGCATTCAGCCGCAATATAAAGAAATCCATGACAAACTCGATGAGCAATATTACTCGATTGACGATACATTCCAAACCTTGAAGAAGAATTTTAAAAACATCGATTATGATCCAGAAAGACTTGACGTTCTTCAACAACGTCAAAGCGATTTAAATGCACTCAAGAGAAAATATCGTAAATCAATCGAAGAGATGATTGCATACCGTGATGAATTATGTACGATGATAGGTAAGGATTCCACATTCGAAGAAGATATCCAAAAGGCAAAAGAAACACTCAATGAGGCATTCGAAAAAACGTATCAAAAAGGTTTGGACCTCACCAAAGTTAGAACAAAGATTGCTAAATCCATTGAAAAAGAGGTGGAGAATAACCTTACAAGCCTTTTATTGAAGGCTAGGTTTGAGGTTTCTTTCCTCTCTAACAAAACAAAAGATGATACGTTATTTAAAGAGGATGGTCTGGACACTGTTGATTTCTTGATTGAAACAAATATAGGCGAAGGTTTAAAGAGCCTTGCAAAGGTCGTTTCTGGCGGAGAAGCCAGCCGTATTATGCTTGCCTTTAAAGCAATATTCGTCAAAGCCAATAAGATTGCTACCGTAATATTTGATGAAATCGATACAGGTATATCTGGAGAAGCTGCAGAGGCGGTGGCGAAAAAGATTAAGGAAATTTCTTATTCGAGTCAAGTCATTGCGATTACTCATATGCCGCAGATCGCATCCAAAAGCGATCATCATATCTTGATTAGCAAAGAAGTTAAATCTGGCCGTACATACACTTCGGTCAAAGAACTGGATTTAGATGGGAAGATTAGTGAAATAGCTCATTTGATTTCGGGCGGCAAGGTGACAGAAAAACAACTGGAATACGCAAAAGAACTTGTGATGAGTGACAAATAGTTTTCACGTCCATCAAGCAATCGCTTTTTGTTTGATATAAATCTTTAACATACAGAAAAAACATAATTAAAAGCGGGTTTTCAAATCCCGCTTTCAGTTTTTATCGTTTCCTATTTAAGGATGATTTTTTCGAAGACTTTTTTGCCTTTCTTAATCTTGACACCTTGCTTAAGTTCTTCAGCAGTGAAGCTTAGAGCGATATCTGCGACTTTCACGTCATTAACTGCAACACCGTTTCCCTGAATGAGTTTTCTAGCCTCTGTTTTTGATGTCGAGAGTCCAGAGAGAACCAAACAATCAATCAATGTAATCTTTCCATCAACAAGATTCGCTTCGGTTAATTCGAATGTTGGCATATTGTCACCGCCGCCAGCAAAGAGGGATCTCGCCATGTCTCTAGATTTGGTCGCTTCGTCCTCGCCGTGGACTAATGCGGTTAATTCATATGCAAGAATCTCTTTCTTCTCATTGATTCTGGATGCATCCCAGCTTTCCATCTCTTTGATTTTATCAAGCGGGATGAAGGTTAACATCTTTAAGCATTTAGTGACATCGGCGTCATCGATGTTTCTCCAATATTGGAAGAATTCAAATGGAGATGTCTTGTTTGGATCAAGCCAAACAGCGCCAGATGCTGTTTTGCCCATTTTCTTGCCCTCTGAATTGAGGAGAAGAGTGATTGTCATCGCATATGCATCGTGACCAGTTTTCTTTCTAATTAATTCGGTTCCGCCGAGCATGTTTGACCATTGATCGTCACCACCGAACTCCATGTTGCATCCGTAATGTTCATGAAGGTAGTAGAAATCATATGACTGCATGATCATGTAATTGAATTCTAAGAAAGACAGTCCTCTTTCCATTCTTTGCTTATAGCACTCTGCTCTAAGCATGTTATTGACGCTGAAACATGCGCCGACTTCTCTTAAGACATCGACGTATTTGAGGCCTAATAACCAATCGGCATTGTTAACCATTATTGCGTCATCCGGTCCGAATTTGATGAATCTCTGCATTTGCTTATAGAAGCAGTCGCAATTATGTTGAATTGTCTCTGGAGTCAGCATTGCTCTCATGTCGGTTCTACCGGAAGGATCCCCGATATATCCTGTACCGCCGCCGATTAAGACTACCGGCTTGTTGCCTGCTAACTGCAATCTTCTCATTAGGCAAAGTGCCATAAAGTGGCCGACATGCAATGAGTCTGCTGTTGGATCGAATCCGATGTAGAATTTTGCCCCACCCCTGTTGATGAGATCTCTTATTTCCTTCTCATCTGTGACCTGCGCGATTAAGCCACGTTCTTGTAACTCTTCATAAACACCCATATGTGTTCTCCTTCTTTGGGACAAAATAAAACGTCCCCTAATGTAGAGGACGAATTTCTCGTGTTACCACCTCAATTTAAGTTAGGTTCGCACCTAACTCCTTAGTATCTAACCTATGGTGGTCAGACGTCCGCTGTATCGGGCGGCCCCGGCATTAAGCAGCTCCGGAATGTAATTCACAAACACGTCTTCTAATCCTTGCACCAACCGGATTCTCTCTAAAGAAGATTATGTGCTCGCTACTCTGTTTCCTTCATAGCCTGGCAATATATTAACACTTTAAAAAATGTTATCTATCGAAATTTAATCAATTGACTTTGTTGAGAAGGGGATTGGTTAGAAAACCGCCATTGAAGATTTTCCATTTTTTATCCGAGCAAAGAAAAAGACTTTGCCGCAATTGAAAACGTTTTATTGTTTTCGTGGCTCCGGACATAGTTTTTTTGGAGTTTGTCATATTTCAAAAAGAAAATATTTTGAATTGCTACCGATAAAAGCGAGCTATTTGCCTCATTTTTATATGGAAAAAGGCCGTCATAACCATATAGGTTTCAACAGCCTTTTGGTTTTTTTGTTGGACTGACTTACATTAACTTCCTGAACATCACAAGAACATCTTCTTTTGTTGCTGTTCTTGGGTTTCCTGGGCAGCAAGCATCAGCAAGAGCATCTCTTGCCAAATTCTCGAGATCCTCTTCCTTAATTGCCTCGCACTTGGTTGGAATTCCAACGTCTTGCGAGAGCTGTTTGACCGCGTTGATAGCGGCAGCACGATATTCATCCTGCGACATTTCATCAACGCCCTTTACACCCATGACTCTAGCGATTTCTCTATATTTCTCGCCTGTGACCGGTGCGTTGTATTCCATTGCGATAGGAAGGAGCATTGCGCATGCGACTCCGTGTGGAACATCATAGTACGCTGATAATGTGTGGGCCATCGAATGATCGATTCCTAAACCTACATTTGAGAATCCCATTCCAGCGATGTACTGGCCTAATGCCATGCCTTCGCGTCCATCTGGGTCGTTTTCGACTGCTTTTCTAAGGGACTTAGAGATGATTTCAATCGCTTTGATGTGGAACATGTCTGAAAGTTCCCAAGCGGCTTTGGTGATGTAGCCTTCAATCGCATGTGTTAAGGCATCCATACCGGTTGAGGCCGTTAAACCTTTTGGCATTGAAGCCATCATATCTGGATCAACAACCGCGACGACTGGCATATCGTGTGGGTCAACACAAACGAATTTTCTCTTCTTCTCAACATCCGTGATGACATAATTGATTGTAACCTCAGCCGCTGTTCCGGCGGTGGTTGGCACTGCGATGATTGGTAAGCATGGCTTTTTTGTGGGGGCAACGCCTTCGAGCGATCTGACATCGGCAAATTCTGGATTTGTGATAATTATTCCGATCGCTTTTGAGGTATCCATTGACGATCCTCCGCCGATAGCGACTATGCAGTCTGCATTGCAAGCCTTAGCTGCAGCAACGCCGTTTACAACATTTTCGATCGTTGGATTTGGTTTGATATCTGAATATACGTTGTACTTGATGCCTGCATTATCAAGCAATGATGTGACTTTTGCGGCGACTCCGAACTTGATTAAACTTGCATCTGAACAGACTAAAACATTTTTGAAACCCCTCGCCTGTATTTCTGGAACGATGTTTTCGATAGCACCGTGTCCATGATAGGAAGTCTCATTCAACATGAAACGATTTGCCATATATTTTTCTCCTTGTTTAATGACGCTTCCATTTTATATCCATCGCATATAACAAGTAACAAATTACCGATTTATTGTTACTAGAATGATGAATATGCATTATCAGGCAAACCAAATGAGCAAAATGAACATAACGATGATTAATATGGCCATATTTTCAATTTTTATGTAAATGTAATCAATTTCATAAAATTTCCATTTATAGCCCTAAGGCCTTTATTGTAGACTATTGTACTAGGCAAGGTTGCTTAACCCTGGCCCGCTAACAGCTATTTTATCAACGGGGATATTTTTGTATGGCAAAGAAAAAGGCATTCGATACTAAACAGTATTTGAAGATTCAAAAAGAGAACATTCTTAAAAGAATCAATCAATTTGGTTCCAAACTCTATTTGGAGTTCGGAGGAAAACTTTTCGATGACTATCACGCTTCAAGAGTTTTGCCTGGATTTGAACCAGATGCAAAACTTCAATTATTACTTTCGTTAAAGGACAATGCTGAAGTCATCATTGTTGTTAACGCCAGAGACATCAACACCAACAAGGTTAGAGGCGATACCGGATTATCGTATCAGGCGGAAGTGGAACGCTTAGTAGAAATCTATAACTCCTGTGGACTTCCAGTAAACTCGGTTGTCATATCTATGTTTGAAGATACATCTTCTATCAGGGAATTCATGGCTAAACTTGCAAACGAGGGTATTAAGACTTATAAGCATTACAGGATTGCTGGTTATCCACAAAATATCCCTCTTATATTAAGCGATGAGGGCCTTGGAAAAAACGAGTTTGTCGAAACTACAAAGCCATTGGTCGTTGTAACCGCGCCAGGACCAGGATCAGGAAAATTAGCGACTTGTTTGTCGCAGGTTTATAACTCTGAAGTCAGGGGTATTAAAGCGGGATATGCTAAATATGAGACATTCCCAATTTGGTCGATCCCTCTAAAGCATCCGGTTAATTTAGCTTATGAAGCCGCAACTCTAGACCTTGATGATGTCAATATGATTGACCCATATCACTTAGAGAAATACGGGAAGCTTGCAGTCAACTATAATCGTGATGTAGAAGCCTTCCCTCTCCTAAAGAGCATTTTCACAAAAATCTACGGTACAACACCTTATTATTCACCAACTGACATGGGTGTTAACATGGCCGGTTTTGCTATCGTAAATGATGAGGCAGCTTGCCAAGCATCTAAAGATGAAATCATTAGAAGATACTACGGCGCCTTGAAATCCCGTTATCTAGGCAAATATGACGACAAAGCCGTTGCAAAAGCAGAATTCCTCATGAACCAGGTTGGAGCAACTCCGGAAGACAGAAAATGTGTTAAAGCGTGCTTAGACGCTCAAGCCAAAAAAGGAACTCACACAGTTGCTATTCAACTGAATAACGGGAAAATCGTTGTTGGCAAGAAATCTGATGTTCTTACAGCTTCAGCTGCCGCTCTAATCAATGCCTTGAAGGCGTTAGCGAAGATTGACGATTCATTTGATTTAATCTCTCCAAATGTCGTCAATGCCGTTAAAGATGTGAAAAGAAATCTCATCTCTTCATCAAAGAGAATGAATGATTCTGAGGTTTTGATCGCTCTAGCGATTCAATCAAACAACAATCCTCTTGCATCTGCCGCTTTAAAACAAATTCCAAAACTGAAAGGCGCTCAAGCTCACGCATCTTGCATTCTAACCGATACCGAATTGGGCATTCTTAAAAAGGTTGGTATCGACGTTACTGAACAAGCCGCTTCCTATATTAAAGCTCATCACTTAACGAAATAACGATGACGTCTCAGGCCGCTGAGACGTTTTAATTTGGATACTGTTCATCGGTTTCTTTGAAATATTTGACATATGCATTGTGACAGTATTTTCCGATAATAGCCTTGTCCTTATCCGCGTTGAAGTTGTACTGGCCATTTACGGACATCCAATCCATCAATCCGAAGAATATTGCATCCTTTGGACACTGGAATGCACACCTATTACAGCCAAGGCATTTGCCGCCGAATTTAAATTTGCCTTTTTCCTCATTGTAAGTGATGTTTTTCATTGGGCAATTCCGCACGCAGGCCATGCATTTAATGCACTTATTTTTTCTTACATGGAAGAAACGGCCGCTAAATCTCATGCCCCAATGTTCAATCCTTACAACAAAACAAACAAATTTTGTCCATGGCGATCTTTTCAAATGATGCGGTTTGGCCTCAGTCATGTTTATGGCATCCACGCGAATTCTTCTTTTGGCGGCATCCCACATTTTGGCGGCCATCTCGTTTGTGTGTTTGAAAATCATGTTATAAGGCATGATGTAGTGGTAATCGCCTAGGCATTTAAAACCGTTCTTCGTTAAGACTTTCTCTGCTTTCTTCGAAGAGGCATGATTGATTTCGAGCGGCTCACCGGATGATTCAACAAAGTACACATTTGTCCCGGCTCCATCTCTAAGATTCTTGCAGAATGAATATACATTTGTTGGCATATTAAAGCCATGGATTGGGTAGCAAATGATAAGCGTCTCATAATGTTTATCTACCGTCTCACTTCCATTCTCGATTCTTTTAAGTTCTATTTCTTGCCCCGTACCAGAAAGAACCTCTTTGATATAAGAGGCGCATTTATATGTATTTCCTGTTGCGGAGAAAACGTATATTCCAATCATTATTTCTTTTCCATTACCGGGCCGTTTTCTGTTATTTCGTAAGTGATTTCCTCATCCTTATCGTGGGTATCATACCAAACCTGTGCAAAGAACGGGTTCGTTTTGGCCAATCTATCAAATTGCCATTTCTTTTTTGGCATGGAACATTCCGGACACCAATGGCCTGCCTTTAAAATCGTATATGGGCTAGACATGAATTCGTGTCCATCGTGGCATTTCCATTTGATCTTCGTATAGAGGTCACCTTTAACCATGGATTCGGATAAACATTCTCCTCCGCGGAAATTTGCTGCTTGTTTCATGTCATCAATATCTAACTCGCTGTCGGCTTTGGTTTCGTCATATCCGTGGTCAAGGTCATACTCCTTTTTCCATTTCTTGATTTCCTGATAGTTTCCTCTTTCTGAGAGCAAATCAAAATCTTCCCATTTACTGGAGATATCTTTTTTGCCCCAAATTGCGTATGTTCTAGCGGTAAGATTGTTATTTTTCCAGTACATCGGCGCATTGTTATTCTTTAAAAGTGGTTTGATTATCGCTGCTCTTAACAACGAAGGTGGAACGATTCTCCCCGCCCAATAAATTCTATGTCTAGATGCAAACCAACTCCAAAAATCTTCGCATCCTTGCGTTCTGAAATGAAACATATTCTCAAGGATGTCGGAATCAGCGTACCAGAAACAATGAAAGTTCTGATATGCATTCCATTGCGGTTCAAAGAATTTTTTGACTGAACCGCCTATCAGTTTGAAGCCATCATCAAATGTTTCATATCCGGTAGTGCGGCATTTCTCGCCACCTCCGATGTTATAAACGCGTTTCCAAAATGCTTGGCATTCATTTGCTGAGTCTTTTTTGATTATGTTTTTCATCAAGATTCCCGAATCTTTCGCGGTTACCCATTCGATAGGGTCATTCCATGGGGTATGAAACATAAGTCCATCGCTGATGTTGTTCATGAGGAGATTGTCGTAAAGGATTCCTGTTTGTCTTAAAACTGCCCAATTCTTCAAACCTGATTCAAGCAAATAACGCTCCCCGTATAATTTTGAAGCGCCATACACATCGAATGCGGACACCAAAAGAGGATCGCCAACTCTGCCGTATGGGTGTTTCTCGTTTCTATTGCCATATAGAGCGATGGTGGATATGTGAATGAATTTGGCGGTGTTGCCGTTGGCAATGACGGCATCGACCAAATTTTTCGTACCATTGTAGTTTGTGGCGATTGTGTTTTCTTCGTCGTGGTCTGCTTTCGGCGGTATAATCGCGGCTAAATGTAAGAGATAATCAACATTTTTTGTGAATTCGACACAATCGTCATAGTTTATGATGTCACCAAAAAAGACCTCCAATCGACCACCGAATAATTTCTTGGCTCTTTTGGCATATCTTCTGTTCTTCTTAGTATCCCTGATTAAAATGCGAACCGTTTCATTCAACTCAGACAAGGACGTTAAAGTCTCCTTGCCCATGGATCCTGTAGACCCAGTTAAAGCAATGACCATAAAAAATCTCCTGGAAAATTTTACTTAAGAATGACGAATATTTAAATCCCATTTTGCTGGATGAGTGGTGTAGAGACGTTTTTTTATATCACATTTCGGATATTTTTAATTTCCAAGGTTTATTGGAAATATATAGGGCAATTTGCGAGTAATTCATAACAATTCATGCAATTGTAAGCGTTTTGCTTTCCTACTACCTAGTTATTGTGGTTTAATAATCCCGATAACAACAAAATGTTGTCCATTTATTGAAAGGTAACTAGCATGATTAAAAAACCAGAAACAGCTTGGGATGGATTTAAAGGCATTGCTTGGCAGGACGAAATTGACGTTCGCGAATTCATTCAAGACAACTATCACCCATATACCGGTGATGAATCATTCTTAACTGGCCCAACAGAAGCAACAAAAATTCTTTGGGGCAAATTAAGCGCTCTCCAGAAAGAAGAAAGAGCAAAAGGCGGAGTTCTCGATATGGAGACAGAAGTTGTCTCAGGACTCACCGCATATGGTCCAGGGTATATTTCAGAAGACACAAAGGATTTGGAGAAAGTCGTTGGTCTTCAGACAGATAAGCCTTTAAAGAGAGCCTTCATGCCTTATGGTGGCATCAAGATGGCTGCTCAGGCTTGCACAACATACGGATATACACCATCTCCAAAAATCATGGAGATCTTCACAAAGTATCATAAGACCCACAATGACGGAGTCTTCGATGTTTATACAGATGAAATGTTAAGATGCCGTCACAATAAGATCATCACAGGTCTTCCAGATACATATGGTAGAGGAAGAATTGTTGGTGACTATCGTAGAATCGCACTTTACGGTATCGACAACATCATCGACCAAAAGAAAGTTGATTTAGCTCATATCGGACTTCGTGAGATGTCAGAAGACGTCGTCAGATTAAGAGAAGAAGTTTCCGAACAGATTCGCGCTCTTAAGGGCATGAAGGAAATGGCTGCAGTTTATGGATTTGATATCTCCAGACCAGCTGAAAACGCTCGTGAAGCATTCCAGTGGTTATATTTCGGATATTTAGCTGCTATCAAGACTCAGAACGGTGCTGCTATGTCAGTTGGCCGTATCTCAACATTCCTCGATTGCTATATTGAGAGAGACTTAGAAAAAGGCTTAATCACCGAAAGTGATGCCCAGGAACTCGTCGACCACATGGTCATGAAGTTCAGAATGGTCAAATTCGCACGTATCCCTTCATATAATCAGTTATTCTCAGGCGACCCAGTTTGGGCAACCTTAAATCTTGCTGGTATGGGATCAGACGGTAGAACCCTTGTCACAAAGAATGACTTCCGTTTCTTACATACACTCGAGAATATGGGTCCAGCACCAGAGCCTAACATGACAGTCCTTTGGTCATCAAGACTTCCAGAGAACTTCAAGAAATACGCAACATTAATCTCAGTCAAGACTTCATCTGTTCAGTATGAAAACGATTGCGTCATGCGTCCAATCTGGACCGATGACTATGCAATCTGCTGCTGCGTTTCCGCAACACAGACCGGCAAAGAGATGCAGTTCTTCGGCGCTAGAGCAAATCTTGCAAAATGCTTACTTTACGCAATCAATGGCGGCGTTGATGAAATCACTCACCAGCAGGTCGGCCCATCTTATGCACCTATCACCGATGAATACCTCGATATCGATAAGGTTTTACCAAAGTATTCCCAGATGATGGAATGGTTAGCAGAAATCTATGTGAACACATTGAATGCTATCCACTATATGCACGATAAGTATTACTATGAAGCAGCTGAAATGGCTCTCATCGATACAAACGTCAGACGTTCATTCGCAACTGGTATTGCAGGATTCTCACATGTTGTCGACTCCTTATGCGCTATCAAATTTGCTAAAGTCAAATGCGTCAGAGATGAGCAGGGTGTAGTTGTCGACTTCGAAATTGACGGAGACTTCCCTCGCTACGGAAATGATGATGAAAGAGCTGATAAGATTGCAGTTTGGCTCTTAAAGACTTTCATGAGAAAGATCTCAAGACATCACACATACAGAAACTCCGAACCTTCAACCTCCATTCTTACAATCACATCCAACGTTGTCTATGGTAAAGCTACAGGTTCGCTTCCTGATGGAAGAAAGAAAGGCGAGCCACTTTCCCCAGGTGCTAACCCAGCATACGGCGCTGAAAAGAACGGCTTACTCGCTTCACTTAACTCCGTTGCCAAACTTCCTTATGAGTACGCACTCGATGGAATCTCGAACACTCAGACAATTAACCCAGATGCATTGGGTCACAACGATGACGAGAGAAAGGTCAACCTTGCTCAGGTCTTAGACGGCTATTTCGATCAGGGCGCACACCACTTAAACGTCAATGTCTTCGGTAAAGAGAAGCTCATCGACGCAATGGAGCACCCAGAAAAAGAAGAATACGCTAACTTCACAATCCGTGTTTCTGGCTATGCAGTCAAGTTCATCGATCTCACAAGAGAGCAACAGCTTGACGTCATCGCAAGAACTTGCCACGAGAGGTTATAATCGAATGGCATCTGTTGGATATTACAATTCAATAGAATCATTTGCCTTAGTGGACGGTCCTGGTGTCAGGTCCGTCCTCTTTTTGCAAGGATGTCCTTTTAGGTGTTTATACTGTCATAATCCGGAGACATGGAAATTTACTAAAGACAATGCCATTTCTCCCTCAGATGCCTTAAAAATGCTCAGTAGATACTCGATGTATTGGAGAGATCACGGCGGAATCACCATCTCAGGTGGAGAGCCTTTGTCTCAGATTGATTTCGTTCTCGAATTCGCAAAAGAGGCAAAAGCAAAGGGCTATACCATAGCCATCGATACCTCTGGTGGTCCTTTTACAAAGGAAGAGCCATTCTTCTCAAAATTTAAGGAACTTCTCAAATACATTGATCTATTCCTTCTTGATATCAAAGGGGTTGATGAGGAAACGCATTTAAAGATCACCGGGCATACCTCAAAAAACGGTTTGGAGATGTTCAAGTATCTTGATGACTCTAACTTTCCTATTTGGATTAGGTACGTTCTTGTTCCTGGGTATACAGATGATGAGGAACTACTCAAGAAGACAAATGAATTCGTGAAGACTCTTCACAATGTTCAAAGATTTGAAGTTTTGCCTTATCATTCGTTTGCTTTAGCCAAATATGAAAAATATGGGATTCCCTATAAGCTAAGAGATGTCGTATCTCCTGACCAGGAATTAATTGATAAAGCCGAAACGATTCTTAACGTTAAAGATTATCAAGGATATCTAAAGTAACAAAAACACCACCCACGAAAGATAGGTGGTGTTTTTTTATGCTCCAAGATAAGCTTTTCTAACGTCTTCGTCTTCAAGCAATTCTTTACCTGTACCGGTTTTTGTGATTACTCCGGTTTCGATAACATAAGCTCTATCAGCAATAGATAAGGCTTTTTTGGCATTTTGCTCAACGAGGACAATCGTTGTGCCTTCTTTATTGATTTCCTTAATTGTTTTGAAGATGATGTCAACATACAAAGGGGAAAGACCCATGGATGGCTCATCGAGGAGCAACACTTTCGGATGTGCCATCATCGCGCGTCCAACAGCGAGCATTTGCTGTTCCCCGCCTGATAAGGTTCCTGCGGTTTGTTTGGATCTTTCTAAGAGAATCGGGAATTTCTCATAGACGTGTTTGAGTGTGCTTTCAATCTCTTTCTTGCTGTTTCTAGAATACGCTCCCATAAGGAGATTGTCCTTAACGCTTAATTCTGAGAAGACATGACGTCCCTCTGGGACCTGGCTTAAGCCCAGGTAGACGATTTTATTAGCGGAGGTTTTTGTTAAATCGACCTGTTCGGTTTTTTCCTCTCCGGTCTTTTTATCTTTCTTATTGACCGTTAGTTTAATAGAACCTTCTTTAGTCTTTAAAAGGCCGGAAATCGCATGAATCGTTGTTGTCTTGCCGGCCCCATTAGCACCGATTAAGGCGACGATTTCACCTTCATTTACCTCAAAGCTGATGCCTTTTACGGCTTTGATCATGCCATAACTGACATGTAAATTATTTACTTCCAGTATTGCCATCATCGTCATCTCCTAAATACGCTTTGATAACCTCTGGATTGGATAAGGCTTCCATGGTGTTTCCAGATGTGAGGGTCTGCCCAAAGCTTAAGACAGTAACTTCCTCGCAGATGCCTGAGACAAGTTTCATATCATGTTCAATCAAAAGGATTGTCATGTCGAATTTGTCGCGGACCAATTTGATTGTATCCATCAATTCTTGGGTCTCTTCTGGATTCATTCCTGCAGCAGGCTCATCCAAGAAGAGAAGTTTCGGTTTGGTTGCTAAGGCTCTAGCGATTTCCAGTTTCCTTTGTTTTCCATAAGGAAGGGAAGAGGCCAATTCTTTTCTCAAATCGTAAAGTCCGAAAACTTTTAACAATTCCTTCGCTTCGTCTCTCATCTTCTTTTCGTTGTCGAAGTAGTGCTTCGTGTGGAAGAAAGACTGGAATAGATTGACCTTGTATTCAGGTCTAGAGGACATTGACACCATGACATTATGAATAACTGACATGTTGTTGAAGAGCCTGATGTTCTGGAATGTACGGGAAATGCCTGCTCTAGCCACATCCTTTTGCTTCAACCCTGTGACATCTTGCCCACAAAGATAGACCTTGCCTGATGTAGGCTTATAAACACCTGTGATGATGTTGAACACTGTGGTTTTACCGGCGCCATTAGGACCAATTAAACCGTAGATTTCGTTTTTCTTGACCTCGATGTTGAAGTTCTGGACAGCTTTTAACCCCCCAAACTGAATGGAGAGATTTTCTGTTTTTAATACTGGTTCTGCCATATTATTTTTCCTCCTCCATCGTTGCTTGATTATCTTCTGGTTCAGGAATCACATCTGTAGACACAATTGCGTCCATAGGAATCTTGGAAGGAATCTTGGACCAGTCTGCGCTATAAGATGGATCATCTTTATCTTTTTCCGGATCGGCCGGGTCTTTAGGTTTGCTAATCTTCTTCTTGATGAAGTTCCATAAGACTCTAAAGTTGTACTTCTCGCGGAATGTTTTAGTAAATGATGCATTGTTATAAATAACAACAAGAACAAGAATAAGGGCGTAAATGATGTTCTTTAATGAGGCGAGGTCACCGGTAAGAACTGACTGCAGTCTATTGTTCAAGATAGCCACAACCAATGCGGCTATAACCGAACCTTCAAGGTTGCCCATGCCGCCTAAGACGACGATAACAAGTATGTTATTGATGGAATAGTTGTAATCGAACTTTGAAGCGGCGATAGTGGATTGTGATGCTCCAAAGAGAACGCCCGCTACGCCCGCAATAAAGGCAGAGAAGACAAATACGAATATTTTGTAGAATGTGACATTGACGCCCATTGCTTTTGCTGCGATTTCATTGTCGCGAATTGCCATAATATTTCTACCATGCGGGGATTTAAGCAAGTTCCTAATCATTACAATGAATAGCAATGCTACCGCGAATATTATGATATAGAGCCAATGCGAATTGAAACGGAAATCATGAATAACACCTGTTGTTGACCAAACCGGCGATCCTTTTGAATTGGTGATTGATTGGATATCTATATTTTGGAAGACGATCTTAACGATTTCGCCAAATGCTAAGGTGACGATGGCAAGGTAGTCTCCTTTTAGTCTTAACGCCGGTAAGGCAATGATGAATCCGAATACCGCTGCAATTGATCCGCCCACAAGCATTGATATCAATAACGCAACCACGGCAGGGAATCCGTCTTTAGATGCCAATGAATTGAGTGCAACCTGCTGGAAGAACATTCCGGTAAATGCGCCGATTGACATGAACCCAGCGTGTCCTAGCGACAATTCTCCTAGGAATCCTACGACCAAGGAAAGGGAAATAACTGCGATAATTGTGTAGCCGATTTGCTCAAATAATTGGTATGTTGAGCTCTTAGGCGCGTTTAACGTCGAAAGGATTATCCCTACAATGATGAATGTAGTAAAACACGCGTACATCCAATAGTTTCTGATGGTTAAGCCTTTTTTAAAATAAGAGAAGTAGGTTCTTTTTTTCGTTTGTTCCATAGCTTATACCTTCTCTCTTTTTGCCTTGCCTAAAAGTCCGCTTGGTCTAACCAAGAGGATAACGACAAGGATTGCAAATTCGATTGCCATAGTGAAACTTGATAGGCCAGGAACGGCATCGCAATATGTTTCGATGAGACCCATGAGGATCCCCCCAATCATAGCCCCAGGGATTGAACCAATGCCACCGATAACGGCAGCGCTGAACGCTTTAATGCCAGGCAATGAACCCATCGTATATGTCACGAGCGGGGTTTTCATCAGCCAGAAGATTGCGGCAACTGCTGCAAGCGCACTACCGATAGCAAACGTGATCATGATAACGAAGTTTACGTTGATGCCCATTAATTGGGCTGCGCCCCTATCTTCTGATACTGCGCGCATTGCTTTTCCAATCTTTGTGAAGTCAATGAATAAGACTAGAGCGACCATAATTACAATGGCAACGCCTAATGTGATAAGTGCAGTTGCGGTTTGATTGCCCTGCAATGATTCAAAAAGGACAACATTTTTTGGAGCTGAGCCGAATATTAAATAAACGATTGACTCCATTAAGTAAGAAACACCGATTGCGGTGATAAGAATTGCGAGTGGAGAGGCTCCTCTAAGAGGTTTATAAGCCACTTTTTCAATTATTATTCCGAGAATTGTACAGAATATAATTGCTATGATTATGCAGACCCAAACCGGCATTCCGCATGTCATGAACGTGACTAAAATTGAGTATGCGCCGACCATGATGATGTCACCATGGGCGAAGTTAAGCATCTTGGCGATACCATAGACCATCGTATAGCCTAACGCAATGAGTGCATATACGCCTCCTAATGCTAGCCCGCTCAATGTAAGAGATAAAAACTCAGGCATATTAATCCTTCCTAACCAGTTATTAAAAGCGGAAGAAAGGTGACCGTGGTTGGGGTCACCTTCCTAAATAATTAATTATTTAAATTATGCAGATTCACGATCTTTGTTGATTACATACTCAATAGGAGTTTTATCAACTGTATGATCTGTGTTCCATTTGACGTTGGTGCCGGTAACACCGTTGAATGTGTAATTTGCAATTTCGCCAGTTAAGATTGTGTTCAAATCTTTTGCAGAGATAGTTGTAGAAATCTTATTTCCCTTTGCTTCATACTGTTCCATTAAACCATATATAGCATAGACACAGTCATAAGCTGATGCTGCAAACTGGTTAAGGGATGCAGGATCGTATTTTGCGTTATATGCAGTAACGAATTTCTTTGTAGCTTCTTCTTGTGACGCCGAATTGAAGTGTGAAAGCATTGAAATTCTTTGTGGATAGCTGTTTACATTGAATCCTTCGACACCGTCAATGCCATCAAGTCCATCTGCGCCAAAGTAAATAGCGTCATTTGAGAGTTGGCCATAGGCGGCTCTAATGAATGTAGTTGCTGGTGTGTAATAGATTGGAAGGAAGACAAGATCGCAGTTCTTTAATGCTGAGACTTGTCCATCAAAGCTTGCTGCGTTGTCATCTGTAAATGTAGCTTTTGCTGTTAACTTATCCTCACCGAATACCGAGACAAAATTCTGGTAGATTCCCTTTGAATAGTCCTGTGATGAGTTATATAAGACACCAACTTTCTTATCTTTATAGTTTTCCTGGATGTATTTAGCGGCAGCTTTTCCCTGACCTGAATCGGAGAAGCACATCTGGTAGACGCCAGCTTTATAAACGGCATCAGCAGTCGCAGAAGGTGTTAATTTGAAGACGTTGTTCTCTTCGTCGGCTCCTGCGAACCCAAGGCATGCGCCTGAAGTGACGCCGGCAAGTGAAACCTGCATGCCAGATTCATAAAGAGTATTGAAGTTCTGGGCTGCTATTTCAGCATCGGCCTGGTCGTCTTTTGCCACATAGCTGAACGTGAAATTTTCTCCATCTTTTTTTGCTTGAGCGGCATTGATTTCTTCTACTGCCATGTTAATAGCGTTTTGTACGCCTGTGCCGTAAATGGCATAAGCGCCTGTTAAAGGACCGGTGTTTCCGATCATGATTGCTTTGTTATTGGCCGTGTAATTCTTTCCGCCGCAAGCAGCGAGTAGAGCTACTGATGAGAAGGCCAAGACAGAAGCAGCAAATGGTTTGAGTGTTTTCATTTTTGTGATTCCCCCTTGAAAATAACTCCTCTTAGTAGTCAAGAGACAGGTCTAAGATCCCTGTGGTACCACTCTTGTTTATCACTTATGTGTGACCCTCTTTTAGCTATTACGGGCTTACCCGTTTGGTATTACTTTCTTCCGATTTCACCCAACCGCTCATTCGGTGAGACCCTTGCATCTATTCGTCAGCCCTTTCCATCCCCTGGGCCTCTCTCTTCACGCTAGTCACGCAAGAACATGTCCGAATTCAATCGCGTTTGTTGTGTCTATTTAAAAGAAAAAACAATAATTTTCAATGACTAGTTTTAAAAAAAGAGGGAAAGCGTTTTCAAATTCGTTTTCTCTCGATAAAATCCACTATTTATTTAAATTTCAATAATTATTTTAAGAAAAATTTCAAAGCTTATTTCAAAGTCGTTGCGTTGAGAACGTGGTCCATCGCGCTGATAGTTGACGTCAATTTCTCTACAGTTGTAAGCATATTATCGATCGTCAATGTGATTGTTATGTAGGCGATTCCTTGAATTGGCGCGGTCTGACTGATAGTTAACACGTTAGCCTTGCAC
>CAVIJK010000003.1:0-64565 GCA_963643345.1 bacterium | reverse complement strand
ATGTTATAGAAAAAGCCCGGCCCATGGAGGCCGAGCATGAAATCAAGTGGTGCGGGCAACAGGACTCGAACCTGCACGGAGTTACCCAATAGATCCTAAGTCTATCGCGGCTGCCATTACGCCATGCCCGCTTATGTAGTTTTAAGGTCGTTTTTCAATGGTTCAACCCTAACAACTACTGACACGTTCAGAATTGGTATACGCCAACTTTTATCTTTAAAGTCTTACGTAACTCTTACTCCGTTCTATGCCAAGCGAAAGATATTATAAACTAAAAATAATTAAAGAAAAGAGAACCTTTCGGCTCTCTTATGCGATTCAATATTTACATTTGCCCAAGAAGTGAAGCTACATAAAGGAGAAGCATCATTTCGCGATTGTTTTCCTTTTCTTTCTTCTTTGGGTCTTCAATGTAGTTTTTCGTCTCGACTTTGCTAATCTTGTTAGCCTTGTTGTTCTTGATTACCATACATCCCTCCTAACTAGTCATTCCTCTCCCCGTGGAAAGGAATGCATAATCATAGGACGGATTTTTTAAATATCAAGTGAATTATTTCTTTTTTAAAGCACGGAGGTTTGATGAACGCGGTTTATCATTCAATCTTTTATAATTCTCGTTCAATGATCTCTCATAATTAGACATACACGAGTCATTTGGGTGATAAAACTTCATATCTTTGAAAACTTCAGGTAGATATTGAATCTTTTCCCAGAGGTCAGGTCTATCATAAGGATACTTATCCTCCTCTTGAACGTTAACGGGAGTGAGTTTCAAATAATCCTGGACAACAAACGGCCTTTTAGACGCGAAATCCATTGCTTCTTCTACGGCAAGGCACGCTTGTTTCGATTTGGGGGATAGAGCAAGTTCCGCCACCGTGAATCCTAGTGGAATTATTGCTTCAGGGAACCCCACCTTTTCAGCGGCTTCGATCGCTTGCTGGCATCTAGATACAGCGGCGGGATTTGCGAGTCCAACATCTTCATAAGCCGTTACAAGCAGCCTCCTCTTGATGGAGTCTAAATCCTCGGCAATGCAAAGCCTTGCCAAGTAATACATAGCCGCGTCTACATCCGAGCCCCTTATGGATTTTTGCAAGGCAGAGACGGAATCGTAATGTTCCTCTTCATTCTTATCCATCGCATAATTAGGAACTTTGTTGATTTTCTCGATGTCTTGTTGAGTAATTTCTTCGGTATTTGAGAATTGGATGGTAGCCTGCTCAAGCATATTGAGAGAAAAACGCAGATCCCCACCGCTCAGCTTAGCGATATATCTAAGGGCGTCTTCGTTAAACTTATATTCATTATTGATGCCTTCTTTGCAAGAAATTGCGCGTAGAAGCCCATGATAAACATCATCTTCAGTCAGAGCTTTAACTTCAAGCAGCCTGCATCTAGAACGGATGGCTCTATTTAAGGCGATATAAGGATTTGAGGTTGTTGCTCCAATTAAGAAAAATGTCCCATCCTCAACATACGGCAGCAACAAATCTTGTTTGGTCTTATCGAGTCTATGAACCTCATCCATAATTATGATTGCGTGACCGAATAATTTGGCATCTTTTATGGCGGATTCCATCTCCTTTTTGTCCGTTGTTACCGCATTGAGTTTCTCATAGTGGATACCCATTGATTTGGCATATGCCTCTGCAATTGTGGTCTTGCCCGTTCCAGGCGGTCCAAAGAGAATCATAGAGAAAGGTTCTTTCTTCTCTATTGACCTTCTGAGGATGGCATTTGGCCCAGCAATATGTTGTTGCCCAACCACTTCATCTAAATTTTTCGGTCTAATGCGGAACGCTAAAGGATCTCTCATGAGTAGAATTATAATGTATTTGAGACAAACGTTGTAAAAAGGTTTAATATATTTTTGCTATGAAAGTAATCGCAAAACAAGCTAATGGCAAAGAATGCTACGTCTGCGGCACCGAAAACCCATATGGACTGCACGCCAACTTCTACAATATGGAAGATGGGTCCTGTGTTTCCCTTTTCCAATTTAGCTACAATCATCAATCTTACCCAGAAAGAACGCACGGCGGAAATATCAGCGCAATTTTGGATGAGACAATAGGCAGAGCAGTCTGGTGCATTGATAAGAATATTTGGGGATGCACGATTAAATTAGAAATAAAATATAAGAAACCTGTGCCTTATGAAACGCCGCTTATGTGCGTTGCCAAAATTGAAAATGTATCAAATATCACATTCAAAGGTTGGGGCGAGATAAGAAACATGGATGGAGAGGTGCTTGCTAGAGGCGATGCGCTCTACATGAGATTGAGCCCCCAGCAGATTTCCCCAAATCACAGCGACTATACCGTTATGATGAATGAACCTCTACCCACGGATATCGAGGAAATAGACATAAAATGAAAGCCTCAATTAAAGAAATATTCGCTTCATGGTCTAACGGAGTCTGCCATCGCGGATTGCACGACCTAACAAGACCTGAAAACTCTAAAGCCGCTTTTGAAAACGCAATCGAACACGGATTACCATTTGAATGCGATATCAATTTAACGAGGGACCACCGTTTTATCGTGAATCACGATGGAACGTTACTCCGCGTTACCGGCAAAGAGGGCAACATCCGGGATTTAACCGTCGAAGAAATTCAAAGAGATTACAAATTATTTGATGGAACCTGTTTAATCACGTTAGAAGAGCTTATTGATTTGTGGGACTGCAAAGTTCCACTTGTGCTGGAAATAAAAGTCCAAGATGGGCAAGTTGAAGATATCATAAAGTATGTAAAGCCAATCTTGATGGCATTAAAAGACAAAAGAAATATTGTCCTCATTTCGTTCAATG
The DNA here is from genome assembly GCA_963643345.1 of bacterium. GTDB lineage: Bacteria > Bacillota_I > Bacilli_A > RFN20 > CAG-826 > UBA4951. The sequence goes on along the minus strand of CAVIJK010000003.1, from coordinate 61,748 downwards.
GGGAAGTTCTAAAAGGACTGAGAGACACCGAGATAAATATCGGGCGTTTGTACGGTAAAACCGAGTGGAATAATAAAGGCAGCGTAAATCCGAATGACTACGATTTCATCGATTCAGAAGTAAGATTATCTTTCTTATCTAAAGAAGTCCGTAGATGGCATAAAGAGGGTAAACCGATCCTAACTTGGACGATCACGAACAAATTCAGAGCAAATTTAAGCAAGAAACACAGTGACGCAATGACATTTGAATTAATCGATTCATCCAAACCGTTAGAAGGACAAAAGGTCAATAAGTACCTTGAAAAATACGTAGAAAACTCATCAAGTAAATAAAGTCTCTAAACGAGACTTTTTTTCACAAAAAAAGCCCAGCTTTCTGCTGAGCTAATTTATCAGATGGTGCCGACCACCGGAATCGAACCAGCAACCTACGCATTACAGGTGCGTTGCTCTGCCAATTGAGCTAGGTCGGCATTCTGGTGGGTGTTACGGGTTTCGAACCTGTGACCTCTTCCGTGTGAAGGAAGCGCTCTCCCACTGAGCTAAACACCCAAGGGCGGTTCTCTCGTAGAACACCGCTGCATAACATTTGCTTCAATCAAACGCTACAAATTAAGTTGGTGGGCCTTAATGGGCTCGAACCATCGACCTTGCGCTTATCAAGCGCACGCTCTAACCAGCTGAGCTAAAGGCCCACACCGCACCGAAGTGCTTTAATAATATACAACTAAGGAAATTGTGTAGCAAGTAGAAAAATAACTATTTCTATATTATTTATCGCATGTACGCGCGTTAGGCCCTCAAATTTGACAGAAAGAACGAAATCATATAGAGTGTAAAAGTCAATTTGCCAATTCAAAAAAGGATAATATATGTACTCACTCTTTACAGACACCGACTGCGATATAACCCCTACTATCGCCAAAGAATATGGCGCCAAACTTATTTCCATGCCTTACACAATCGGCGAAAAAGAAATCTTTCCGTATATCGATTTTGAAGAATTCGATGCTGAACCATTTTATGAATTGTTGAGAAAAGGCGTTCTCCCAAAAACATCGGCTTTAAGCCCAGAAACATATATTAAATACTTCGAGCCGGAATTTGCTGCTGGAAATGATATTTTATATGTCCATTTCTCAGAGGCAATGTCAGGAACCTACAATGCGATGTATTTAGCGGTAAAGGAACTTGAGAAGAAATATCCAGGCAGGAAATTCTATCACTTTGACACCAAAGGAATCACTCTTGTCTCACGTGCTCAGGTTATGGTTGCCATGAAAATGTATAAAGAAGGAGCCGCAGTTGAAGAGGTTCTTAAAAAATTAAATGATGATGTCTTCCATTGGAGTGTCTATTTTTATGCTGACAATTTAAAATTCTTTGGGAAATCGGGACGTGTCTCAGGAATTACTGCATTCATGGGCAACATCATTGGTATCAAACCGCTCATCTATATGTCGAGCGAAGGCAAAATGGTTTCAATCGATAAAGCAACCGGAAGAAAAAAAGCGATCGAAAAACTTCTTGGCTATGTTGAAAAGGTTGGAGATGAAGTCGAGAAATATGAGATTACCGTCGCATCAACCGGCTGCAGGGATTTAGCCGAGATGGTAGTTGCAAAACTAAAAGAAAAATACGGGGCTGACATCGATGTGAAAATCATCGACATCAACCCAACAATCGGGTCGCATTGCGGACCTGACTGCACCGGCATTTGCTTTCACTCTAAGCAAAGATAAATATTAAAGAAAAAAGAGACCGAAATTTTATTATTCCTCAATTTGTTCAGGATTGGGGTACACCTCATAAAATGGCCTCTTTTTTATGTGAGAGACAAAAAGAAAAGCCCAGCATAGCTGAGCTTGGATTCTTGTAGAGTAAACGGATTAACGTTTGCTGAACTGTGGAGCACGTCTTGCGCCTTTGAGACCGTATTTCTTACGCTCTTTAGCACGGCTGTTACGAGTTAACATACCAGCGACTTTCAATGTGCTTCTGTCTTCGCCTGCTTCGAGAAGTGCACGAGCAAGTCCTAAACGGATTGCTTCTGCCTGTCCTGTGAAGCCGCCGCCCATAGCGAACGCTTCAACATCATACTTTCCTTCTGTAGCTGTGAGAGCTAAAGGCTGTTTGAGATTTTGGACAAGAGTTGCATATGGCATATATTCAGAGACTTCTTTGCCATTGACTGTGATCTTGCCTGATCCTGCTGTGACGTAAACACGAGCTGTTGATGATTTTCTGCGGCCTGTGCCGTAATACTTTGTTTCTGCCATGTGTTTAGTTCTCCTTATTTCTTGAGATCAAGAGCGACTGGCTTCTGAGCTGACTGCTCATGCTTGTCGTCTGCATAGACGAAGAGCTTCTTTGCCATTGTGCGGCCAAGAGGTCCTTTTGGAAGCATTCCCCAAACGGCTCTTTCAACCATTTCGCATGGGAATTCTCTCTTCATGACGCCTGATGAACGTGTTCTTAATCCACCGTTATAACCAGAGACGTTGTAATAATTCTTCTTGTGCTCAGCATCTCCTGTGAGCTTGACTTTGGATGCGTTAATAACGATAACGCAATCGCCTGTATCCTCATTTGGAGTATAAGTTGGCTTATTCTTGCCCATAAGGATCTGTGCGACATTAGATGCTAAACGGCCGAGCGGGATGTCTGTCGCATCGACGACATACCAAGCACGTTTAACTTCAGCTGGCTTTGCCATTGTTGTTTGACGCTGCATAATTTCTTTCCTTCTTCCTAGTCTGTTTGACTATCTTTTTCTATGATTCAACTTTACCGGGGTTTCCTCTTTCAAAAGTAGTGCCGAGTGAAATTATCCATACCTTAAGGTATATTGTCAAAGGAAAATGATAAAAAACTTAGATTTTCACGTAAGGAAACAATGAAAACGCTTGCTTGAATGTAAATCTTATGTCAATTCGATTCAACAATTTAGTAAACTAATATACGAGGTATCAAACATGGTTGAAGGAATAATTAAATTGCTGGTGGGTCTCGCTGTATTCATGACGGGCATGGAAATGATGTCTGGAGGTTTGAAGAAAGCTGCTGGGCGAGGACTGAAGAATCTTTTTAGAAAAATCCAAAAAAATAAGATAGCCGGATTGGGGATCGGCGCTGCTGTAACCTCGATTATTCAATCAAGTTCCGCCACTTCCGTTATCGTAGTCGGCTTCGTTAACGCAGGCGTAATGACGCTGCAACAAGCTGTGTGCATTATTATGGGCGCATACATCGGAACAACGGTTACGGGTTTAATCGTTTCTTTGTCATCTTTCAGCATATCTTTATATTTGATGGTATTCGCCTTCATCGGCCTAGTCATGATGTTCTTCAACAATGTCAAAGTTAAGAATATTGGCACAATGCTTTGTGGATTTGGAATCTTGTTCTTCGGATTGGAAACAATGTCTGGCGCGATGAAAAACCAAGCCGAATTAACAAATTTATTCACTAATCTATTCCAAACAGTCAAACTTCCGATTTTATTGGTACTTATCGGACTTGTGTTTACCGCAATCATTCAATCAAGTTCCGCTACATCGGGCATAGTAATCGTCATGGTTACGAGCGGAATCATTCCTCCATTATCCGGCATGTATATTATGCTTGGCGCATCTGTTGGAACGGTTGTGACAACTCTCCTTGCTTCAATTGGGTCAAATGTTAACTCAAAAAGAGCGGCATGGATTTGTCTATTCATGAGATTGACAACAGCTATAATTGGCACTGCCGTAATGTGGTCTGTGGATGCCTGCGTACCTGGACAAATTGAAGCATGGCTATCCTCCGTCTTTGCTGACCACCTTGGAATGTCTATCGCCATCTTTTATCTCCTCTATAACATTGTATTCAACCTACTGCTTCTCCCATTCGCCGGCAAATTCTGTGAATGGAGTGAGAAACTAATTAAAGAGAAAAAAGACAAAAAGCTCATTTCATGCGTTAAATACATCGATGACAAAATGGTCAACACACCAACCATCGCAACAATGATGGCTAAAAAAGAAATCCTTAGAATGATGGATTTATCATTTGAAAACTTAAGGCGTGGTTATAAGAGAATCATTACGCAAGATGAATCGCAAGACGGAATCCTAACCGACACCGAAGACACGATAGATAAGATAAACGAAAGACTGACATCCTTCTTGATAGAAGTCTCCCCAAAAGCCGAAGAAAACGACGCAAGGAAAATTGGTGCTTTCTTCCACGTTATTAACGATATTGAGCGTATAGGCGACCATGCAAACAATTTCTATACAGAATCATGTAAAATGGTTGATGACGAAGTCAAATTCTCCGATACGGCAAAAGAAGAATTTGACGAAATGTTCAAGGTTATTGAAAAAATGTGCGATTTAGTCACGGTAATTTTTAGAGACAAGGACAAATCAAAGCTTCCAGAACTCCATGAGCTAGAAGCAAAAACTGATGATATGAAACGCGATTTCTCGAATGCCCACTACTTAAGACTGAAAGATCAAAAATGCTCGGTAGAAGTCTCCCCATTCTATACAACATTTATTTCAAATTTGGAGCGTGTTGCGGACCATTTAACTAACGTTGGCTATTCAATTGTTGACCCAACCGGCGCAGATATCGACGACAACAATTAAAGCCTAGACAGCAAAGATTAAGACCATTTGGTCTTTTTCTTTTACTGTTTTAATGCAAGTGAACGAAAAAAAGACTATAATCGTTGCCGTTTCCTGAAAGGAGAAATAACTATGGATTTCGTTTCTGTGTTATTACCATTGGGCCTAATTCTCTTGTTCTGCAAGGCCTTCTCGCTCATCTGTACTAGGTTCGGTTTGCCTAAAGTCATCGGTTACTTGGTTGCCGGATTATTGCTCGGGCTTGTTAAACTTATTCCGGATGTTGGGACAAAGATTTTTTCTGAAGCCAGTTCCGACGGAATTGGGTTTATCGCTAAAATCGGTGTCATTCTCATAATGTTCAGCGCCGGACTTGAAGTCGATTTGAAACAGATTAAAGCTACCGGTATAAAAGCCATTATTATTACAATGGCGGGCGTAGTTTGCCCAATGGCTCTCGGTTTTTTAGCAGCAGCCGCAATGCTTGATGGCGGATTTGCAAATATAGCAAATAACTATCTCGAGGCATTGTCGTACGGTTGTATATTGACCGCCACTTCCGTCTCTGTTACGGTTGCCACATTAAAAGAGCTCGGCAAACTTAATAGCATGATGGGTACTTGTGTTACAAGCGCAGCTATACTCGACGACATCATCGGCGTCGTTGTCCTCTCAATCGTTTTAGGACTTGATGCCAGTTCAGGACTTGAAACGGTTGATTTATCATCCCAACCGTTATTCGTCCGTTTATTCACCAACGCAGGACTGGATATCGCTGCCTCTTCAGTCATCTCAATAGTTATTTATTTTGTAATATTCGGCGCAGCCGGAATTGGACTCGCTAAGCTCTTTGCTCATATCACAAGAAAATACGAGCATCACCAAAGAATTCCTGTCTTTTCACTTGTCATGTGTTTCTTGTACGCCTGGTTTGCCGAAGAATTCTTTGGAGTTGCGGATATCACAGGAGCGTTCTTAGCGGGATTATTGCTCTCCACCAACCACGATCGCGATTATATTGATAGAAAGGCGGAAATATTCGGCGTTTTATTATTTACGCCTGTATTCTTTGCTAACATTGGAATCAATATATCATTCAGTTCATTTGATTTGAGTTTTCTTTGGTTTGGAATAGTCTTCGTTATCTGCGGAATTCTCGGTAAACTCCTCGGTTGCGGTTTAAGCGCCAAAGCGTGCGGATTCTCTTGGAAGGATTCGGCTTCAATCGGAGTAGGAATGATGGTGAGAGCCGAAGTTGCCCTTGTCTGCGTTGATAAACTTAAATCGGTTGTTAACGAAAACATCACAACATTTGTGGTTATCTTGATTCTAATTAGCTCACTCGTCACACCAATTCTCTTGAAAGTAATTAACAAAAACAAAACAACACCTATTTCGCCTGAGCTTATCAAAAAAGAAACTGCACAGAATCAGCAGTAATCAAAAAAAGCCACTATCATCCGTTGAATACGCATTCCTTCTTCCGTTTAGGATTATCGGTAGGTTTCAATGGTCTAGTGGCTTTTCTTTTTAAAAACAATTAAGCGTTATCGACGTTATGATAGACTGCTTGGACGTCTTCGTTCTCATCAAGAGCTGCAAGCAAGTCTTTCATTCTCTGAGCATCATCTGCTGGAAGTTCAATCCAATCATTTGGAACAAGCGTAACTTCCGCTCTTTCGAAATCTGTGTATCCAAGTCCTTTAAGAGCTTCTTTTGCTGCATCGAATGACTCAGGGGCTGTCTTGATTTCGACGATACCATCTTCACAACTTGCATCTGAGAAATCAACATCCGCCATGATCAATGCTTCTTCGATGCCTTCGAGTTTGTCCTCGGTTGCGGCGAAATCGATTAATCCGGCTCTTTCGAAATTGTATGCGACTGAACCCATCTTTCCACCTTTCTTGGTGACGATGGTCTTAACGCCGACTAATGCACGGTTAACATTATCCGATAACGTATCAACGATGAGGAAGGATCCGCCTGGACCATAGAACTCATAACGTCCTTCGATATAGGCTGTTGCGTCTCCGCCCTTGGCTTTTTCAATAGCACGATCGATGACGTCTCTTGGGCATGTCTTACGATATTTTTCAATTGCACTTCTTAATGCAAGGTTGGAAGCAGGATCAGGGACGCCCTTCTTTGCTGCGGCATAAATTTCTTTGGATGCACGCATGTAAACTGCTGATTTTGCTTTTGCAGTAGCTGCCATTGCGGCCGCTCTGACTTCAAAATGTCTTCCCATAAATTCTCCTTTGCTTCATTTAGCGGTTAGTATTCTATCACTAGGAACTATTCCTAGTTAGCCTTTTTTATAAGACCATATCTATCAAATAGTTTTTTCCTATATGTTTCGATATCCAATTTGGTCATCGGCTTAAGATTGTGGCGCTTAATAAATTTCCTAAATTCATCAAACTCGGTGTTATACAAATGACGTGGGTCATGTGCATCGACACCCAATATGCATTTAGCACCCATTTTGCTGGCTAAATCCCAAAACTCATCGCATGGATAGGAGAATACCCTGTTCCCATTCTCGTCAATCTTCTTTTCGTTCCTAGAAACGCACATGTTTATTTCAAGCGGCAAGTCAAGTTCGATAGCTTTCTCTATGATTCTTATGGACGCTTTCTCATATTCTTCGTTCCAACCAGACAGGAATTTGTGGAACAAATCTGGATGACAAACGTATATGTATAATCCCGATTCCATGCCTCTAATCAAGTCGTCTGTGTAATTCTTTAATGCCCCAATTGGATCCGATTTATAATGATAGAACTCAATATCAGTTTGTTCGCTGTTCAATCTACAATGTTGACCTAAGATTAAATAATCGGCATCACCTTTTTCGAGTATTCCTAGATAATAATCAAAGTACTTTGGCCCGTAGTCTTCACACTCAAAAGCAGAATACAGTTCTATGATATCGCTATATTTCTTTTTAAGGTATTTTAGATTAGAAACATATTCATCGTAAAAATCATAATCACCACGCACGGTGGGTTGGGAAATACCCGGTAAAAATATATGATCTGATATACCTAAAATTTTATAGTGATGCTTGATGGCGGATTCCACCATTTCGAATTCATCCCCCACTGCATGACCACATCTATAGGTATGCGAGTGATAGTTATATCCAAAATTACGAGACATAAAGAACCTCTTTTAGGGTCAGCCCCATTGCAGGCGCCTTATAACATTTAAAATCACGAATAGGGTTGGATAACATATCATCAATTTGGCTGAGAGGCAATTTGCCTGATGCGACCTTAAACGCCATGCCGATCATCATCCGGACCATATACGTCATAAAGCCATTGCCTTTTAGAGTGACTACACAATGATTGTCATTAATAACAACAGATATATCTTCTATTACGCGGATAAAGCCATCTACATCGTCTGCTTTAACAGTGAAGTTTTGAAAATTGTGTCTACCCTTATAAGCCATCATGGCCTTGGTGAATAATTCAAAATCAAAATGAGGCCACTCATATTGATATTCATCAACCGCAAACGGATCTCGTTCTCCACAATGAAACTTGTATTCATAGACTTTACCACAGTTGCTGTGTCTTGCGTGGAAGTCATCCGGTTTCCTCTCGATTGACTTAACCACGATATCTTTTGGGCTCAGTCTATTAACCGCCACCTTAAAATGTTCCAAATCTTTTATTTCTTTAGTCGTTTTAAAGCTGATTCTTTGAGCAAAGGCGTGGACACCAGCATCAGTCCTCCCGGCGCCGGAAATAGGTGTTTTTACACCCAAAATACTCGATACAACTTCCTCCAACGTTCCTTGAACGGTTCTAAGATTCGGTTGTTTCTCAAAGCCTTTGAAATTAGTGCCATTGTAGGCAACGGTCATAAGATAGACACTCATAGAACCGCACCATCCCCAAGAAGCATTATAAACAAATCGAACTTTGTGACATTCATATAAATGCAACCGGCTAAAATTGCCGCAACAATTAGAAGAGACAAAACATCACTCCATCTGAAATGCATCTTACGATATTTGGTTCTTTTCCCGTTTGGATCATAACCTCTGCATTCCATCGCATTTGCAAGTTCATCAGACCTAACAAAGGCAGATACAAATAGAGGGATAATCAATGAAATAATGGCTTTAATCTTTTTGCCGAATCCACCATGTTCAAAATCAACCCCACGTGACGTCTGGGCCTTCATAATACGGTTAACGTCTTCAAGAATGGTCGGAATAAACCGCAACGCCAAAGAAATCGTCATAGCGATGATATGCGCAGGAAAGCCAATAATCTTAAGCGGAGTCATATACCACTCTAAAGCATAAGTTAAATCTAATGGACTCGTTGTAGTGGTCAGAACCATTGATAAGGCGATCATCAAAATTAATCTTAAAAGAATCCTTCCGGCATCAAGAAAGCTCTCCCAATAAAATGCGTATCCGTTAATGGTAAATGCAACATGCAAAACATCGGTAGAACTCTTAGGTGTAACGATATATATGATTAGCAAGAAGACAATCATAAACCAAAGGCTCTTAAGAGAATTTAGCAGCTTCAGGACAGATGTTTTGGATAAAAGCATCAAGAAGACAATGAACAAAATCAAGGCTCCCATAACGGTAAACGTCATGGTGTATGTTGGATAGCTAAAGAACACGGCAACCATTAAGAAAATCATGCCAAGGACTTTTACTCTTGGATCCATTTTGTGAAGAGGGGTTTTGTATGGAACATATTTACCGAGCGCAAAACTAGCCATGGATGTTCTCCTTTATAGCTTTTGCAAGTTCGTCTACATTCCTCAATGAAGTCGTGGGAATGTTAAAACCTTTTTTCCTAAGTTCTTCCGCAAATTTATAGGTGTGAGGATTATCAAGGGAATACTCGGTTAATGATACGCCAAATAATTCCTCCGGGGCGCATTGTTTGGCGACTTTCCCGTTTTCCATAACAACGACTTCGTCAGCATATTCGGCGACTATATCCATATCATGGCTGACAAGAATTATTGTAGTTCCCGTTGCAAGGATTTCTTTGAACAAACCCATTGTATCTCTAGATGCGCGCGGGTCAAGACCGGCCGTAGGTTCATCAACAACGAGAATTTTTGGTTTCATAGCCAAAATACCGGCAATGGCAACTTTTCTCTTTTCGCCGCCTGACAATTGGAATGGTGACCTTTCATAAAACGATTCATCGAGTCCCACTCTGGTCAAGGCATCTTTTGCGGCTTTATCGGCCTCTTCTTGGGTTGCACCAAAATTCTTGGGGCCAAACGAAACGTCTTTTAGAACCGTTTCTTCGAATAATTGATATTCCGGGAATTGGAAAACCATCCCCACTTCTTTTCTAAGGCCGCCAATCTTTTTAGTTCTTTCTTTCTTGTTGGCAGAATTAACGTAACCGTTAACTTCAACTTTTCCTTGGGTAGGTTTTAATAAAGCGTTCATATGTTGGACAAGAGTGGTCTTGCCAGAGCCGGTTCTACCTACAATTGCAATAAATTTCCCTTCTTCCAATGTGAGGTTGATATCATTCAATGCGTTGAATGAATAAGGCGATTTTGGATTGTAGCAATGGAAAACATTGGAGAATACTATCGACATAAGTAATCCTCCAATTCTTCTTCACTTCTAATATAGTCCGGCACTTCGATTCCTTGTTTCCTTAAAGCGTTAATCAATGAAATGATAAAAGGTGCTTCAAGATGAATTTCCTCTAGTTCCTTAGAATGGGAGAAAACTTCGTTAGGAGTGCCGGTAAGAACCACTTCTCCGTGATTCAAAACGATGACCTTATCCGCTCTCCAAGCCTCTTCAACATCGTGTGTGATCGAAAATACAGTAAGTTTCGGATTCTCTTCTTTCAATTTCAATGTGAGTGCAAGAATATCTTTTTTGCCCGCAGGATCAAGCATTGAAGTGGCTTCATCATAAATAATGAGGTCCGGATTAATCGCCAGGATACCGGCAATGGCAACTCTTTGTTTTTGTCCACCAGAAAGATTCTCAGGAGAGGAATCTAGGAATTGGCTCATGCCGGCTTCCTTTGCATATTTATTGATAATCTCGTCCATTTCTTCGGTCGGCACTCTTCTGTTCTCGAGACCAAATGCGATATCATCACGAACTGTTGAACCGACAAATTGATTATCAGGGTTTTGGAAAACCAATCCTAATTTGGATCTAATTTCACGGATATTGTCCTTATTGACATCCAAGCCGAAGACCTTAACAGAACCTTCCCATCCGGACAAAAGTCCAGAAATGATTTTAGCAAGAGTTGATTTGCCTGAGCCATTATGACCGATAAGGCAAACGTAACTTCCTTCAGCAACATCGAAAGATACACCTTTTATCAAAGGAGTTTCTTTCTCATACGAGAAGTTTAGGTTTTTTATCTCGATAATATTATTCATTTAGTTTTTTTGGATTTATTCTGTAGAACTTCAACCACCACCACCGATGCCGCAAACAACAAGATATAAATTCCTAATATTAGCCAAAAGGCCCAAACAGGAAGCGAGGCCTTAGCAAGTGATGCAAATAGTATCGCGCCGACTAAAACATAGGAAAGAGCGAGCACAAGCAGACGATAAAGGAAATTCTTTTTCATTTATAAAACGATGTCCACCGTTGGGCCTTTATATTGAGTCACTTTAACTCCGGCCATTTCAAGCATCTTTCGAGATGCCAAGAAAATTGTTTGCCCGGCATACTTATCATCAAGATAAATGATTTCTTTGATGCCTGATTGAATAACCGCTTTTGCACATTCGTTACAAGGGAACAAAGTCACATACAATCTGCATCCTTTTAGATGAGCTCCGTCTCTGGTGTTTAGGATCGCATTGAATTCAGCATGACAAACGTAAAGATATTTGGAATCGAGACCCTCACCCTTGCCCCATGGTATTGTTTCATCGTCGACGCCGCGTGGCATGCCGTTGTATCCAATAGAGACAACCTTATTGTCGTCATCAACAATGCAGGCGCCAACTTGCGTAGAAGGGTCTTTGCTCCTTAAAGCGCTCAATTGAGCAATTCCCATGAAATACTCATCCCAACCAATGTAATCTTTTCTGTGCAAAACCATACGAAACCTCCGCGGCTTGATTATTGTAATTTATTAATAACAATAAAACACTAAAAAGAAGACTGGTTTTAATGCCAATCCCCCGAAAAAAGATTATTACCTAATCAAGCACCTTTATCACAACGATGCAAGCAACCATCAACAAAATAATAACCCCAAAGAAAATAGACCAAATAATAATGGATTTCTTTTTGGATTTCTTTTCCTCTTCAGTTAAAACTTCTTCTAGCTCAGACTCTTCGTTCATGCGTGTTCACCCCTAGGTTTAATAAGTTTAAAGGCCAACGGCAAAAGATTGCAGTTAACAATTATTTCGAGCAATACATTCACCGGGAAAGCGATTGTTGAAATAGCGAATGGGCCCCAAAAGAAAAATGTTCCAGTAGAGCCTTCGCTTATAAACCCATAGAAAAAATAAAATGAAAGCGATTTGCCAAGAACCATAAATAAAAGTTCGGACACAACGCAGACAAACGAGATTTGATAAACCGAGAGCTGACTGCCCCTTTTCCTAAGATTTTTATCAAGAATCGCAAGCATAAAACACGTAACGCCAAATGACAAAACTAGAACGAGCAAAGCACACGCTTGTATTCCCAATTCACTAGAACCGAAGAATTGTTTGTAAACACCATCCTTATAGAAACCCCTTTGCACCCAATCGGTTTTAAAGAGAATCGCAGCGATTCCAAGAAACACAACCACGAAGCATCCCCATGTTAAATAAGGTTTTTTCCCAAAATCATTAAAAAAATTAACCAATTTCATTAAAAAGAAAGGTACAAGTCCGAGAAAACCATACACAATTGTAATCAAAAAATTGATTTGACCTTGCGGAATGATGATGGCGGGTAACAAATCTGATGCGGCGCCTATTAAACACCCGTAAAAAGGACCAACCGTTAAAGATGAAAAGATTATGATTGCTGGGGTCAGAGAAAAACGAAGATAACCACCGTTTGGCTGAATCAATTTAGCAAAATAGGTTAAACCAATTGCCAAAGCCAAAAACATCGCGCTTAAAACTATCTTTTGAACTTGCGACAATTTTTTATTCATGATTGTCTTCTAATAAATATTTTCTGACGATTCCCGCGAACGCCAAAGAGCCGGTAACCAAAATCAAATCATCAGGATATTTAGAACGTAGATCGTCTATTGCTTTTCTGTAATCTTGTTCATATCTGAAATCCGCAAGATAAAGGAAATAATCCATCTCATCCCTAGCTCTTGAAGATTCAAATGTTGTAAGAGTTAAATCAGCACAATCTTTATCGATTCTAGGCAATTCGATTGCGATGTTTTTGTCTCTAAATGAAGCAAATAACACATGAACGTTTTGTCTATTTCTCAAGAATGCCACTGATTCCATAAGATTATCAACAGCTTCAGGACAATGAGCACCATCGATAATGACGTTGCCAATCTTCTCCATTCTTCCCGGTAGAGTCTTGCATAAAAGCCCCTGTTTAACGGATTGCATAGAGATAGGCAACACATCCTGAAGGATATTAACGGCAGCTATAGCCAAAGCAGCGTCCTTAATCATGTATTTGGCACATGAGTTAATCATATAAAGGTTTGGGCCATAATCAAAACGGAAATAGCCACCCTCGAATGTCTCATGATGAAAATCGTCAACTATAGACAAATCGACGGATTTCTTTTTTGCGTCATTTTGAATAGTGGTCAAGGCATCAACAGGAAGTTTACCCACCAATACTCGTCCGTAGTTTTTAATAATGCCAGACTTGGACATGGCAATCTCAGTTACCGTTGATCCAAGGAAGGCAGTATGCTCAAGGCTAATAGAGGTGATGACAGACAACAAAGGCTTACTAGAATCAAGGTTTGTTGCGTCTGTAGAACCGCCCATACCGCATTCGATAATCGCAATATCAGGGTTACAAGAATTTAACCATTCAAAGGAAATAAGGACTTCAATCTCAAAACGGGATAAATCATATTTTTCTATTTCTTTTTGATACTTGGTAACGATGGAAGAAATGGCATCATCAGGAATCTCATTTCCATCATAAGCTACAAGCTCGTTCATACGATAAAAATAAGGTTTACCAAACATGGCTGCTTTATAACCTTGAGCTCTATACATTTCGTAGATATATTTACCGGTAGAACCCTTACCATTGCTACCTGTAATATGAATAAAAGGGAAATTGATTTTAAGACCGATTTTCTTAACAAACTTATCCCAGCCATCACGCTCATATCTAGTCATGGTCATGTCGCGGACCTTTAAGAATTCTAACGTCTCTTGATAGTTCATTCGTATTGTCCTTTCATGGCAGCATCAACTTTTCTTTTTAAATCGTTCTCTTTGATTGAATTCCTCTTATCGTGGAGCTTTTTACCTTTTGCAACAGCAATTTCGATCTTAGCGAATCCATGTGAAAGAAACACTTTTGTAGGAACGCATGTATTTCCTGTTGCCGTTAATTTTCCTTCCAATTTCTTGATCTCTTGCTTGGATAAAAGAAGTTTTCTGTCTCTAAGATGGTCAACATTAAATATGTTGCCTTCTTTATATGAGGCAATGTGCATGTTGGCAATCCAAGCCTCTCCATTTTTAACAAAAATATAGGCATCATTGATACCGGCGTTCTTCGCACGCAACGATTTAATCTCGGTCCCGGTTAAAACCAGACCGGCAGTCATGAAATCAGAAAGAAAATACTCAAAGTGAGCACGTCTATTCTCAAGTAGTGTTGAACTGTCTTTCTTTCTGCTCATTTTTTACCTCGGAGCAAGATTATACCAACAAAATAGGCTTTAGCCTACTCAATTGATGATTTAACAGAATTTATCAATCTATAGACGGTCCGCCTCGGGATTGTTGTAACATCCAAAATATCATGTGCTGAAGGCTTGTTCTCCATGAAAATAAGAATCGACAGATAGGCGTTGTCAAATTCGAGGTTATTGGTGAGCCTATTATAGGACTTTAGCAAACCACATTTTCTCCTTAAAGATAAGCAACAATCTAAATAAATTTTATTTAGTTCTTTTAAAAACTCCCTAACAACAATCATTAAATCGCCCATATTTTTCTTCGAATGGAATTTCGACATAACGGTTTTGAACGACTTACCCTTAATAAAAGAAAACAGGGGTTCATTTCCCAAGATTGAATAGCCCCTATTTAGATAAAGGATGGTGAATATGGCAACAGTTGTCAAATCGATATTTGCCTCGATTAAGCCGGCCACTGCAATTGGCAGCTTGACCAAATAAGGCAATTCAGTTTTGCTTAAAGAACCGAGGTAAGCGGAAAGATCGCCAATTGCATCCAAATTAATATCCGATTCTCCATACAAAAGCGTTTCAAATGTTTTGAATGATGTACCATCGTTAAATTCAACTGAAAAGTTTGGTGATAGTAAGGCCAGGAATTGTTTATCATCCAAAAAGATTCGCTTCTTGGATGCGTTTCGTAGAGATTTGATAAGAGAGAGGCCTCTTTTTTGAAAAATATGTGTCTTATTTAGGCTTGATAATTGATCAAGAAGAGCGTCTGATTCAGCTTTCTTAGATTCAATATCAGAACAGATTAAGCGTATGTTTTCGGCATTTTTAAAGAAGTGTCTTTCATCCTTAAAGGATGAATTTTCCCGTCTATAGTCACATTCAATAGAAAGAGCGTTGTTATCTAGCCCTATTTCACACAGGCTTTTATAGTCTTTAATATTGACCTTCATAACCTAATTATACCGTCATGGCACATTATTTGCATTTTTTTGTGCCATATTTATTTTGAGACAAATTAAAATCCGCAATTAAGCGGATTGAATATCATTTTTCTAAGAAATCTAAAACGTCTTTCCAAACAGTCGCCTTATCGGTTTCATTCAGGATTTCGTGTCTCATATGCGGATAAAGTATTAATGTTGCCTCTTTGACACCGATATTCTCGTACTGCTTTTTAAGCGCGATTAAACCCTTGCCATTTTGGCCAACCGGGTCTTCTTGGCCGGATATCATTAGAATCCTCTCATCCTTGCTAACCTTAGATGTGTACTTCTTAGTCCATATCTTTGCCATGCCATTAAGAAACTCTTTCCAAAAACCATTTGTGTTAGTCACACCGCAATACGGATCATCAGCATAGGCAGCCACATTGTCTTCGTCATATGAAAGCCAATCGTTATCGGTCTTTCTGTCTTTAATGGCTTTTACATACGCGCCCAAACCCAAGTTTGTAAAAAACTTAGAAGGTTTGTCCCAATTTCCTTTTCTGACATGAAGATTAACTAGAAACTTAGCCATTCTCATTAATCCGGCTTGCCCGCCATTAGAACCGCATAATATAACTTTATTACATGCCCCAGGATAGCATTCCAAGAAATATTGAGTCATGAAGCTGCCCATAGAGTGGCCCATGATGGATGTAGGAAGACCGTTTTTCTTCATCTCTTCAAGTTTGAGGTGGGCCGCAACAATATTGTCTTCGAAATCGCCCTCACTAACTCTTTGTTGAACATCGACCGATTTGGAATTCAAACCCTGCCCCATCGCATCAAGAACGCAGACGTTAAAACCGTGTTGATTTAAAAATGAAGCAAAGGGCTCATATCTCGCAGCATATTCGCACATGCCGGTTAAAATCAAAAGATTTTGTTTGGCTCCTTCGGTTGGAAAAGATCTTCCATACCACACCTTCCCGTTTGGAAGCGTTACAGAAAAATTATCCATATTTATATAACCTCTTTTTTTATATTATACACCAACCGTTTGCCATTTGAATTAGTTAAGCAAAATAAAAAGTAAAAGCGTTTTACTATACTTTTGCCTGCCACTTTGCTATCTTATTACAATCATTTTGCTCGCATAGGTGATTGTTATGGATAAAGAAGTAATTACGGTTAGAGTTGATTCAGATATCAAAAAAGAGGCAGAAGAATTGTTTGACGATTTTGGTATGTCAATGTCTGGAGCCATTAATATTTTTCTCAAGCAATGTATAAAGGACGGCAAAATTCCCTTTGAAATAACGAAATCCAAAACACTCGGAAGAAAAGAAAAGCCTCTTCACACGAAGAAGCTTAAATGATTTTTTTGATACGGATTTTTATTCTATGCCTTTTGGGTTCTTTTTCTGGAAATTATAGGTATCCCTACAAGCGTCAACAATATTGAATCTCGCTTTCCACCCAAGCTCTCTAAAGGCTTTATCACAGTTGGCATAATTCTCAGCGACATCACCAGCTCTGCGAGGTTTGATCACGCAAGGGATTTTGACACCATTGGCTTCCTCGTAGGCTTTAACAAGTTCCTTAACTGAGGTTCCTTTGCCTGTTCCAAGGTTATAAATTACAAGTCCTGAGTTTGTTTCCAATTTTCTCATAGCGGCAACATGGCCTTCTGCTAAATCAACAACATGGATGTAATCCCTAATTCCCGTTCCATCTGGAGTTGGATAATCATCGCCAAATATGCTTAAGCATGGAAGTCTGCCGATTGATACCTGAGAAATATACGGCATTAGGTTGTTTGGAATGCCGTTTGGATCTTCACCCAATAATCCCGATGGATGGGCTCCAATTGGGTTAAAGTAACGCAAAATGGCGATATTGAATTGAGGATTCGCTTTAGCAACATCTTGAAGAATTCTCTCGTTCATTACCTTTGTTTCACCATAAGGATTTGTCGCTCCACCAGTTTGATTCGTCTCGTATAGCGGCATGTTCTTAGCACATCCGTAAACTGTAGCCGAGCTTGAGAAAATGAAGTTACGGACGTCGTATTTCTTCATGAGTTCGAGCATCGTTAGAGAACTCTTAAGGTTGTTTGAATAATACTCGATTGGTTTTTGAACCGATTCACCAACGGCTTTGAATGCCGCGAAGTGGATAATTCCATCAATATGATTTGATTCAAACACTTTATCCATTTCTTCAACATCTGCGCAATTCACTTTATAGAACACAGGTCTCTTCCCGGTAATGGTTTCTATTCTATCTAAAACTGCTATTTTCGAGTTGGATAAATCATCAACGATGATTGGCGTATATCCGGCATTAAGCAAAGCGACAACCGTTTCTGACCCAATAAAGCCGAGCCCGCCAGTTACTAAAATATTAGACATTTACTTTACATCCTTTCCAACATCAAGTTCCGATTCGTTTTGCTTTTCAACCGTTTTCTTTTTTCTTTTGGCAATTTTTTCGGCATCGTCTTCGGAATTTCTTTTAATTCTGTGTTTCTGCCTGGTTGTCGGAGAGCTAACCTCAGTATATATATCATCGCCATGTAAGGAGGCTCCGGCAGTCCTTAAGAGAGCTTCGGCAATGGATTTTTCCACCGCAGCTTTAATAGATAATCTTAAAGCGATTAAGCCAAGATTGTCACGCAAATGTTTCTCAGCATTCTCATCGCTGCCCTCTTCTCTTTCCTTGTAGTATTCTTTTGTGTATTTTTCGGCACGGTCAACCATTCTCTTGGTCTCGTCTTTTACGATATCGTGAACCATCAATCTAAAGAATTCATATAAGACCGGTCTAGTTTGAGACAAATCTCCATCAAGTTCGATAAGTAATGATGTTTCAGATATGGATAAAGTCTGTTTCAAAATGCTTATAGCAATTAAGTATCCGAGTTGATCCTTTGTGTATTTTTTATTTACTGGTTCGTTAATAATCTTAGCTTTAACATAGTTATTGACCATAAACGAAGTCAAAATATTCCTCTCCTTATCGCTTAAAGGAGCGAGAACACCATTAACGTATGTAATAACCTGTTCCATATAAAGCGGAACGGAAGGCAATTCCTTATAAGTCGGGAGATCGAACTCATCGACTTTGTGAAGCCAATCCATCAACTCAACAATCGCATCATCTATCATATTTCTTCCCTCCCACAACGAATCTTGCGAAGAATCATTTATAGAAATAGTTTAAAACTATTTTTATAGGAGTTAAAGATTAACATATAAATAAAACTAAAATATCTAGTTATTAATTCTAAATGCAGCAAAATCCGCAAATAATTTAACAACTACAAAACTAGTTAGCCGTTTAGTCTTGCTAGATGTGACAAAGCGGTTTCTTCGTCCATAATTTCGATGCCAAGTTCTTGTGCTTTAGTTAGTTTGCTGCCTGCTCCAGGACCCGCAATGACAATGTCCGTCTTTTTTGAAACTGATCCAGCACATTTTGCGCCTATTCCTTCAAGTATTTCAGTCATTTCATCCCTAGAATATTTGACGAGTGTACCGGTAAGAACGATTGTTTTACCATAAAAGTAAGAGTTGACGTCTACTGTGTCCGTTCCCAAATATTCAAAGTTCAAGCCATTCAATTTTAAAAGCGTTAATTCATTTAATTTGCTCTCGTCATGGAAAAATTCATAAATGCAATGAGCGGCAACTGGACCAACATCAGGAACTTTTTGAAGTTCTTCCTCGGTTAAGTTGTAGAAATCGTCAAGATTCTTATACCTCTTAGCAAGGACTTTGCTCATCTTTTCTCCAACTTCTTTAATTCCCAAGCCGAATAACAATCTCTCCATAGATTGTTTCTTAGAAGATTCAATGGCATCCAAAAGTGAATTGATTGATTTATCGCTCCAGCCATCAAGACGTTTGATTTCATCGGCATGATCAGAAAGTTTATAAATATCCGGTATATCATGAATGAACCCTTCACCAAACAGGACTTCGACAACTTTTTCGCCCATCCCATCAATGTCCATCGCGTTTCTAGATGCAAAATGAATGATCGATTCAATCTTCCTTGATTCGCATTCTTTGTTCAAACAATAATGAAGTCCCTTAACTTTGGTAAGAGGTCTACCGCAAATAGGGCAGACATTCGGCATTACAAAAGGAATTTCATCGCCGGTTCTAGCCGAAATAATAGGACCAGTAACCTCAGGAATAACATCAGCCGCTTTGTGGAGACCGATAAGATCGCCGACGCGCAAATCCTTATCCGCAATAAAATCTTCGTTATTTAATGTGGCTCTTTGCACCATTGAACCCGCAACCCTTACTGGTTCAAGTACAGCATTTGGGGTGACTCTGCCTGTTCTGCCGATAGTAAGGAAAATATCAAGCAATCTGGTCGTTACTTCCATTGGAGGAAATTTATAAGCGATTGCCCATCTAGGCTCCTTGGCCGTATAACCTAAGGTATCATAAAGATTGATGTCATCAACTTTGAAGACTAAGCCATCGATATCATAGCCCAGGGTTGGACGTTTCTCTGTCCATTCATCTATATACGCCAGAAGTTCGGCGACACCATGAAGCACCTTTCTCTCGTGATTTGTTTTAAAACCCAATTGATCAAGATAATCCAAAGATTCAGAATGAACCGTGTGACCTATTTCTCTAGCGTTAACCAAGTAATACCAGTATGCATCAAGTTTTCTCGAAGCAGCAACGCTTGAATCCAAATTTCTAATGGAGCCGGCCGCAGCATTTCTTGCGTTTGCAAATAGCGGCTCTCCACTCTTCAATCTTTTTTCGTTCAATGCCTCTAAAGAAGAGTTTGGCATGAAAACTTCGCCACGAACCTCAAATGGCCTGGTTTCCTTAACGTGCATAGGAATGGAGTTGATAGTTATAACGTTAGCGGAAACATCTTCGCCAACCTCACCATCGCCTCTAGTAACGGCGTATTGGAATTCTCCTTTATCATAAATTAAAGACATGCCAAGGCCATCGATCTTCAATTCGCCAGTATAAACGACCTCATCCTTCCCAAGAAGTTCACGAATGCGTTTATCCCAAGCTCTAACTTCGTCTTCGTTATAAACATTGCCCAAAGAAAGCATTAAACGCTTATGAGGAATCTTCTTGAATTCTGACTGAACAGATCCACCAACTCGCTGAGTAGGAGAGTTTTTGCTCTTCAACCCTGGAAAATCAGTTTCAATAAGTTTTAACTCATTCATTAAACGGTCGTATTCAGCATCGGAAACCGAAGACTCGTTTAAGACATAATATTCGTAGTTATATTTTTCCAGAAGTTCCGTGAGTTCTTTAACTCTATTTCTGGCTTCCTCAATTGTCATGCGTCTCCCCCTTCGGATTTGGCTCTATCCAACATTGGATGTAATCCTAAAAGCGTTTTAACTCCCTCGTTATCAAAACTGATTCTGATAATCTTGTCGTTGATGATCTCAATAACCTTACCTCTACCGAATTTTTGATGGTCTACAAGATCGCCGACCTTCCAATCTGTAATTCCGTTGCTTTTCTTGACTGGAGTCTCAGGCTTGTTCTCTTCTTTTCTCTCGAAAGGACTGATTGCCTTGCCATCAGCAAAGAAATTGTTAGAAGATTTTTGTGAAGGCTGATTGTTTCTATAAGAACCGCTTCCTTGGCTCTTCCATAATGAATTAGACTCAAAGTAATTGGAGCGAGGTAACTTAATGCCTGCTTCCTTGAAGAATTGAGATGGGGTTTGTTTTGAATCGGTGATATATGAATATCCTTCATTGCATGTACAGAATAATCTCTTTCTGGCTCTAGTCATGGCAACATAAGCTAATCTTCTTTCTTCTTCGTCGCCATCCCTTCCTGATTCGGAAATCGATCGTTCGGATGGGAAAGAACCTTGATTCATTCCGATGATGAAAACATTATCGAATTCGAGTCCCTTGGCAACGTGAATGGTCATCAAGGAAATAAAATTTCCACCAGAGATATCATCCTGGGAAGTCAATAATGTGACATTTTGCAAATACTCTTCGAATTTTGAATCGGGATTCTTTTCAATGAAATGCGAGATATCGTTAAATAATTCCTCAACGTTCTTGATTCTATCCTCTTCAGGGTCTTCATCGTCTTTAAGGTAATCCATATAACCAATGTCTGTGACGAAATCCTTCAAGACGGAAGAATAAACCTCAAGATTATCATTAAGTTTGGCCTTGGTCGCTTCCATCTTGGCGATAAATAAGCCGCATTGTTTGATAACCCTTGATGGAAGAGTCGTGGAATCTACGTACGCTTCAATATTTTTCATATATTCATATTCTGAAAGTCCAGCATTTAAAGCTTCTTCACGTATGCGATCGACTGATGTTTCACCAATGCTTCTTTTTGGAACGTTGATAATACGTTCAAAAGCAATATTATCTTTCGAATTGATCATAAGGTTAAAGTATGAAAGAAGGTCTTTGACTTCCATACGTTCATAGAAGCGGACTCCACCATAAATTTTGTATGGTATTTGAGCGTCTTTGAATGCGATTTCAAAAGGCCTTGTCATATAAGAAGAACGGTACAAAACAGCTATATCACTAAAAGTAGGTTCTCCATCTTCGTTCCTGTTTTTTCTAGCGAGTTCAGAAATCTTTCTAGCAACCCACGAAGCTTCATCGTCGGCACGCGACAAGCTGTTTCCAACAACGTCATCACCCTCTCCGGAATTTGTGTACAAATCCTTGGGAACTCTCTTCTTATTGTTTTGAATTAATTTATTGGCGCAATTAAGAATTTTCTTGGTAGAACGGTAATTTTCATTAAGGATAATCGTTTCGACGTTCCCGTATTCTTTCTCGTAATCAAGGATGATGTTTTGGTTAGCGCCTCTCCAAGTGTAAATCGTTTGATCAGGGTCACCAACAACATATAAACAAGAATCCGATCTCAAAAGCAAAGACATCAACTTGTACTGCACATCGTTTGTATCCTGGAACTCATCAACTAGGATATGGTCAAAGCGTCTGGCCCATTTTTGCCTCACGCCTTCGTCCAATTCAAGAATCTTGATCGTCTTCAAAAGAAGATCATCGAAATCCAAAGCAAAGGCCTCATCTTTTTTCTTCTCGTATGTTGCATAGAAATCCAAATATTTCTTCTCATTAGGGAATCTTTCGTATTTGATTGTTATATCACCAGGATATAATCCCCTTGTTTTTTGCTTATCAATATAACGTGCGGCTTCCTTAACAAAGCTATCGCCTTTTTTATACCCTTTTTCGACTGCTATGTTTTTGATTAGTTTACCCTTATCGTCTTCATCATAAATTGTGAAGCTTCTTGGAAAGCCAATAACCTCAGCTTCTTGCCTGAGGAATCTAGCGCAAAAAGAGTGGAATGTAGAGATGTGAAGTGGTGGCAAGAATCCCATAACATCTTTTACGATGTTGGCGGCTCTATCGGCCATTTCTCTTGCCGCTTTATTTGTGAACGTGATGGCTAATATCGCTCTTGGGTCAACATTCATCTCTGCAATCAAATAGGCAATCCTGTAGGTTAAAACTCTGGTCTTGCCCGAACCAGCACCTGCGACAATTCTCACATATTGTGAGGAGGTTGAAACGGCATCATACTGCCTATCATTTAATAACTTCTTGAAATCCATAATTCTTAACTTGGTTAAGTTTACCCTTATATTCATTTACCTTCTAGACTTGACATATCAATATTTGCATTTTTGCGAATTCTTTTTCCTTTTAGATAAAGAAACTAAGATAATCATAGCTATGAATAAGACTTGGAGAAGGGATACACCTTTGCAAAATATTGCTTTCATCGCAATGATGGGCGCAATCAATGGTGCCTTTTCGGTATTGTTATCTTTTTTGCCACTAAGCTCATTCATGGCGTTGCTTATACTTCCGTGCATTAACGCCTTAGGGATATACGTCATCAGAGCAAAATGGATTCCTGTTTATATCTTTGCAGCTTTAGGCGTTCCGTTGATTGCGACCTGCTACGATATTTCAACTACGCTCTTTTATGTGCTGCCGTCCATTGCATCTGGATTGATTTATGGCGCATTAACTAAATTCAAGACACCGGTTCCGTTAACGATATTCATCTGTTCATTATGGACACTAGGGTCAACCTATTTGATGATTCCACTTGTTAAACTCATATATGATGTCGATATGGTTCCAACAATGTTAGCAACGTTTGGCAAAGAAAATTCAAACCTTGCAAAGGCACTAGTACCATCGATACTTTTTGCATATTCTTGGGCAGCAATATCTATTAATCATTTAGTTATGACTTTCATCCACGAGAAATTGGAATTTAAAACAAAAACGTATGGCATCGAAAAGTATCTATACCCGATTGTAACTATTCTTTTTTCGGTTTTTTCAATTGTCTTTGCGTTCAAAAATGTAGCCTTAACATATTTATTTTTCTCTTTGTCATCATTCTTCGCATTTTTCTCGGTAGTAACGCTACTTAGAAAAGTGAAATTTTACTATTATATAATCCTAGTTGTGCTATTTCTTGTTTCATTCTTTTTGTTTGTGGCATTTGCAAGATACTTCGAGTCCGATGTGGTCATATCTTTAACAACCGTATTCTTCGATGCAGCTGCGCTATCATCGCTGATCACACTACTTTC
Source organism: bacterium (assembly GCA_963643345.1). Classification (GTDB taxonomy): domain Bacteria; phylum Bacillota_I; class Bacilli_A; order RFN20; family CAG-826; genus UBA4951. Next base: position 37,704 of record CAVIJK010000003.1, on the reverse strand, counting down.
AAAAAAGCAGTCTTGCTAGTTGTTAGTCAAAAAATTAATATATAACCATGGTAAAATTCATTAAGAATTTTGGACTAGGACTCCTCTACTTCATCGCCTTACCTCTCCTAATATTAGGAGTGGTTTGCTATGCGGTATACGGGCTCGGCATATATATCTTCTATCTTTTTAAGGGAACAATCCGTTTCTTTAAAGGCGATACATTCTTCGAGGAATTACCAGAAGACGCAAAAGTCAAAGAGATAAAGAAAAAACTTCAGGACCAAGCTACGAATCCTGAGCATACACAGGCCGCTCCGGCGCCGGTCAACACCACATCTAACGTTTCAAATCAAGACAATTCCCAGCAATCAACATATAACGTCACCAACAACTACTACGGCAATCCTCAACCTAATATGAATCAAGGGTCCGGTCCTCAATTTAGAAACCCGAATCCCCGTATTGATATGGACGCAACGGAAGTTGATACTACTTATATGAATAGTTCTAATAATGAACTTAAAGAACCAACATTCGACCAATTAGAAACTCATGATCAAAAAATGATAGATAACAAACAGGACCAAATCGAATCATTGGACCTCTGGACATTGGAGGATGATGACTAATGAAATACCTAAATACGTTATTGGTCAGCTTCGAGATGTCCGAAAGCGACAGAAGACTATTAATGATTCTCCTCGTCATATTCGTGGTAATTTTGCTTCTGGCGGGATTCATTGGAATGCTCGTCCGTTACATTACGAATAAAATGGGCGAGAGGATTGAGAGCAATATTGCTGAACCAATCAAATATCGCATCATTGAAAATGGAAAAGATGCCATGAAATACGGACGTAAGAAAAACGCAAGGATGTTCGTTAAAGAGTCAACTCCTTCCATAATCGCTCTTACCTTCGTTCTAATCTTCTGGATCGTTTACTCATTATGTACGCTCTCAGGAGGCGGATTTAGTACAAACCATTTCGCAAACTTCAATGACTTGTTTTTCAAATTCGATGCGACATGGGAGAAAGATTTCATTGGATTCTATAAATTAATGTCGCTATCAGTTAAGGAATACCCTCAATGGGTTGGCGCTCACTGGGCTTCGTACATAATCGTTACAATCTTTATCCTTGCAACAACATATCTCTTTATAGTCTCCCAAGCGTTTATTGGAAGAGCCATTAAACTCAGAAGAATAATCGAAGAAACCTACAAGAACTCCTTAAAAGGATTCAACTTCTATGACGAGACAGCTAAAGCGGTAGATAAGGATAAACAAGAAAAACAACAACAGTAACAAATTAGAACCGCCGATTTGGCGGTTTTAATTTGTTCTTTTGGCTATTTGACAAAGATACTGATGATTGTCCAAGCGAGAACCAATGCAAGGATGCAATCCATGATTACGATTGCGAAGAACGTTCTCTTTTTGGCAATGTTTTTCTTGCCCTCGGGAGTTAACGTTTCTTTTTGGGTTGTCTTGATATCTGACATATTAATACTTCAAGGCGTTAGATGTACGCGGATATGGCTCAGTATCTCTGATGTTATCGATGCCAGTGATATACATAAGCAGTCTATCGAATCCGATTCCGAATCCCGAGTGGACACATCCACCATATTTACGGAGATTGAGATACCATTCAAGTCCCTTTGTGTTTCCAAGTTTATCCATCTTGGCCTTTAAGACATCGTATATTTCTTCTCTTTGAGAACCGCCGACGATTTCACCTTCTCCCGGAACGAGCAAATCGCATGCAGCAACAGTCTTCTCTCCATTAGGCCCGACTTTGTCAGGACCATTCTCTTTCATGTAGAAGGCTTTTATCGCTTCTGGATAGTTAATTAAGAATGTTGGCCCCTTAACAACCTGTTCGGTAAGATATCTCTCGTGTTCAGATTGGAGGTCCATTCCCCATTCGATCTTGTCGCAATCGAATTTATGCCCATTCTTGACAGCTTCCTGAAGAAGTCTGATTCCCTCCGTATAATCCATTCTTGTGAATGGTGTGTTGAGAACTGAATTAAGTTTATCCATGAGTCCTTTGTCGATCCATGTAGAGAAGAACGCCATTTCATCTGGGCATTTATCCAAGACGTAGCGGATACAGAACTTAATGCATTCTTCAATGCATTCCATATCGCCATTCAAATCACAGAAAGCGAGTTCCGGCTCAATCATCCAGAATTCGGATGCATGTCTCTTGGTGTTTGATTTTTCGGCACGGAATGTAGGACCGAATGTATAAACATCCTTGAAAGCTAACGCAAAAGCTTCAACATGTAATTGGCCAGAAACCGTTAACGAAGCTTTTGTACCGTAGAAATCTGTATAAGGATGTGGTGTTCCTTCGGTAGAAATTGTAAATACCGACCCTGCGCCTTCGGCATCGTTTGCGGTGATTTCAGGCGTGTGAACATAAACAAAGCCTCTATCCTGGAAGAAAGTATGTACCGCCATGGCAAGGACAGATCTAACGCGGAAGACGGCCTGGAATGTATTTGCCCTAGGACGTAGATATGCTATATCACGTAAGAATTCAAGTGAGGCTCTCTTCTTCTGGAGAGGATAATCTTCAGCGACATCTCCCAAAAGCTCAACTGTCTTGGCATGTATTTCGAATGGCTGTTTCATGCCTGGAGTTACAACGATATTACCAACGACTTTAATGGCGGATGCGGTAGAGATATGGGCAATCGCATCATAATCCTCGCTGTCATTTGAGTAAACCACTTGGATTGACTTGAAAGCCGTTCCATCATGAAGCTCAATAAATCCGACCTGACCGGAATTTCTATTTGTTCTAGCCCATCCATAAATCTCCACCTCGCCAAATGCGGAGAGGTCAGCCCCGTTAGAGAAGGCTTCATAGGTTGTACGAACATCAATTACTTTGCTCATAACTTTATCTCCTTTTTCCTTATTGCGTTTGCAAGTATACATTAAACACAAACTTAATTAACTTAATATTTATTAAAACTTCCTAAACTGATCGATCTTCCAGTTAGGATCAACACCGAGCGACAAATCCGCAAAAACGCCTTCTTTGTAGAGTCTCTCAGCAACCTTAGCAATCATTGCTGCATTATCTGTTGTGCACCATAAAGGTGGAATTATCAAATCGATCCCGGTATTGGCGAGTCTATTCTTCATGCACTCTCTAAGATAGGAATTAGCGGAAACCCCGCCAGCAAGAATTACTTGCTTAACATTGTATTCCCTAGCCGCTTTGGTTGCTTTTTCAACAATCATGCCAATTGCAACATCTTGGAATGATTTAGCGAGGTCGTTAGGCCTAAGTTCTTCGCCTCTCATCTTAAGGGTGTTAGCAAGGTTGATAACGCTGGTCTTTAAGCCTGAATACGAGAAATCATAAGAGTCTTCATGCGATAAAGGCATCGGTAGGTCGTATGTGTGTTTTCCTTCCTTTGCAGCTCTATCTATCGGAAGACCGCCCGGATATGGGAAACCAAGAACTCTAGCAACTTTGTCATAACACTCGCCAACTGCGTCATCCTTTGTCTCGCCAATGATTTCGAAATTGAGATGGTCTCTCATAATGACAAGTTCAGTGTTCCCACCAGATACCACAACGCATAGCATTGGGAACTTAAATTCGCCGGCGTACTCATTTGCATAGATATGTCCAGCAAGGTGATGTACCGGTATTAATGGCTTGTTGTATAACATTGCGATTGTTTTAGCAGCCTGCAAGCCAACATGTAAGCAACCGATTAATCCAGGACCTCTAGTAACCGCGATTGCATCCATGTCCTCAAACTTTAACCCAGAGGTATCTAGGGCTTCCTTTAAGCAAACATCGATATTCTCGGCGTGCAATCTAGACGCAATCTCAGGCATAACTCCGCCATATTTAGCATGCACGGCCACCTGAGAAGAGACGACATTGCACAATAATTTGCCATCTTCGGTGATGGCTACAGCTGTTTCGTCACAACTTGATTCAATTGCAAGGATTCTAGTCATAACAAACTCCTCATCATATAGATGGCATCCTCGCCATCATCGTAATAGGCTTTCTTAATAGTTACCTTCTCATAGCCTGATGAGAGGTACAGGTTAATAGCATTCACATTGCTTGGCCTAACCTCTAATGTTATCCAGGCAATTGGGTCTTCTTGTTTTTTGCAGATATCATTCATCTCATTAAGCAGGGCTTTAGCAATACCGTTTCTTCTATATTCAGGGAAGACGGCGATGCGAGAGATGGTTGCGCTGTCAAATGTGATCATGAAATCAAGATATCCGGCAACCCTTCCATCCATCTCCGCAACAAGAATCACACTGCATGGATTTTCATGAAGGTCGCTATAAAGCACATTCTTATTCCATGGCGCTTTAAGGGAAACGCTCTCCAATTGCTCGATGATATCTAAATCATCATCAGACATTTTTCTTATGGTAAGCTCAGCCATATTAATAATTGTCCTTGAGATAAATAGGTTTAGCGGCAAGCACATCTTTTTCTAGATTTCTTCCGATCTTCAATTCATTGAGAGATTCAAGAATGTTAGCTTGATAGCCTTCTAAGCCAAGATAGGCAACATCACCACACACTTTGTATTCTGGGTGATTAGCGATGTAATCGAGCAAATCCTTATTATCCATGATCGTGTCGCTCATAACGGTTGTTTCGCCATCATAAACTCCAACATAACTCCTCTTGGACCTCGCATTGACCACACAAATTGAAGGGGTGCTAAAATCTTTGAGGACTTCAAGCGAACTAGCGAGATATAAAGGAATATCTAAAGCAAAGGCCATGACTTTAGCGACGGTAAGAGCAATTCTTATCCCGGTATAAGAACCAGGGCCTTTAGAAGCCACAACCGTTCCGATATCGTTTCTTGAAACGTTATTTCTTTTCATGAGCGTATCTAGCTCAGAAATGAGAAATTCGCTTTGTCTTTGCCAACATTCATAAGAGATTGAATCAACAATTGTGTTATCTTTTGATAAACCAAGCGACAGATATTTATCCGATGTATCAATCAGGATGCTATACATAATTAGAACGCCTCCTTAACTTTATTGATGATCTCAATGAAATGACGATCATCTGATTCAAGAGTGATTTCCCTATTGTCATCTCCTTTGTTCAAAAGGGTGATAGAGAGCACTTCGTCGGGAATAAGAGGTTCAATGTATTGCGGCCATTCGATGAAACAAACGCCGTCCCCTTCGATAAACTCATCAAGGCCAATCTCGATATTTTGCCCTTCGAGTCTATATGCGTCGATATGATATAAAGGAAGATCGCCGCCAACGTAGCATTTCATGATGTTAAATGTAGGTGATATGACATGGTCTTCGATATGGAGAGCCTCTGCAACCCCGCCTGTAAATGTTGTTTTTCCGGCGCCTAGATCACCTTTAAGGAGCACAACGTCCCCTCTCTTAAAAAGTTGAGCCACAAATGCGCCTAATCTTCTAGTTTCTTCTTTTGAATGGGTGGTTAACTTAAATTCCATTATTGCCTTACCTGGAACGGATGGTTCTCATCTAAAAATTTCTGAAAAATATTCAATACATCTGGAACATTGAAAGGAAATTCTTTGCACATCATGTTCGCTTGTATTTCTTTAAAGCTCTTTCTAATGACTCCGACGAGTTCACTAGAATAGCCATAAAACTGGATGTGTTTTTCGAATTCCTGCTCATCTAGCGTTTTTATCGCGCCATCCGGGAAGAGCTTAACATCCAAATCATAATCGATGTACTTGAGGAATCCGTTATCCAAGATGGTCGGGGAAGCTACGTTAACATAATAGACAATCCCACCATTGTCTTTCATCATCGCAATGATGTTCATCCATCGTTTCTTAAAGAGGAAAAATACGGCAGGCTCTTTGGTCATCCATCTTCTCCCGTCACACTCAGTGACAAGGGATGCTTTGGAAGTCAGAGCCCAAAAGTCATCGGTCTCTAAGGCGAGATAAGCAGGAGACCATTGTCTATGGAGTAAGCCGTCATGCTTGTAGGCCTGAACGGTAACCCACTTGGAAAAACGTTTTGATTCAGATGTGTAATTCATAACAAATAGGGAGCAAACCGATTAATCGGTTCTTCGTTTTGTATTATATGCTTAAACGGATACTTACTAAACTTTTTTATTTAAAAAGTTGTTTTCGGCAAGAAAAAAAGGCCAGCTAGTTAAGCTGACCAGTTCGTTATTCGTGTTTTGAATTGATGGCGTCTAAGAGATTGAGAACTTTCTTGGTATCTTCTTTTAACTGCATTGTTGCAGATGGATTGAATGGCTTATCCATAGGAAGAATCATTAAGTCATCTTCGTATCCTAAAGCAACGTAGGTTTTGCCTTTTCTAATTGAGATAGCAACATCCACAAGCGTCTTGTTGGTCTTAATCTGCGCTAACGCGTCTCTAACCTTCTTTGTTAAGAACTTCTTAGCGGTCTTTGGTCCATATGCTACCATGTATTTTGAGTCTTCTAGTAACTCGTAATATTTCAAAGTAGTTGGAGGTAGCGCTCTCTTATTGCCTTTGAGATAGATAATCAAATCTTCACCATCCCAATCATTATCGGTAGCAAGGAATTTGCCAACGAAGACAGTTTGGAGAGCCTTTTGCCCTTTAATTTGGGCCGCGGCATCCGCAAAAACGACATGGTGATGATTGTAATCGAAGTTGATACAGTTACGGCTTCCGACTTTATACACATTGTCATAGAGGTTTGCATCAACCATAACCTGCTGATCAAGTTTCTGGTCAACATCGCCAGTCTTGTTTTCAATTAAATCACCGTAAACGTATTCATCGCTCTTCTCATAGTAAACGTGGAAATACTCTTTCATCGCGGCATCCGTCTTTCTCTTAATCAGGAATGACATGAGCCATAATCCGATAAGAGAAACAACCAATCCCCCGATTGTTATATACATCGAATAGTTCTTAAGCGCCGCTATGTATGTTGGGACAAGCCAGCATGCAACGATAAGTGCCAAAAGTACCATTGTTATAACCCATTTTATAACGTTGGTCTTCTTGTATTCGCCATAGAAATCGCAGCGAGATTTATCAATGGCTTCGAGTTTTTCATCAGGATAGGTGTAAGATACGACCTTCCCTTTTGCGTCTTTGATTTCCTGCACTTGGAATTCATCTGCAGCGCTCTTGCTAGGTTCTTCTTCAACAACATTCATCTCAACGGCAGGCTGTTCAGGCTCTTTTTTCTCCTCAACTTCTGGAGTATCTTCAACTTTTGGAGTCTCTTCTACCGGCTTAACATCAGTGAATTCGTCATCGTCTTCCTTGGCGTCGGCATTAACCTCTACCTTGGCATCAACGTTAGTTTCTTCCTTGACGTCTTCGATTTTATTTTCTTCATCGATCATTTTTCTACCCCCTTTATAAAGGTCCAAAGCACTATAACACGAAACAGAGTAAAACGAAAAAGTTATTTGCACCACCCAAAGTAGAGTGACTAATTATTCTTAGATATAGCGTTCTTAATGATGATTGCGCCAAACCCAATTAAACAAGAGACACCATACATCACAGCCAAGACAACCGGAACCAACCCATAACGCCCGCCAAATGTAAATCCATAAAAATCATCCCATACTTTGGTGAACACAACACATATTACGTAGACGATTGAATATATGAACGTTGGAACAATACCAAATAGGCATGTTTTTTTCGGTAACACACCCTTTTCTAAGAAGCAGAATGTGACGAAAGCCAGGACTGGATTAACGCCATGCAAGAAAACATTTCTACCAAGGAAGACTTTATCGTAACCTTGCGTTGGCCCAAGGAATAAAACGCAAGTTAGGAATGTCACAAGAATCGCACTGGTAACCGCCACTTTAACCCAATTAACCCAGTTGGGGATCTCTTTTCCCTTAACCAAATAAATGATGTAGTAAACAAGGTATAGCAATGAGCCCAAACCACAGATGATATTAGAATCGATCGTAAAGTAATCGAAACACTCAACACCCAACACTTCCATGTTTCCTTCTCCGCCGCCGAAGAAATATGAAATCGTTATACTCATCGTACAAGCGAATAAGAACAGATTGATTAATATGACAAGAACGTTGATTACCTTTTTCATGCTAGCAATTATAAACAAAAAGCATCCATTAACAAACTCAACATCAAATTTGGTGCAAGATTAATGGATGCCTGACTATATTTCAGTTACTTATTTTACCGGAAACTGTTTGTTAACTTTAAGAAGCGGTCCATATAACGCCATCAAAGCAGCTGTTGAGATAAGTCCTGAGATTCCGACATATCCAACGTTGTATATGGCCGAGGCGCCTATAGTATAGCCATATAGGACCATAGAAGAGGTGCATCCACCGACGAATCTGATGACCGTTGCCAAAAAACATGCGATAAAGATGAACAATTCACCTTTGAGATTATAGTTGTCTTTTCCGTTTAATATGAATTTGCTAAAGAATCCGATAACGGCAACCGATCCAAATCCGATGAAATAATCAAATGGGAATGTATATAATCCATAGCCATCTGTAATGCATGTGAGTAGACCATAGACAATACCACTTGCGAAGAGACCTTTAGCAGGTCCGTGTCTCAACGCGATAATGAAAAGAGGAAACATCTGGAAATTGACAGATCCTCCAGTTGGCATAGAGAACAATTTGATAAAATTCAAAACGAATGCGACAGCGATTAGAATAGCGTCTTCCGCAATGGACTGAGTTGATGTTTTCTTTGCGGATTCAGTTGTACTTAATTCGGCAACTGATGCGAATGACAGCATCGCAATGCTCACCGCAAAACCCCAGTTAGCTTCAACGCCATTATAGTTCTCGATGTTGTATTGCATGATTGAATTGAACGCTTCTTTTGAAACAAAAACCATGCAGATTGCAAGAACGTAAGAGAACACTGCTCCAATTTTTAATCCATCAGAGACTTTTTCTTTGTCCCTAAAGAGCAAACTCAACCTTCCAAGCACTATTCCAAACCCAATAAGAACCAGCAAAGTAATGATTGTCCAGTTCCATGACTTATCCGCATAAGGACCGCTAAATGATGAAATAAGATTGATTGCAATCCAATCTTTCACCTTTGTTTCACCTTCGTACCACTTTAGTTCTACCGTGAATAACGGTGCTAAAGTGAACAAAACTCCCGCAATAGCAAACACCACTGCGGCGATATTTCCCCAAATGGTCAGGGAAGTGCTCTTACTTTGTTTTGCCTGATTTGTTTCTTCCATAAAAAATACCTCCTATTAACAGGGAGGCACCACGACAAATTAAATTGTCCCACTACCTCCGCCAGCATTACCTGGATCAGGTGCCGTCGAGTCTGCTCAAGACTCCTCTCAGCCGACGATATCGGTCAGCTCCGGTTGTATAAAATTGTAGCCTACTTTATTTGCCAGTCAATCGCTTTAACCCCGTTGTCGGTCAAATATTTATCACATTGGCTAAATAAATGTTTTTTAAACCAGCCACCTTGGTTTGCTGATAATGGCGAAGGATGGGCGGCCATTAAAACAACGTGTTTCGGATTATTGACAAATTTAGCGTATTTTTTGGCAAAACCGCCCCAGAGCATATAGACAATTGGTTGGTCCAATGTCTCAATGTACGAAAGGGTATCTTTGATAAAAGAATCGTATTCCGCTCTTTTGTGGCTTAGTGGGGCATTCTCTACAACCGTTAGATAAGCGTTGAGCAAAAGAACGCCTTGCTCAGCCCACGGAGTTAAATCGCCATTATCAAAATTCATAACAACACGCTCATCATCTTGTATTTCTTTATAGATATTTATAAGCGACGGTGGCGGATTAAAACCTCTAGGAACGGAGAATGATAGACCCATCGCCTGTCCCGGATTGTGGTATGGATCCTGGCCAATAATGACAACCTTCAGATTTTTTGGAGATGTAAGTTTGAAAGCCTGAAACACCATATCACGAGGAGGATATATTGCCTTTGTCTGATATTCTTCATCTAAGAATGCATGCAAACTCTTGCTGTATTCTTTTTCTTTTATAGCGCTGAATAACGGATTCCAATCATTTAACATAATGTGTTCATATTATATATTGAACAAATCGGATTGAACAATTCAGTAAAATGTAAGCGATATAAATATCAATACCTTTGTTATTGATTACATTTTGTCTTATAATCCTAGTGCTTACGTTGAGTAAGCATGTTTGTTTTTCAAAAATTACAAGGAGAAATAAGTAAACATGCCATTCATTACAGATGTCCACGCACGTCAAATCATCGACTCTCGTGGAAACCCAACTGTTGAAGTTGAAGTTACAACTGAATCAGGTGCTTTCGGTAGAGCAGCAGTCCCAAGCGGCGCTTCTACAGGCGAAAGAGAAGCTCTCGAACTCCGTGATGGAGATAAGAAAGTCTATAACGGCAAAGGAACATTAACAGCCGTCAAGAACGTTAACGAAATCATTGCTCCAGCCCTTGAAGGCTACAATGTCTTAGAGCAGGTCACAATCGACAACAAGATGCTCGAGCTCGACGGAACACCAACAAAATCAAAATTAGGCGCAAACGCAATCCTCGCAGTCTCACTCGCAGTTGCTAAAGCTGCAGCAGACTACCTTGGACAGCCATTATACCGTTACCTTGGTGGACCTAACGCAAAACAGTTACCAGTTCCTATGATGAACGTCATCAATGGCGGTAAACACGCAGACTCATCATGCGATTTCCAGGAATACATGATCATGCCAGTCGGTGCTAAGACATTCTCACAGGCTCTCCAGATGGGTGCTGAAACATTCGAAGCACTTAAGAAGATCCTCAAGAAGAGAGGCGATATCACTGCAGTCGGTGACGAAGGCGGATTCGCTCCAAACGGAATGAAAGATAACGAAGAACCTCTTCAGGTCTTAGTCGAAGCAATCGAAGCAGCAGGCTACAAAGCAGGACCAGAGGGCATCATGCTCGGCATGGACGTTGCATCTTCAGAATTCTATGATGACGCAACTCACATGTATAACCTCAAGAGATCAGGCACAGGATTGAAGACATCAGACGAAATGATCGACATGCTCGCTTCATTCGTTGAGAAATATCCTCTTATCACAATCGAAGACGGCCTCTCAGAAAACGACTGGGAAGGTTGGGCAAAGCTCACAGCGAGACTTGGCAAGAAAGTCCAGCTCGTCGGCGATGACCTCTTCGTCACAAACAAGATCTATGTTGCAAAAGGCATCAAAGAAGGATGCGCCAACTCAGTTCTTATCAAGGTCAACCAGATCGGCTCCTTAACTGAAACTCTCGACACATGCCAGAAGGCTATGAGAGCAGGCTACACTTGTGTTGTCTCCCATAGATCAGGTGAAACAGAAGACACAACAATCGCTGATTTAGCAGTTGCGTTAAATGCTGGCCAGATCAAGACAGGTTCCATGTCACGTACAGACAGAATCGCTAAGTACAACCAGCTCCTCAGAATTGAGGAAGAACTTGGTGATGATGCAGAGTACCCAGGACTTGCAGCATTCTACAACCTCAACAAATAAGCGAAGTTCAAGATAAATCAGAGATGGATTCGTCCATCTCTTTTTTTATCCAAGTTTTAATAATGAACATCATCGAAAAGAAGCGTTTTGAAGTCATTTCCTCATAACTACAAGCATTAATCAATTATCATCCATAATTGGTTCAAAATGGCTCTTTTGTTTGCTAAATGATGGATTTTGGCAAAAGAAAAACGCCACCGTTAATAAATCGGTGGCATTGTTCTGTCTTAATTGTTTTTGAGGACGTATCTTGAGATTATCGCAATGGTCTTAGAATCCCTAATTTCATCGTTTTTAATCATCTCCACCACATCATCCAGATTCATATAGAGGACTTCAAGAGTCTCATCTTTATCCAGATGCTGTTTGGTTTTGACCAAATCTTTTGCAACGTATAGATGAATCACTTCATTTGTGTAGGCAATAGAAGGGTATACCGCACCATAATATTCAATCGTGTTTGCGTGCCATCCCGTTTCTTCCTCAAGTTCGCGGATTGCACAGATTTCGCTAGATTCATTTGGGTCTAGCTTTCCGGCGGGTACCTCATACACATCTTTGTGAAATGGGTATCTGAACTGCTTCTCCATGATGATTTTGCCATCAGGAAGGAAAGCGAGCACAGCTGATGCGCCTTGATGCATTATGTATTCGCGGGTCGATTCGTTCCCATTTGGACAAAGCACTTTGTCTTTATAGACATGAAGAAGCGTTCCGTCGAACACTTGATCATGGCTAAGTTGTTTTTCTACTTTATCCATTTTATGCAGCGATTGTGTCGTTTCTTGAGATTTCGCCAATCAACGCGACGATAAGCCTTCCGACTCGTGCATATGCATGCATGACATCCACTAGATTGGAAGTGCCGACTTTCTCCGTGAATGGTGATGCAACGACTTTGATACAGAGGGATGGTACGTCAACCAAATGGGTCGCAACCGCGATAGCCCCACTTTCAGAGTCAAAGACAACGTTCTTTGAAACTCCTAAGACATATTGTCCGGATGTGATGTCCTTTATCTGCTCCGCGTTGTTATAGATGACGTCGCTAGAGAAGAATGTCACTCCTTTAACGTCGATTAATGACAGCTTTTCAGCGGTTGTAAGAGTGAGATTGATTAAATAATTGGAAACATTGAAGTATTCTGGCATTCCAGGAATCTGCCCAACTTTGACACGGGGTTCAATTGCCCTTTGGTCTACATCGCAAATGTGAATCGATTCAGAGATGACAACATCTCCGACTTTGAGCGAATCGCTATATGAGAAACATTTGCCAACGTTGATGACCAAGATGACCGAATACTTATCCGCCAAATAGCTTGTTGCGGCGGACATCATGTAACTAGTTGAAGCGCCATATGCCACAACTACACGTTGTGAGAACGCGTCTCCTGAGAAAACCTTGACTGTGCCAAAAGACTTTTCTTCCGTCTTATTTCTCAATTTGGAATCGAAATAAATAACGTCATCATATGTTGATCCGATAATAAGAATCATATTACAAGACCTCCTTGCTCTCGAATGGGTTGACTGAGAGGAATTTCTCTAAGTCTTTCTTAGGGATTGGCTTACTGTAATAGTATCCCTGGATTTCGTCACATCTTGATTCAGAGAGAATCTTAACCTGTTCTTCCTTATCAACGCCTTCAGCGATGATGCCGAGGTTCATAGTCTTAGCCATCGTGATGACCGCCTTGACTATTTCCTTCGATTTATAATCCACCGCAATTCCATCGACCAATGACTTATCGATCTTGATAATGTCGATAGGGAGTTCCTTTAACGTGTTGAATGATGAGGCGTGGGAACCGAAGTCATCAAGAAGAATCTTGATACCCATTTCTCTAATCTTTCTGAGGACGGACTGAATGTAAAGCGATGATGAGATATTGAATCTGACGGTTTCGGTAACTTCTGCTTCGATAAGCATTGGGTTAACGCCATAGTTCTCGATTGTCTTCTCAACATCTGAAATAAAGGTTGGGATGAATAACTCATAGACCGAGAAGTTTACAGAAACAGGAAGAATCTTCTTTCCTCTTCTCTTCCAGTCTGCGATATCCCTGCAAACCTTATCTAAGATATAAATATCAAGTTCATGAATGATATTGGAGTTTTCTGCGAAGTCAATGAACTTAGCAGGTGAGACAAGTCCGTGTTCAGGCGAATTCCATCTCACAAGAGCTTCAAGTCCGACGAATTGCTTATGGGCAAGGTTGAATTTTGGCTGATAGTAAACGATGAATTCGTCGTTCTTTAAAGCATCGAGAATCTTGTCGAGCTCATTCTCAAACGATGTGTTATCTTTCTTTTCGCTGTAATAGCTCTTTGAAATGTACTTGGATTCACCGCTCTTACGGGCAGCAGACGCGTTATCAATCGCCTGGAAAACCGAGATTTCTTTGCTTCCTTTGACAATTCCGAAATATGGCTGAACAAATAAACGGATGTCATTCTCTTTAGCGAGATCGAATGTCATCGCCTCGAAATCGTTAGTGATTTGGTTAAGAAGATTTTCATCGCCTACAAAATAGATGAAGAACGAATTCTTATCGAAGCAGTATGAGGCTCTAGCCTTAACCATCTCTGGAACGGAGAAATAAGCGATGAACTTATCGGCGATTAAACCATAAAAAGTTCTGACCTGGTCCGCCTGGAACGATTCATAGATGATATCGGTTTTAATAGGGGAATAAGAAATGACATAGCTCTTATCCGCTTTTCTCTTATATACGACAGATACGGCTTTTGTGAAGGTATCCAAGTTGTAGAAAGAGATTCTCTTACCTAAGTTATACAAGTTCTCGTTTAACGAACCGTTCTCGTTTTGGATTTCCCTTACAGTGACAGCAATGAAGATGGTCGAAAAAGAAACGCAAACAACGAGCGCAACAACGAATATGGTGTTGCTTGTTGGGTTCAATCCGATTGAATCATTCCCGAAAATCAAAATTGGGAACAATATGGCGATTGCGATGCCAAGCGCGACGGATGTCGCTGCTAAGGAAATTAATATTTTTGCTCTTTTATTCATCTTTCTTGACTTCCTTTCCCTCTTTATTCAAGAGCTCTTGCTGTTTTTGCTCAATCATTTCGTTGAGCATCTCCTCTTTTAATCTTGCGATGTCTTCAGGACTCAGCCCTTCCATCCCGCTAGCTTCACCCGATGGTTTAGATGTCATGTCATCTTCATCGCTTTTCACGGCTTTGACAATATCGATTACGCTAGTGGTGATTAAATAAGTGGCTGGGATGGCTAGAAGAATTATCAAACCCCAAATCGTCGTGAAGAACTTATAAATCTTGCCAAAGGCCACGGATTTCCCTGAAACCCTTCCGATGAGGTAATCCTCTGAAAACGTTTGGGTTTGATCTGTGCAGTCTCTTTGACCGCCATTTGTTCCTGCGCACTGTTCAGAATCGGTGTTGATGCCATGAACCGTGAAGTAATATTTTCCTTCATCCTGTCTATATTCAATATTAGAGACTCGATGAGTTACCACCAATCCCCAAGACTGATAATAGAATGTGACATCATCGTCTATTTTGATATCAGATGGCTCAGTATCCTTGACGAATATGGCGGAACCTACAGGATATAAAGGTTCCATGGAATCAGTCTGAACTACGAGTGTTGCGGTTCCCAGGAACATGTTAACTCCGTAATTCTTATTCTTAGTTACCTGTCCATTGATCATAAAGGCAGCAAAGAAGCCGACTAAAACCACAACGATTCCCGTCATGACCCAATCGGTTATTCTCCTCCATAGAGGTTTTTTCGCTTCTTTTTCTTCTGCCATTATTAATCCTCTTATTAAATATTATTTATTCTCGTCTTTTGCCTCTTCATCCTTGAGGCTAGAGGCTTTTGTACCATCAACAACGGTGATGCCATCGTCCTCGACGAGTTCTTCAACGATTGTCTCTCTCTTGAAGGTCGAGACAACGCGTCCTTGTTTATTGGTCTTGATGTCATCAAGCGTAAGGACTCTATCGCTCTTAACAACAGTCTTCTTAAGGG
Source organism: bacterium (assembly GCA_963643345.1). GTDB lineage: Bacteria > Bacillota_I > Bacilli_A > RFN20 > CAG-826 > UBA4951. The sequence continues at coordinate 22,155 of CAVIJK010000003.1, read as the reverse complement.
TGTAGGTCTTCTCATGCACTGTGACCTCAACCGAGGAATGTACCAACGAATTGATACTCGATGTTGCAGTTACAGTAATTACGCCTGGTTTCACTGGGCAGACAACCTCGCCCGTCATGAAGGCGATTTCCTCATCGCTTGTTTCCCAAACGATCTTATCGCCAATACCGACGGTTGATTTTGCGGAAAGTATAAGGGTTTGTCCAACCTTAACCTCGCGGACACCAGGAGCGATGATGATGCCGCCTTTGACTGAAACGTTGACCGTTATAGTCTTATCCGGGTCTTCATTGACTGATGCAGTGATTGTTGCGTTGCCTCTAGATACGCCAGTGACAAGCCCGTTCTCAACTGTTGCAACCTTCTCATCAGTTGTTGTCCAAGTGAGGCTCTCATCTTTAGCATTCTCAATATGGGTTGAGATAGTGAACTGTTTTCCTGCGGTGATATTTGTCGCAGGAGTTGAAGTTGTGAAGATGATATTCAGTTTAGGAAGCACTGTTACCGTCTTAGAAGCGGAAGCCGTTGGATCTAAAGTTGAGGTCGCAGTAATTATTGCTTCCCCTTCTCCAATGCCTAACACCTCTCCATTTGGAGAAACTGTAGCGATATTGACATCAGAAGTTGTCCAAACAAGCGTATCTTCATCTCCTAAATTAGAGACGCCCGTGAGTGCGATGGTTTCCTTAACTCTAAAGGTATCTTCCTCAGACGTGACAATGACCTTTTCAATACATGCCACACTTGTAGTTGCTGATTTTGTAGGATCCTCGACTGATGTGACAGTGATTTCAGCGCTTCCAATGGCAACGCCGGTTAATGTTCCGGCATCATCAACACGTATTACGGATTCATCAGAGGACGTCCATCTGACGGTTTTATCTTTAGCGTTTTCAATGGTAAATGGAATCGTTGCATTGCCATCCATGACCACTGAAGAAAGTTCACCGATTGTAAGAATTGTTGCAGGTCTAGGAAGGACCGTGATTTCTTTAGAAATAGAGATAGCAGGGTCGGTGTTGGATGTTGCTGTTATTGTTGTAACGCCCTCAGTTACACCGGTAATCATGCCTTCTCTAACCGTTGCGATTGTTTCATCGCTTGATGTCCAAGTGACTGTGTCATCTGGAGCAACACTTGATATTGCGCTCCAAACAACATCATCCTTTGCAATGACCTCAATCTCATCAGCTTCGAGCGTGAGACCGTCGGATATTGTTAAAGTAAGGGATGCCGACTTTGTTGGATCCTCAATTGATGTGACAAGAATCGTGACATCTCCTGCGGATACGCCGTGTACAAGTCCATCCGAGGATACTGTTGCAACATCCTCACTAGACGAGCCCCAAGTGACCGAAGGGTCATCTGCGTTAGTGACATATACGCTGAATTGCGAATCTTTGCCGACGAAAAGTCTATCTGTACCATAAACTTCAACTTCGATTGGAGCTCTTGGCACAACATCTATCTTGCGTTCACTATAAACATTCTCATCTGTGGTTGAGGTTGCCTTAATGGTGACCTCACCAAGTCCTGTTCCGGTTAGAAGTCCGTTCTCATCGATTGTGGCGATTGCCTCATCCGATGACGACCAAATGATTGAGTCATTCTCGAGGTTACTCTTAGCGGAGAGTTCGACGCTCTTGCCGATGAACACTTCATCACAATCATCAAGGAACGCGATTCCATCAATGACGGTGATTTCAAGCGTGGCGAGTTTTCTCATATCCTCTACGGATCTAGCTGAAATAACGGTTGTGCCTGCCGCAAGAACCGTAAGCAATCCTTCGGAATCGACTTTAGCGACGAATTCGTTACTTGATGACCAAGTAGCGCTTGTGTCTATTGCGTGCAAGACATTGGCAGTAAGCTGAACTTTCTGTCCAATGACATAATTATTTTGACCAACAATTTCGATAGAAACGTCAGGTTTAACGCTTATTTCGCGATCAACAAAGAATGTTGAATCGGTTTTGGAGGAAGCAGTAATCGTAACAGTTCCAGCATTAATTCCGGTTACAACGCCTTTCTCGTCAACCGTTGCGATATTCTCATCGGATGATGAATAGGCAACTACATCATCCTCTGAAACATTAGACATGGCTCCGAATTGCTCAGGTTTGCCAACGACAAGTGATTCCTTATATGTATCAAAGACAATGCCTTCATAGACATTGACTTCAAATGTTGCGCATTTATCGTTCTGTTCAACCGATGTAGCCGAGATCAGAACTTTGCCTACAGCGATCGGAGTGACTAAGCCATTCTCGTCAACCGTTGCGATGTTCTCATCGGATGTTGTCCAGACGACGCTTGGATCATCTGCACGTTCAACCTCTGCCGCCAACTGAATTGCCTTGCCAGGGATTGCTCTATTAGAACCGATGATATTAATGCCAACAATTGGCATAGGTTCTACATGGATATTGACTTCTTTATATAGTTCTGGATCGTTAGATGAAGACGCTCTAATAACCACATCTCCACCAAGTTTATCGATTCCGGTGACGACACCATTATCAACAGTTGCAATACTGTCGTTAGATGAAGTCCAGACGATTGTGTCATCATCAGAGACGTTTGTGATTGCATTTAGCGTCAATGTCGTCTTGTTAGAAATAAGCGATGTTTCTACATAATTCAATTCAACGCCTTCCTTGACGCTGATACGGATTGAAGATGTCTTCTCGCTATCTTCAGCGCTTTGTACCATTATATCGGCATCGCCTACTTGAAGTGCGGTAGCAACGCCATTTTCATCGATTGTGATGATGCCGTCATCAGATGTTGACCAAATAACCGCAGAATTATCGGCATTTAACAAAATTGCCTCATACTTAGCCGTTCTAGACTTGATGATTTTAGCTGGTCCATCGATTTCGATTGCGATATCGGATCTAATTTCAATAACGCCGGTTGCATAAAGCGTGTCGTCAGTTGAGGAGGTTGCATAAATTGTAGCCTTGCCATCGCTGACGCCAGTGATTGTGCCGTTACTATCAACTGTTGCAATAGATTCATCGTCTGTTGACCAAACGATTACGTCATCTTCAGCAACATTTGAGATTGCACTCCAAACCGTTGTCTTTCCGGCGCGAATAGCAACAACTGGTGTCGAAAGTTCGATACCATCTCTGATAGTAATTTCGATTTCGCTGTTCTTTGTAGGGTCCTGAACGCTGGTTGCGCTAATCATTACAACGCCAGCTGATAGCGTTGTGACAACGCCGTTTTCATCAACTGTAGCGATATTTTCGTCGGATGATTTATATGTAACTGAATAATCTTCAGCATTCAAAACCTCAACTGAAGTAGCAATGGTCTTCGTTGTGAGGGCAACATTTGAACCGCTTAACGTGACTGCGATTGCTGGAGTGATATGTAAAGTGAATTCTTGGAACAATTCTGGTTCTTTAGAAGATGAAGCGCTGATTGTTGCGTCTCCTTCTTTAACGCCAGTAACTATGCCGTTATTATCAACCGTTGCAACAGATTCATCAGATGATACCCAAATGATTGTGTCATCGTCGCTGACATTAGAGATGGCCTCTAACTTCATTGTTAAATCAGCGATGAGGGAATCTTTATGCTCTGCAATGATGATTGCTTCTTTAACCTCGATATCGAGTGTTGCGAACTTATCGGTCTCTTCATTTGACCTGCAAGTGATGGTTGCACTGCCGATTGAAACGCCGGTAACAACCCCGTCTACAACTGTAGCAACGCTTTCGTCAGACGATGTCCATGTGACATCATTGACCATCGCGTTGATGACTGTGCCAATCAATTGATTTGGTCTAGAGAGGAACACTCTTGAATCGCCTTCGAGCGTAACACTGACGATAGGTTTAGGCAAGACTGTAACCTTATATGTATTTGAAATTGTTGGGTCAACTGTGGAGATGACTTTGATTTCGACTTCTCCTCCGTCCCATGAGACGCCTTCAACGTGTCCATTCTGATCAACCGTTGCGATATTTTCGTCGCTCGAGAAGAACAGAATCATGTCGTCTGCTGAAACATTAGAGAATGCGTTCAACTGAAGAGTTGTTCTTCTTGAAACTATTGAATGAGATTCTCCACTTAATTCAATGCCATCTAATGGGTGGATGCAGATTGAGTGTGATTTTGTTGGATCCTCGGACGAGAAAGCGGTGATGACGACATTGCCTGCAGAATAAGCATGGACTACACCGTCTATAACCGTAGCAACTGCCTCATTGGAAGAATGCCAGATGACCGATAAATCATCTGCGTTTCTAACAACTGGGGTAAGCGTTGCCTCTTTAGTAACAAGAATCTTGTCGATTGTTGGGAAACTGACAGTGATCGGAGGCCTTGGATAAACATGCATCTCGTAATCCGTATAGCATGATGGGTCCTCAACCGATGTTGCCCTAATGACAACATCGCCCTCCTTCCAACCGGAAACATATCCGGTTTGGTCAACGGTTGCGATTTCCTCATTGGATGATGACCAAACAAGTGATGGATCAGCAATATAGAATTCTACCGTTGATTCGAGCTGCGCATATGTTGTCTTAGCAACGATTTCGGTATCGCCTGTGATTGTAATTTCAACTGGTGTGACTATTGCAAGCAATAAGTCCTCGTCTTCTTCTCTAGCGGCCTGTCTAACGGCTTCTCTAGCGGCCTCAAGCTCAACGAGAGCCTTGGCTTCTTCTCTTTCCTTGGCGAGTTTCTCTTGGCGGATTCTCTCGGCCTCTTTCTCGGCTTTGAGTCTCTCTTGCTCTTCTAGGAATTCCTGACGTTCTTTCTCACGTCTTGCCTTAAGGGCTTCGCGTCTAGCGCGTTCCTTCTCTGCCTTTGCTTTTCTAAGATAGTCATTGCCTCTATAGGCTTTTTCAAGCTCATTCGGGTCTTCTTTAAGGTCCTTGGTGTTTCTTTCTTTCCATCTGAGATACTCTTCGTCCACTCTAACGTACTCAGGATATTCTCCAGTCGGGAAGAATGTGAAGATATCATCATCGACGGTTGTTAAAACCTCAGGATTCTTAACCTCTACTTTACTGACTTTGTCTTTTTCTGATGGTTTTGCTCTAGCGGCAAGAAAGTTAGCCACTGTCAAATTGTTGATTGTATCTAAATCCGCTTGTTCTGGGAGGTAGTAGTCTTCTTTTACCGTGAATTCTACGCCTAAGGCTCTATACATCTCCATGAAACGATAGAGGTTATAAACCTTATGGTATTTAGGGTTTTTCCTAATGATGTTAGTCTGCATGATTGGAGCACGAACATTCTTCTCATTCTTGAATCTCTTCATGAAATCAGATGAATAGAAGAATTTAGCGTACCTTCTCATGAGGTTGATACGCTTCATCAAGGAAGCGTTATCCTCTCCGTCAGCAGCACCTTTGCCGGATGGGCGTGATACCACCACTTTAGATTCAACATCCACTGCCAATCCGTTAACATCGGAATGGTTCTTGATATAGAGGATGTCATAATCTTTTAATTCGGAATATTTGACGATGAAGTCATATCTCTTTTCGATAAAGAGGACTAGGCGTCTAATTACCGTTGCGACGAATCTATTTTCATATGTGATATATTCGTCATCGGAACCGATATTAAGGATCTTCGACGGGATAACGTTACCATTCTCATCGATGTCTTTAACATACTGAGTGTGGGACGCTAAGTGTTTAACTGATTCCGATCCAGTCTTCTTTGCGAGTTCAACCGGAACGATATCTGTAACCACTTTAGTGTTGATTCTAGGATTCTTGAGAATTTCATCGATGGCAGGGATTGCGTCTTCTACCGCTTTAACCCACGCCATATCGAATGATCCGGTCTCATGGCGAGATAATCTTAGAGTATGGACAGAATTTCCATTGCCAAGGAGTTTTGATAAACGATCTAAATCCTCATCTTCTAAGACTGCGGATTTGATGACATTTTCAAGGATCTTATTCTTTGAATCGTAGTCAAATAAATCTTCGTCTTTCTTTGTGATTGTCTCAGGGGATGGAACTTCTTTTGGAGGAACTCTATCCGATTTAGGAGTGTCGTCTGCGGCTTCTCTATCGATTTCTTCCTGTTCCTCTGCCAATCTTTCTTGTTCTTCTTTAAGTACCTTGGCCTGTTCTTCTTTTTCGATACGTTCTTTCTCGGCTTCCGCTTCTTGTTCTTCAACTCTCTTCTCATCTTGAAGAGCCAATTCAGCCAATCTAGCGATATCTGAAGCATTCTCATCGATTGGAGTATCAACTGGTGATTCATCAGCTTCTTCTTTTAAGACTTTATCCTCTCCAAATTCAATTTTGCCTGCATCGAAAATATCCTCTTTCTGAGGTTTTAGTTCCTTGGCGATTTCAAGGAAGCCTTCTTCTGAAAGCGACACTTTCTCCTCTTTGGCGGTTTTTGGTTTTCTTGAGAGCTTCTCTAATTCTTTTCTGCTGACTTTGGATTTCTTAGTTCCCTTGCCTGTGCCTGTGTGCGCGCCCGAAAGAGAAGAATCCGCCCCATTTCTGGTAGCGGTCGAATTGTTTAAGTTTTCGATTTTCTTCTTTTTTTGCATAAAACGATTTGTAGATTAATTAAGCTGACATCTTCAGCAAGTTATTGATGTATTTGTGGGCCATCTTGAATGTACCTTCACCAAATAATTCATCAAGTTTAAGGTTGAGTTCGCCCAATTCGTCTCTCAAGAATGCGACATTCAATGACTCGAACTTCTTGAGAATCTTGTTGGTGAAGATGAAGTCGACTGCGTCGATTTCAGTGCCACCGCACGCAACATAGGCTGGAACAAATGATTTCATCTGTTTCAAAATACGGTTACCAAACGCAAGTTTGAATTTAGCGATAACAAAGTTATCAAGCTCACCGAATTTATCTAAAATTGCATCAGATATTGGATAGTCATTCCATGCATTAATGCATAATTGATGGAATTGATCATATGATAATTTGACTGGATCAGTGAATTCAGCATCAAAGGCAATACCTTTATTATCAAAGAATAAGGATATAGCACGGTCATAGACCTTATCTGAGATTGTGAATGTGGAGTCATCGTTGTTAGCGGTACCGAAGAACTGAACATTCTGAGGGATTAACATTTTGCCGTTATGGACGTTCTTAGGATCATCATTTGAATAGGTGTTGATTAATTCAATGTTCCATTCATTGATGTTAGGCATTTCCATGACGGATAAGAATTCTGCGAAGTAGTATTCGATACGTGCCAAGTTCATTTCATCGAGGACGATGATGTTGATATCTTTACGGTATGTTGCTGTATATAAAGCACGTAAGAATTCGGTTTCATTGAATTTCTTGGTGAATTCGTTGTAGTAACCGATAAGTTCTGATCTATCTTTCCAAGAAGGCTGAACCGAGCAGATATTCGCGTCGTATTGGAAGAATTTACCCAAAGCATACGCCATGGAAGTTTTACCTGTACCGGAAATACCTTCAAGAATCATCAATTTGGAGGTAGCCATACCTGCAAACAGTTGTCTAATTGTATCTACTGTATAATAAAGATGTAACTGAGAGGCCGCGAATAATCTAAATCTATTGCACAATTCCTCCAATGTGAAATCTGGGATATCAGGAATTGTTGCGTCGAAATCCGCATATTGATGGTCAACCCATGTAAGTTTAGGGAATCTTGATGAAACTTCATCAACGACATCCTGAGCATTCTTCTTATCTAATTCTGGGTTCTTTAAGCCAAGCGCATTAACTTGCAGTCCAAGAATTCTATCTTTCTCTGCAACGGCTTGATAGAGTTCATAATTGAGTCTATCTACCTGTTCTCTAAGAGCATCTTTATCAAGTTCTTTCCTGTAGAACTTAACATATTTTCTAAGGCCTATAACAATAAGAAATACCAAACCGCCTACTGCTGCGAGTAACAAAAGTGCGAATAAAATGAAGAAAAACCAACCCCAAAATCCGAAACTCTGATAGTAAGTGTAGAAGATTGTGTGGTAGTGTTGGAAATTGCCACCAACCTTTGACCAAGGTGTGACAAATGTGTCATACATGAAGGTGCAGAAGTTTTTCCAGAAAGCTTCCACTACTTCTGACAAGTATGTAAAGTAATCACTCATAGGTTTCTCCTTTATTCATTCTGAGAACTGCTCGCAATATCATTCTCAGATGCATCAAAATTTTGTCTTGTAAGTTTAAACTTAATCGAAGAGAAGAACGATCCCATTGCCGATACAGATGTATTATCTCTATCCCATCCTTCGATGTAAATAGATAAGACAATTCTATGTGGGACATGATTTTTCATCGCAATCATATCTCCTTTTGATAGTTCTTCCGGTGTATAGCTTTCTTCTTTAGCGATAAGGTTGTTGGATAAGTAGTAATCCATATCAACAGTTTGGGCACCTTGTACATGGTTAGCTGAGAAAGCGTTAAATGTGGTTGTCGTATCTTCTATTGGTTCATCCGTATATACAATATTCTCTGGGTCTTGATACTCTCCAAATAAGAATTCTTTGAAAATCTTATTGTCGGAATCGTAGTATGTATCGAACGATCCGCTGCCATCTAAATCCAGAGTGCCACCATAATATGTAGTTGTATCACCTTTATAGGGGTCAATTATCCAATATTTATAGGTTTCGCAATCGTAAATCGAGAATCTTAAAGAGTTGACAACGCCCGCTAAGGCTTTAACGTATTCATCAACCGAGTACTTATCATCTTTTTCATGAAGCTCTTTGGCCGTCTCAAGGTTTTTCTTTTCGTCAACCGCAAATCCCGTTGTTTTACTATCAATCGAGACGTACATATCTCTATCGCAATAAAGATACATCGGTACGGAATAGAATCCAGAGATTGCTGCAGAAGTCTTTTGGTATGTCTTGGTGTCAATGATTAATCCGTGTTTGTAATTTTGATAGAAAATTGGATCAATTAAACCGTTTTCATCGTTTTTGCCAATCCATTCCTTAGAAAACATCGCCGAAACCGGAACAAATCCGTTGATATCAGACTCTTGTCCTTCTTCGTAGACATCCGAATAACCACTTTTCATCTTAGGGAGTTCATCGTAAGGAAACTCACCAAAATGGTAATCGTTTTTATTGTCACTATATGTCAGGCCTAAACCTAATTCAGGCTCAGACATCAATGAGACTTCAACGTTAGAAAGACGCAAATATGAACCATTACTATACCAAGCTACAGACATGCCGACAGAAGCAAGTAATGAGCAAGAAATGGCAACTAAGGCAATAGGTATAATCTTCTTGTAGTTCATATACTTTCAAACCCTATATTGCATTTGAAGTAGTGATCCATTTCCTTATTGATGAATACTTCCGACCACCCTTCAAGGTAAATGTCCATGGAAAAATACGCAATACCATCAGCACCGCTAGAAGCGATTCTTCTTTCTTTAGAGATAACCGTCTTAGCACCAAGGTAATCGCACGTTGACCAAACAGTCTCTTCTTGATTAACCGCATAAGCATTATTTAAGTGGTTAGCAACAAAACTGTTACCATTGCCAGCGTCAAATATATCGACATCAGAACCATCGGTAGTTTTTTCGTCGTTATAAACAAGAGTCTCGTATTCGCCATAGGCATATTCATAAAGACTGCCATTTCTATAAATGGTGTCGTAGTTGCCGGAATTGATTAAATCAAGGACACCGCCGACTGTTGTTTGTCCATCGTCAACACTGCTTGGATTGTAGATAAATGAAGACTCTGGGTTATCCTCATCACAGAAGTGAAGTCTAACAGCATTAGCCAACTCTCCTTCCGAAGATTCGAAATCGAAATTAGAAAGTCTAACACCGATATTTTCAACAATTGAAGAACCTTCAGGAGATTTTTCTGTTAATCGGAACGCAAAATCAAAATGTAGATAGTTTTGTTTTGATGCGTAGTCGTAATAACCAGGATTAGGGTGGTAATAATTATCTAATGAGTTAGGTGCTTTTTTTAGGAAGAAAGCATCTTTTCCATCAGAAGTCAAAGAACCAGTAGTGTATTTACCGCTTGTAACTCCCTCTAATTGATCAGTGCCATAACCATTTCTTTCGAGATAATAATTCGTAACACCGGCAGTTGAGGCGCTATTAACCCAATAGATATTCTTGTCGCCAATTTTCTCATATGATAATCCATACTTATCGACATCAAGCTGCACATCACTAACCAAACCAATTTCAAATAACTTGGTTGTATCAATTGATGTTCCGCCGAGGTTGATGGAAACAAAAGTTTGATACTGATACCAAGCGTAGGTAGCACCGATACTTGCTATAGAAAGCGAGGCAACGGTAGCAATTAAAGTTGGGAGAAATAAGTTAATTTTCTTCACAATTAATCCTCATCTTGATTTTGGAATGATTGAGCGCCCTCTAGGTTATACACCAACTTCATACTTGTATTTTTTGGCATATCGCCAACGGCTTGCTCATCAGAAAGTTCTAGCCACATGACTAAAGTTATACGTCTGCATTCGCCCGTTTTAATAGGGGTCTTTTCATCTTCGCACACAATAGAATCACTTTTAAATGAAGTTGCATAGCCGCCAATAACCTCACCTGTATCTCTATCAATGCAAACAGGAGAATCATACGATTCCTGTCCGTTTTCATCGATGTGGGTATAGCTGATGTTTTGTTTGGCGTAGATTGTATTTGTGTGTTCGTCTGAATCTGCATCATTGTTATAAACGCGAACTCTTAAAATGTCGGATAAATCATAGTTAAAATTCTCATCTCTAACGATATCTTTAATTACAAACGACGAGGAATAAAATGCATCGTCAGTTCCAAGATTTTTGAGATAAAAAGTATACTTAAAGAAGAAGGTGCCAGTCTTTGTCCCATCGCGATCAGTCTCATAATATAATTTGTCATTAGATTCAACCGAGTCGATTGTATCGTCAGTAAATCTATTTAACATATCATCGTAGTAATAGCCTGAATGCGTCGGAATGTCGTCAATAGACAAAAAGGTCGTATGGCTTTCAAAAGATTTGTCAGTCGATAATGCAAGTTCAGTACCGCGTCTTTGCATTTCAATAGTGAAATTACCAATCTTCTTTCCTAAGAATGAAATGATGATCAAAGCAAGCAGTCCAATAGTTGCAATTGAACTAGCATAAGTGGCTATCTTTTTCTTTTTTCGTTTTTTTACGTATTCTAAATCAACCATGAATTATGTTTAATGTTCTTAAAACCAAAATATACGGATACTCAATCCTTTTCGCTGTGCAATGCGATCAGAATCAGTTTTCCCGTCCAATGACTGTCTCATCCAATAAAAATAGCCGCCTATCAAACACCTATTATTATCGTGGTGATCGTCTGGCAGCTGGCTATCTAAGGTAGACCCTTTAGCTTTGCGTCACTAGATTCCTCTAGTTTTGCTCTTTACAGGCATTACTATATCAAATCCAGGATTGAATGCAACATATTTATTATATAAATAAGCAGCTGCTAAACATTACGATACTACATCTGGTGGCTAAAGGCAAAAAGAAAAACGCCATCATTAAATGGCGTAAGTTATGAGTTGAACGGACCCTTTGAGCAGTTTCAGGCATCGGACCCCGCCGATATTGTGCATCGTGCATTCCAGGCTTTCCCCCGTTACCTTTGATTCGGCCAGCTACGGCGATTCTTTTCTGCGGGTCATGCGGAAGGAACCGCATCACGCCGGACCATTTTTAATGTTCATGGCACACTCCTTCTGTTTCCATAAAAAATATATGGCCGGACGCCTTCTCTGCGGCACGAGTCCCTATTGATAGGCTTTATATTGTACAGGCTTTAATTTAAAGAAAGTTATAAAAACCGGAATTGGATTAGCTAAATAAATAAGGAGCCATAAGATTGGACATTCTCGTGGCTCCTTGAGTTTTTCAAAGGTTAATAATTAGATTTAAAGATTATCGATCTTAAGCTAAGGTTGTTTGTCTGCAATAGAAACTTAAAGTAAGACCAGAAGCATTGAATTTATTGTTAGTATTGCTGACAACATTGGTGTCTTCGCCTTCATACCATGCAACGCAGGTAAGAGTTTTAGCTTCTGTTCCGCTTAATTCGAATAAGAAGCCTTTTTCAACAACTTCAGATGCGGCCTTGGAAGCGTTATCTTGGACTGCAGTGTAGTTTTCAGCAAATTGATGATATTCAGTAGACCAAGCAGCAACATCTGTCTTAGCCGTGCCGGTGACGTGATTCTTTTGATCATCTTTACCGATAATGTAGGTATGAGCACCATCCATTAAAGCAACTCTGAAACCATTGTTAACATCATTAGCATCAGAGAACGCGGTCTTGTTGAAATCTACGAAGACCATCTTGGTAGAATCCTTGTTTCCATTTTGAGCTAAGCTGATATCAACGGTCCAAGAAACTGCGTACCAAATCTTATTATCATCATTTGTGGTACCTGCCATCCATGGATAAGCGGATGGAGTAATGGTTGTTCCAGTGTTACCAGTGATAGCACCTTTAGAAGTATAACCTGTAACTTCATAAGTGGCTGTATCACCATCAACAGTAGAAGTATGTTCACTGATGTTAGCAACATATAATTCACCAGAACCATCAGCTTTTGCATTATAAGAGCCATGGGTAAGAACACCATCAACGGTGACAGCGCTAGTTGTACTTGCTGCAGTAGCAGTTGTTGTAGTACCGACGCCTTTCTTTGCTAAGACTTGTAAGTTACCTTCAGAATCAGTAGCTGTGAAGCTGGCAGTAACGGTAGCTGCTCTATTTGCAGAGAACCATGCAACGGTTCCTGTGACTGATGCGATGCCTGAAACTGCTAAGAGAGCAATTGCAGGAAGAATGATTTTTGTTTTTTTCATTGTTTTAATTTCCTTTTCTTGCGATAAGAATGGAACAACCTATCAGCTATTGCACTAGTCTGGTTGGCTGTTAATTGATAGTGTCTATCTCTCCTAAGAATCACTTGGACAATAATCCTTTCGGAAGTGAGACAACATTAATATACGCCTATGCATACGCGAGTGCAAGCGCTTATTTTATGCACGTATGAGAAGTACATCACAAAAGAAAAGAGCCGAAGCCCTTACTCTTTCTTATCTCCACCAGAGAGGTCTTTCATAAGTGCCTCTCTAAGTTTTGCCTTATCCTCTTCCGAGAGATCATTCAAAGCAACTTTCTTTTTTGTGTTGCCTGATTTCACGCATTTCACAAGAACAACAATATTAACGATGAACAAAAGGATAAGAGGGATGACAACGATAACTAAGAACCATGTTGGATTTTGTTGAAACCATCCAATAAAATTCTTTTGGTAATTGCCAAGCATTACATCCGCCGATGAAGGCATTGTTGCCAACATCACAATGGAAACCACAAGAAAGAATATCGTTAGTGCAACATCAAGACCAAACAACACTCCGTATATGATTTTTTTAGATTTAGATAAATTTTCCATCTGCTAACCATTTGAAATTTTAATAATGTTAGTCGAAAAAATAAATACCTAAATTGCAAAATGGTTTTTTGAAAATGCCGTTTTACATAAACTGCGAGTGTATTCACGGCAAGAAAAGTGTTTCAGTATATTCAAATAAAGGGTGGTTGGGATATGGAACTGTTAGGCAAACACTTGTTTAAAAAAACATAAAATGCAAACCAAAGACATTTACGAAAAATAGTTTAATGTGTGATGTCGCTGATCCGATTTTTTAACAAATTGAAAACCAACAATTTCAAATCGACCGTATATAATTCAAATAGGCACTTTGTTTATCCTTAAATGCGTGTGTCGTATGCGGAATATCGTTCGCATTTAACACACTCGCGCACGCATGCGTACGTGCGTTAATATAGAAAATAAATAAAAGAAATTTTAACATCATCAGGGAAAATGAATTTTTAAGTGAAGAAAATATGCAATAAAATCGGTACAAGTTTAGCAAAAGGCTTATATCTAACAAAAGAAAATGCCATCAATTATATGATGGCAAATTCTTGATTATTTATTTGCGTTCTTGAGCAATTTAGTCATCTCATCGATTGGCTGAGGTTTACAGTAGAAGAACCCCTGGACATTGGTGATACCACACAACTTCAATGCGTCCGCTATCTCTCTAGAATCGACCTTCTCAAATACGACCGTCTTGCCTAGATCTTTACAAAGATCAACCAAATGCCTAATAAATTTCTTAGTTGAATCATCTAGGCCGTTTTGACCCATGAAATAGGAACCATCGAGCTTGACTGTATCAAACTTAAGAGTTCTTAATACATTAAGTGAGCTGTAGCCCTTCCCAAAGTCGTCTAGAGCCACTTTCGCGCCCATTTTATGTATTTGTTCAATTGAGTCGGAAACGGACTTCTCTGAGGCTCTAAATGCAGCTTCTGTGAATTCGAATTCTATACATCCGGCATCAATCCCATTATCTTTGATAATCTTCTTGTAATCATCAAGCCAATCGGATTTAGCCATATGCCTCGCGGATACGTTTACGGAAATCGGTACGACCTTCAATCCATTCTTCTTGACTTTAGCCATATCTTCAATCGCGGTTTTAAACACGAGTATATCCAGATCAATGATTAATCCATTCTTTTCAAGCAAAGGTATGATTTCCGCATCGCTAAATTCGCCGCTTGAAGGATCGTTCCATCTTAGAAGGGCTTCGCATCCAGTCCAGACATTTTTGATCAAATCCTTCTTGCCTTGGTAAACAACGCCGAAATTTCCGTCGTACATCGCACGCTTAGCCTTATTGAAGAAGTCAGTTTCAGAAACTTCTTTGAGTAACATCTCATCCTGATAACGTATGATTGGCTGAATCAGGAATTCTCTATCAATATGAGATAAGGCTAAATCCGAGCGAGATATCGCGGAATCAAAATCCACTATTTCTTTCTCTGGATAATAAACGCCGATGACGACATTGATTGTTATGGAATACGTTAAAGATACATATGTTTCAACGTTAGTCTTGATATCTTTAACCCTTTCAACGATCTCATCATAGTTCTCGCCTTTTATAATGGCGACAAATCTATCTCCGTAATTTCTTGCAGCAAGTTCCTCTTTTGAATTTAGGCATCCCGTGATCGTGTTATAGACGCCGATGATGAGTAAATCTGATTTCTCTTTGCCGATATAATCAAGGATCGTCTTATAGCCGATGATGTTGAACTGCACTAAGGCGTATTGCTTGCTGTTCCTGACCATTCTTGGGGCGTCGATTAAAAATCTATCGATATTGATGCCTCCAGTCCACGAATCCAAGTATTTGTTCTGAGTCGCCTTGATTTTTGAAGAAGAAATCTTTATTGAGAAGAAAACGCTTAAAAAGGCAAAGAACAAAACTATGCCGACCGTACCGTGAATAAAAGCGTGGAGCAAAGGCTTCTCGAGATATATCTGATGAATCTCTTTTGGATAAAGAATGAAGAAAATATAGACGAGGAAAGCGGCAATCCCAACAAATAGCAGACTCAGTAGCAACCCAATTAGGCCATACTTTATTTTAAGGCCTTTAATCTCATCCTTAAATAATTTAGGTTTATGTGATTTTTCTCTTTCGACATCTGCGGTAATGGCGACCTTGGAGTTGATTTTGGCGACGAGCTTAGAATCCATATAGGCTTCCTTCTTGTCGTTTCCTTTAGCGAGTTTCAACGATTTATCCGCTTGCTGCAAAAGGATTCCGAACTCCGCTGCAGAATAATTCATTATGCTGATACCGCAGCAGCATGTGATGGCGACGTTTTTGTGACCAACTTTAACAACGACATCGGTTGTGAGGATACTCTTGGCAAGTTCAGCCAAATCCTGTTCATTAGTATCATCGACAAATATGATGAATTCGTCTCCGCCATATCTTCCGACAATGCCGTTTTTGGTGGTTTCTCGCAATTTAGAGGCAAACGCCCTTAGACATTGGTCACCAACCTGATGTCCATAAGAATCATTAATGTGTTTGAAGTTATTGATGTCAATGAGGACGAAACCACATTTGTTGAAAGGCTTATGTTTCTTGATATGGGAACTGATCAATGAAACCATATGTGAACGGGCATATAAGCCGGTCAACGAATCGATTGAATGGAGGGATGTACCAAGAACTTTTGAATTCAACTCGGTTACGTTGATGAACAACATATCCGGTTTCTCTTTCATCCAGATAAATGTAAACACCAATGCACCATTCTTATCATCGTATGGGAAAATGGCCACTTGGTTTTCTTTAGCGCTAATATACGAATCAATCACTTCGAAGGTGAAATTTTCATCTAATGAGGTGAACGGTTCAGCGGACATATAGCGGAGGAAGAAAGATTTAAAAGGCATGGTGTTGTCACCACGAACGCTTGATCTAATGACGGTTTTGCTTCTGACATCGATGTCCAATCTAAGGATGGAATCGCCTTCTTTTGCCATATAATTACCTCGCTACTGATAGAATTTAAAAGTTGATGTTATTTCTTGTTTCCAAGGAATGACTTGCCGCTGGAGTTACGGAGCAACGCCAAGAATTCGTCGATTTCAAGAGGTTTGAAGAAATACCAGCCTTCGAAGTTGGTGATTCCCTCTTCTTCCATGACGAGGTTGACCTGCTCTCTTCTTTCAACACCGACCAAAGTCGTTTTAATGTTGAATGTTCTAGCAAGCTGCAAGAGTGATTTGATTTCATTGAGTCTATTTGGGTTAGTGTCCATTTCCATAACAAGGCTACGGGCAATCTTAACCTCGGAGAATCCAAGACGCGACAATGCCTCGATTGTCATATATTTGCCGGTAAACTGGTCACAGACAGTTGTGATGTTGAGCTCTTTGATCTTGTGCATTGACTCTTTGATAAGCTCCTTGTTGTCGGCGATATCACTCTCATTGAATTCGAATGTGATGAAGCCCTTCTGGAAGTTATATTCGATAAAAGCTTTAGCCAAATCATCAAGGAACTGAGGATCCTTAAAGTAGGAAGAGTCAACGTTGAGGTTGATCTTGTCAAGGAAACCGGTTCTAAAGACTGTCGCGCCATACATCTTATAAATACGTCCGATTTGCTCGATGAAGATGTTTGTGAATTTGTTCATCGAGTTAGCTTTAACTGCAACAGGGATGAACTCTCCTGCGTCAAAGAATGTGTTTGTTAATTCATCCTTAAGTCTCAATAGAGCTTCGCCGCCAGAGATGATGCCGGATTCTTTAGAAACGATCGGCTGGATACGTAAATCAAAGTTCTTGTCGACAAAAGCCTTGTTAAGAAGCGAGAGGATATAGTCTTCACGGCTTGCAGGCCTGATGATATCTGTTCCAACGATATGGAGGTTATTGTCACCATCTGTGTTATTGGAGTTGAAATAAGTCTCAATAGAACGGATGAAATCAAAGCTCGTCGCAAATGTTAATGGGTATGTGAATACGCGGTACGATTTTTCAACCTTGAAATCTTTGATTGAGTTGCCAATCTTTGTCTCGTAGGCCTTTTCAATCATCTCAATGGCCCTAAAGACCTCATTACGCGTTGATTCATTCAATATGATTGCAATAGTCGAGGAATTGTACTGGAAGATTTCGTCGCTAGTTAACTTAAGGGAAGATAAGGCGTCTGCAACGTTTCTGTAATATTGGTTGATTTCCGGTTCGCCAACTGCAGAGATCAAATCATGGTAGTTGGCGATATTGATCAAGACAAGGTTGCCTTTGAGATTGCAGTTCCACTTATCGCACAAACGGATAGCAAACATATAAGAGGAGGCGAGTTTTGTCTCTGAATCAAATCTTTCTCTTGCGATGTTTCTTCTATCGATTGGTTCGAGGAAGAAGGTGGCGTTATCCCTGTTTTCTTTATTGGAGATGATGGTGTGATATGAATAGTTCTTATTATCAAGCGCGACTCTTTTTCTCTTGCTTGTTCTAAGAGGGCAGTCTTCGCATGGTGTGTCTAAACCGTAGATGGCTTTATGACATTTAACGTTCTCTTCGCCTTCTTTGATGGATGCGATTGAACGCGAAGATGAAACGATTGTGTAATTGTTCTTGTTAACAGTGTACGTTTGATAATTTGTATAAAGAAGCAAAGACTCCAGTCTAGAATTAGCGCCCTCGATTGCAGTTCTGTTATAGAGTTCCTTTAAGGATGAGGCGAACATGTTGGTGAAGACCACGATTGCCTGCATAGTCTGAGCGTCAATGACAAGTTTCTTATCAAAATTGACAAACAAGAGGGCGCCATATATAGCACCGTTATTATACATAAGCGCTAAATAACCTGATTTAACCCCATAAATATCTAAGTAAGATCCTATTGGGGTTGTGACGTCCTTTCTATCAAAGAAGGCAAAGGAGCCATCTTTATCGGCGCATTTTGCAAGTTCAGCCAAGAATTCTTTAGCATCATATCCAACGCCAAATGACCTATTTGGGTCAACCGTGTGAGAGTAGAATTGCTCAGCGTCGCCTGAAGCTTCGTTATAGACGATAACCGACATACCCTCAAACCCAAGGAATTCGGATAAATCAGTTGCACAATCCAATATATCTTTTCTATAGGCTTCAACGTTGCCTTTCTTTGTGAACGCGGCATTAAGTCTTTCCATTACTTCGGCAGAATCATTGATGCGCTTAGCGTCTGTTGAGAGCGAGTTGGCGTCATTGCTTCTATCAGGAAGGTAGATGTTAATATCTTCGCCTCTACGTTCTGCATAACGCAAATCGGTGATTACTGAATCCATTGATGAATATGGGTAGATGGCAGCAGAGGCTTTCAATGGGAGAACTTGAGTGCTCCTATCGGAGAATCTAGCAACGATGGACTTCTTTTGAACGTAAGAGAGTTTCTCTTTTAAGATGGAAATTGAATCGATATTTGGGACGAATAAGATGATTGAGTTTGCGGAATCGACGCAGATAACCGGATTATTATCGCTAAAAACATCAGCAATAATATCCACCAATTTAGACATATCATTGTGTGTTAAATCATTTTCTTTTGTCTCGTAAACAAAAGAGACGAATGCGTTTCTAAAAACCTTCGCAACATTAATCAATGACGGGATATTGTTGAAGAATGATTCAGATGTGATGGTCTTATTGTCATATGCAGAATCCTTCGTCAATCCGATTTCATCAAAATTGCTAAGGGTTGATGTGACAATCAAGGTGTTGTATCTTTCATTAACTCTTTTGACCGTATCATTTAATTGATCGAATTCAGCGAAATTAGAATTGCCATAGTTATCTAAAACGTAATCGTTCTTTGTGATTTTTTCCAAATTGTTGGTTGTGACGTCAAATAATGGGTCGAACACATTCTGCTTGGTTTTCTTGAGGAATAGAATCAAGAACACCATGGTTGTGGCAATGCATGCAGCAGACAAAACGCCTAAGACGATGTCGAGAGCGATGAGTTTGGTCAAAACAGCCACAAGGATTAGCGCGACGGTGAATACGATCGACGCCCCTAAGGTTGATAGTAAGATTATTTTGAATATTTTAAGCTCATCTTGGATGCTGCGTTTTGTTTGTGTTGTTGAGTTCATAAATTACCTCCGCCGCTTATTTTAAAAGCGGCATAAATTGGGAATGCCGCCTGGTGTTAATTCCAATCACCAGACACTTCATTCGGTAACTGGCTATCTATTGCTAGACCCTGTAGCTTTGCGTCGCTAGATTTCTCTAGTTTTGCCATTAGACATCGATTATTTTACGTGCTTAAGCATACGCACGCAATCTTTTTTGCGTACACGTGCGACAAATGAGTCTATTTTTGATAGAATTTAGCCATGCAGATTGCAGATAACATTGTAACCCTAGAAGCCAGCGATAAGCCTTTATCGGCGGATGTCGTTTTCATCAAAGAAAATGGCACAACTTACATCTTTGATGTAGGAGAATGTGAGGAAGCCTACCTAAGAATACAGGAAACCGAAGGGAAAAAAGTGATAATTCTCTCCCACTTTCACAGGGATCACACGCACAATTTATCACGAATTACTTACGATGAACTCTACGCATCGAAAGAGACGATAAAGAAATTTAAAACCGGCACAATCGTTAAAGAACCGATTAGCCTTGGCAACATTAAATTGATTCCGATTCCGTCTTCACATTGCAAAGGCTGTATCGCCCTTTTGTACCACGGTTATCTTTTTGTTGGTGATGCGCTATACCCGTCGGATAAAGGGTTCAATAGACAAATACTTGATAATACAATCAGCACATTAGAAAACATTGATTTCAAGTACTTCTGCATCAGCCATAGAAAAATGTTCGTTAATCCAAAAGATGCCATTATGAGATGGCTTGAATATACGAGAAACAACTTATAAGGGTTAGTTTGACTGCACCTTCAACTTAAAAAAGCTGTTGTCATTTTTTTGTATAAACATATTGTCCCCTTAATTCTTAATGAGCAGAAAACGTAGATTAATCAATAAAAATAACAAAAATTAAAATTTCTAGTCGAATATGCGTTGAATTAATCGGATAATATGAGCATATGATATTTGGTGTTATTGCAAGCGCTGTGATGTTCGCAGCCTATAAATTAGAATGGTTAGCAGCCTATTCATGGCTAATCTATGTTATTTACGGATTGATGGGAGCCACTTTTATTGAGTTCTTTATTGAAATATTCAAGATGAAAGCGGTAGGCAAATTGTTTGCTATTCTCTTTACATCAGCGGCAATCGCCATATTCGTCTACTGCATCGGATATAAGACGCTCAATTGGAGTTTCCTATATTAAATCTGCTAATTTGGATAAGGTCTTAAAAAAAGACCTTTTTTCTTTGTTCCCTTTTGTTGCAAATAGAAAAAACTATTTGAATAAGCCGTTCACTGCTATTATATTAATCGTCCACAGCTAAGTGAGGCGCCCCCCCAAAAAGAGGTGACCACTGGTTGTGACATCATTGCTCAATTGAGGCGAAGACACCGGAATCTGCAAGGAGGATGGATGTTGGAGTCCCTCTTGAGATGAAACCATCTTACCGGTGGCCAAGTGAGAAATCGCTTGGCTGGAGCGATATAGGCGGATCTAGAAATAGTTCCAAATAGATTCCTCCAACAATGACAATGTTCTTAAAACGAGCTTACTACCCTAACTTTGAAAGGAAGAGTATCAAGAGAAACGCTTTGAACCCACCTGTCACGAGTAAGGGCTGGACCTCTAGCAATAGGGATCCTGTTCAAAACCCGGACCCCACCGGATGGTGTCCTAACTAGAAATAGATAGGATCTCGCCCCATAGAGAGCCCATGGCCTTCGAGAGGAGGAACAGGCGCAAGGCGAGCAACCCACCTGAATGCTGGCTCCTCAACAAATTTGAGAAAGACGCATAATCAGATGGAGCTGTTGACCAGTTAGCGTTTCCGCAGAGCTACGCGGAAAGTGAGCCGAGCTAATGATTGGTCCCGACCGGGATCATTCCACTCGATACTCGCAGCGAGGACGGTCTCCCAAAATCTAATATGGCAACATATTGGAAAAAGGTTACCAGAGCATAGCTAACTGAAAAGAGGAGAGCGGATGGAAATCCGCCAAGCCATAAGGCGTAGGCACCCCACATTGGTGAAGGTAACGAACCTTATGAATCAGCAATGACCCATACCGACTGGAAATACCGTAAGGACATTCCAAGGAATATGGTAGCCAATCCTTCAGACAACAGCATCGCGGATAATTCCGCAAAGACTGAATTTAAAGCCGGACGAGAGGATGGCCTGACGGTTCAGCCCTAACTGATTCGGAACAAATTAACAAAACCCGAACAAACCAAGAAGATGGTGGATAATAAAATGATAGAAAGAGGGCACCTTGAGGTGTTCTTTTTTTATCCAGTTTCAATTTCAAGAACCAAAAAAACGAGAAAAATCTCCTAGAAATTTTTACAATAGTACATATCAGGAGGCATCCGCCGGAGAAAGGATGTCCGCCGCACTTGAGGCTTGCGCCCTAGTGCAGCTAAGATATAATTAAGTTGGGTTTAGCTTCCCCTCGGTTTTCGCCGAGAGGAGCTTTTTATTACCGCAACCTAACTAGTATCGTGATAAGCAGCACAGCCGCGATTGCGACGAGCAGCATGCACGATCCTTTCCCCTTTCCGGCGGATGGCGATTGTAGAGCGCATAAACAATGCCCTCCACTAATATATAGTTGAGTTTCCCAGGATTTTTCCAAAAAAACGCGA
>CAVIJK010000002.1:65554-89208 GCA_963643345.1 bacterium | reverse complement strand
TTCTAAAGCTATGTGTAATAAGCGGATTATAAAACTAACTACGTATGCCCGCGATTATATTAATCACAAAAGACTTTATGCGTCATCAATGCAAATTGTATCTTGGCGTCAATTAATTCAAATTATTCTAGCGGAACACTGAAGAAAATGTACTTGCCATACATATCTCTAGCCTTTTCTTCGCCTAGTATCTTGTTGAATTGTTCAGTTGTTGGTGCGCCTTTATCAAAAAGCCCATCAACATATTCTTTTAATGGCACTCTCTTAGCCACCGGATCCACCGCTTCTCCATTCTTTAAAATGGATTCAAACTCATTTAGATAATCATCACACGCTTCTTCAAACTTCTTTGTGAGTTTCTTTCCGCGCTTTGCTAAATATCCATCACAACGCAGTGAATCATACCAACGAGGTTTTAAGTCGCTATCAGGCAAATCTTTATATTTCCCTTTTAAATCAATAAGGTTTTGATAGGTTTTTCCCTTATTTAGACACAAATCGTAAATATCAACAATTAGCGTTTCATTGCCCATCGCTTTAATGTAATCAAAACTGAATAAAGGCACATCCACGGTCATAGGAGAGAAGACAACAGTCTCCATTTTCATGAGACCTAACATGGCGGACATGTTTAAAACGGATAAATATCCAACATCACCCACTTTATAAGAACGAATAAAGAATTTCATTCCGTTCTTTTTAATGTTGGCGTATTCGCCAATATCAAGTTCTGTTAAAGGGTAGCTACCCTTCAGTTTGTTAAGTGTCTTTTCAATTACCATAATTAAATTATACACCACATTCATTTTTATTGTCTTTTTAAATACTTAGACTACACTAACTGCGTATAAAAAAAGGAGAAATATATGCCTTGCACAACAATATTAGTGGGCAAAAAAGCCACAATTGATGATTCAACAATCATCGCAAGAACTGACGACGGACAATTTGATGAGAAGAAAATCATCGTGGTTGAACCGGATAAGCAACCAAGAAAGTATAAGAGCAAAATCTCAGGGATTGAGGTTGAACTACCAGACAATCCAATGAGATACACAGCCTGTCCAAGCGTTGATCCAAAGAACGGAATCTGGGCCGCAACAGGCATCAATTCAGCGCATGTTGGAATGACTGCAACAGAGACAATCACATCAAATCCAAGAGTCCAGGGCGCAGACCCAATGCCCGAAGGCAAAAACGGCAAACCATCCGGAATTGGCGAAGAAGATTTGGTTGTATTGGTACTTCCGTACATCAAAACCGCTAAAGAAGGCGTAATAAGATTGGGCGCTCTATTAGAGAAATATGGGACTTATGAAGAAAACGGCATTGCCTTTAATGATGAGAACGACATCTGGTGGCTAGAATCTATCGGCGGCCATCATTGGATTGCCGCTAGAGTGCCCGAAGACAAATACGTTGTCATGCCTAATCAGTTCGGTTTGGACCACTTCGATTGGGATGATGCTTTGGGAGAAGGGGAGAATTTCCTCTGTTCAAAAGATTTAAAGGAATTCGTTGAGAAGAACAATCTCGACGCCAACCAAAGCAAAGAATTCAACCCAAGATTAGCGTTTGGCTCACATAGTGATTCTGACCACGTTTACAACACTCCACGTGGATGGTTTATGTGCAGATACTTCAACCCAAGGACCTACAAATGGGATGGTCCTAATGCCGATTACACTCCGGAATCAGACGATATTCCATGGTCATTAAAGCCGGAAAGAAAGATAGCGATTGAAGAAGTTAAATACATTCTTTCATCCTATTACCAGGGAACAAAATTTAATCCATACGCCAAAGAAGATACTGGCGTTAGGGGTAAATATAGACCGATCGGCGTTAATAGAACCGGCGTGACTGGAATTCTTCAAATAAGGAGCAACGTTCCTGATGAAATCAAAGGAGTCGAATGGGTTTGTTTTGGTTGCAATGCGTTCAATGTCGCCTGCCCGGTATATACAAATGTGCCTAAAATGCCTAAATATCTAAGCAATACAACGCTTAACGTCACAACGGAGTCCTTCTATTGGGCGACTAGATTAATCGGGAATATGGCGGATGCCCACTACTCCTCGTCAATTCAGTTTGTTGAAAGATATCAAAGAGCGGTATTCAATGGAGCAAGAAAGATTCTTGATGAATATGACGCAAAATACATCGAAACACACGATATGAAGCTCTTGGAAGAAGCGAATGAGAAACTCTCAGCAATGTGCAAAAAAGAGACTCAGAAAGCCTTAAATAACATTACGCTTCAATGCTCAAGGGGAATGAAGACGGGATACAATAGAGCGGATAACTAAAGATGAAGGTCCAAATCATTGGGCCTTTTTCTTATACTTAAGCTCAATCGCTTCTTTAGGGGTTAATACAGGGATTCTAGTTTTTTCAAAATCCTTCTTATTGAAAAGTGATTATGGCAGAACATAGGTTTGTTTCAGAATCAAGAGACCGAAGACAATCCTCATAATCCTTCCAATCCATATATAGCGATTCTATAGCGGAATCTTCACTTGCGGAAACAATCTTTGTGATTGGCTCGTATGGTGAAATTTTTATAAGATATCCTGCTATTTTAATTGAATCTTCCGTGCGTTTTTTTAAATTAAAATTAGCAAACTTGAAGTGGTATAAAGAACGCAATCAAGTATCCTCGTGCGTACGCGCGCATTATGCGCTCGAGCGCTCGAGCGCGCGCGTGAAATTTTTAAAGGATAAACAAAAAGTCTGGCCAAGGCAAGGCGCAGAACTTCTCTTAATAAAGATGACTTTAAATACCGTTTTGCTATTTCAGTTTGAAGACTGGGAGATTGGAGACTAAAAATGAACATTCTTATCGTTCTTCCAATACTACGTTAGAAAATTATTTTTTAATTTCCCTAACCTTATCCTTGAAATATTCGACAAGCTGCTCCATTCCTTCGCCAGTCTTAGCAGATACTCTAATTATTTTTGCAAAAGGGTTTAGATTATGTATTCTTTCCTCCGCTTTAGCAAAATCAAAATCAAAATATGAGACTGTATCTATCTTAGTGATAATAACCAGGGAACAAATTGAGAACATCAAAGGATATTTAAGAGGTTTATCATCACCCTCTGGCACGGATAAAAGCATTATGTTCTCATGAGCGCCTGTATCGAATTCAGCCGGGCAGACGAGATTTCCTATGTTCTCAAGGATTAGAAGGTCCAAACCGTCTATTCCATACTCTTTTATGGCACTTGAGGTCATGCCTGCATCGATATGACAAAGACCACCGTTATGTATCTGCATAGTTCTAATCCCAGTTTTATCTTGGACTTTCTGCGCATCAACACTGGAATCGATGTCAACATCCATCTCTCCGATTCTCAAGTCGTTTTTCATCATGTTAATGAGAGACGACAAAAGCGTAGTCTTCCCGCTTCCAGGGGATGACATGACATTAACCATAAATGTCCCATTTTGCTTTAAGGTTTTTCTGGTCTCATCGGCGGTCTTCGTATTCGCGGAGAAAATAGATTCATGAACTTCGATTACTTTAACTTTCTTATCCATTATTTATTCCACTCCATAATTTGCTCAATTAGATAATCCGCAAGAGATTGGACGCCCTCACCGGTTTTGGCAGAGATGAAGAAAACCTTGATATTGGGATTGCATCTTCTTGCGTATTCAACAACTTTATTTTTGTCAAAATCAAAGATCGGCAACGCGTCAATCTTGTTAACCACTAAAATATCAGATTCCTTATACATTAAAGGGTATTTTAGAGGTTTATCATCGCCTTCTGGCACTGACAAAATGGTCATATTCATTGCAGATCCCGTGTCAAATTCAGCTGGACAAACAAGATTTCCAATATTTTCGAGTACAACAAAATCCAGATCATCACGGTTAAACGCCCTTAATCCCTGCCTAGTCATATCAGCGTCGAGATGGCACATTCCTCCGGTGTGGATCTGAATTGACGGGACGCCGTTTGCAATCATCGTTTTGGCGTCGACATCACTATCGATATCAGCTTCCATAACACCCCATTTGATGCGATTATTGAAAGCTTTGTTTAAAGCTAAAAGAGTCGTGGTTTTCCCGCTTCCAGGAGAAGACATGAGATTAAGTAAAAATGTGTGTTTGTCTTTAAGTTCTTTCCTTAAAATGTCTGCATCTTTATTGTTGTCTTCACAGATTGATTCTTTAACTTCAATTATCTTAACTAAATTCTCATCCATACAGGTGGAATTATACACTACTTGATGTTAAATAGGATGTTGTTGATACACTCTTTTATCTCATCAACAACCTTGCCATATCTATCCGTATACCAAGGATCTTCAATTTCTTCAATTGACTGAGTGTAAAAAGAAATTGGTTTGCATTTGTTGTCTTTGTCGTTTACTAAATAAGACAGAATTCTTTTGTTTGAGTTATCCATATAAAAGAGATAATCGCATCCATCTAAATCTTTTTGAGTTAAGCGTCTAGAAGAATGCGGGTAAATAGATACCCCTTTTTGAATTAGCATTCTCTCCATTGGAGGATAAACATCATTCCCAATTTCTTCGTTAGATAAAGCTAATGATGTAACCGAAAATTCATTCTCTAAACCTCTTCTTTTTATCTCGTCTTTAAAGATAAATTCAGCGGCAGGAGAACGGCATATAGAACCATGACAAACAAAAATAATCTTCTTCATATCACTGCAAAAACGCCACTAAACAGCCAATAAACAAAGAAAACTCCGCAAAAGAGTTACAGATTTGTTCAATCCAATTGGATTTCTTATCCGAGCTATCTAGTTTGATAGAGCACACAACCATTGCAGCCATGCCAACTAAAGTTAAAGCGTAAAATACAATCGATGCGACATTGCCAAACTTAGCAAGGGTCTCCGGATCGTTTGCTAAACACGCCCAACAAACAAAGCCTATAATTGCAAGTAACATCCCGATAGGCAAAACGAACCTCATTTGAAGGAACATCCACCATACATTCTTTTTCTTTAATGCAACAATCATTTTCCAAATAACCTTAATTAAGCCTGATGCGAAGGCAAGCACGCCTCCAATCAAGATTGTTATTGCTCCGGTTGTAAGGAAGACAAAAAGACATGCCAGCATAAAGAAAAGAACTGGAACAGCATCGACTAACGCCAATCCAACGGTGAAATCCTGCGGTATTGTGTCTTTTGTCATTTTGGTTTTAGCCATGTTAACAACCTCTCCCGTCTAATGAACAAGTGTGGCCTTCCATCTCTTCATATTCAAATTCATTGAAGCCTTTATTTATTAAATAGGATTCCCAATCGGTAAAAACGTTATCCCCTTCAACACAACACGGGATTCCAATATCTCCAATCTTTTTTAATCTATCAAAAACTTCAGGATAGTTATCTCTATAATGTAGGAAGTCTTTTAGGTTCTTTAAGGATTCATTGATATCAACGTAGGTATATTCAACGCCATATTTATCGAAATTAAGTTTGCAGTTTCTGCAATCCGGGCACATCGGAGAACCATATAAAATAACCATACTCAATCCTTCTTTTCATAGAAAGTGTACTCATTTTTAAAGACGGTGGAAGATTGAATTGATTTGAAAAGAAATTTGCTGTTAAAAATGATATCCTATTGCGGGTAAAGGAAGACCACTTATGATACTAGAACAAATTGATAGCCAAATCTTGGCATTAGCAGAACAATCAGAAATTGATCTAAAGGAAATATACGAAAGAATTGATAAGGTTTGCATGGAAAACTCAAACCGCATTCTTTCCTCATTCTTAGAAAATAAGGTTTCTTATTCGGATTTCTCCGATATCAATGGATACGGTAATTACGATACAGGACGTGATAAATTAGAGAGAATATTCGCTACAACATTAGGATGCGAAGACTCCTTAGTCCGTCCTCAGATAATGAGCGGAACCAACGCCCTATATTTAACATTCAGCGCTTTATTAAAACATGGCGACACAATGATCTCGTTATCTGGAAAACCATATGACTCGTTGCAAGAGATGGTTGGCATAATCGGGGAATCAAGCCAATCTTTGAAAGCGCATGGTGTCAAATACGAACAAATCGATTTAATTGATAACAAATTTGATATCGAGAAGATTGTTGAACGTTTATCCAAGAAAAACGTTAAATTGGTAGAGATTCAGCGTTCAAGAGGATACTCCTCAAGAAAATCATTGACCATCGCTCAAATCGAAGAAGTAATAAAAGCGATCAGAAGCGTTAATACGGAAGTCATTATCATGGTCGACAACTGCTATGGAGAACTTGTCGAAACTAGAGAACCAGGGCATGTTGGTGCGGACGTCGTTGTCGGTTCATTAATGAAGAATCTTGGCGGCGGAGTTGCTTGCACTGGCGGATATGTCGCGGGCAAAAAGGATTTGATCCATATGGTTGCCGAAAGATTAACCGCTCCAGGAATCGCTAAAGATTTAGGCGCAAACTTCAATCAAAACAACTCCTTCTTCAAAGGAATCTATATGGCTCCAAGTGCCGTTAGAAGCGCTCTTAAAACTGCCGTTTTCACATCATATATGTTAGAAAAGCTTGGATTTGAAGGGATTTCGCCACGTTATGATGAAGTTAGAACCGATATAATTCAAACAATAACGCTCAACACAAAAGAAAATTTAGTTAAATTCACCCAAGGAATCCAATCGGCATCCCCAATTGATTCTTATGTGCATGTCATGCCAGCCCCCATGCCAGGTTATCCCTTTGATGAAGTTATGGCATCCGGCTCATTCACGCAAGGTTCAACAATCGAATTAAGCGCAGACGCACCGGTTGTCCCGCCATACACACTATATATGCAAGGCGGCTTGACTCCTGAGTATGGCAAACTCGGAATAATGATGGCCTTAACAAAAATGAAAAAAGAGGGCTAAGCTCCAGCTTGCCCTCCATCGATTCTAATTATCGAATTATTGATATAGCTTGCATCATCACTCGCTAAGAATCTAACAAGCTTAGCAACTTCTTCTGGCTCCCCATATCGGCCCAGAAGAATTTTTTCTTGCTCAGATTTTAGGAATTCCGGATCATAACCATCGAGTTCGCTTTCGGTTCCTATGAAGCCCGGAACCACTGCGTTTACATTGATGTAGGGCGCGAATTCAATTGCAAGATTATGTGTCAGAGATATCAATGCCGCTTTTGAGGCGTCATACTCCATACAAACGGGATAATAGGTGTTAATCCCGTTTGTAGAGGAGATATTGATTATACGGCCCCATTTCTTATCAAGCATATGCTTGTAGAACCTACGTGAGACGATATAGGCGCCTAAAAGATTTACGTCTAAGGTCTTCTTAAAAATCTCAACGGTTTTTTCATGCCATAAACAGGATAAATCCACTGCAGCGTTATTAACCAAAATGTCGATTCCGCCAAAAATCTCTTCTATTCTCTTGGCCATACCATCAACACCAGCTTCATTGGATACATCGCATCCAATGGCGATGGATTTAACGCCATATTGTTCACTTAATGTTTTTGCTAACTGTTCCGCCTCATCTTTGGATGTATGAAAATTGATGACAACATCGCAACCTGCCTTGGCAAGTTCAATTGCAATGGCTTTGCCTATTCCTTTGGCACCACCGGTGATTAAGGCAACTTTCTTCATAGTAAGAAAAAGAGCCTTTTAAGCTCTTCCTGAATACGATCCGTCATTTGTCATGACCAAGATCTTTTCGCCTTGTTCGATGAAGAGAGGAACTCTGATCTTCAAGCCAGTATTTGTGACTGCATCCTTTGATGCGGTTGAATTGCCTTTGACGGCTGGTGTAGTCTCGGCAACGATGAGCTCGACTTTATCTGGAAGTGAGACATCGAGGACTTCGCCCTGGAAGAAGACGAGCATTGCTTCGCTTCCTTCGAGCAAGAAGTATTTGTTGAATCCGACTTGCGCTTCGCTTAATTCGTATGTTTCGTATGAATCGACGTCCATGAAGTAATATGTTCCGCCTGCTTCATATGTGAACTGGGCTTTTTTCTTGAGAATCTCAGCTGCATCGAATTTTGTGGATGCGTTGTAGTTTCTTTCTAATGTCTGTCCGTTTCTTAGGTTCTTCATCTTTGTCTTTAAGAATGCAGCGCCTTTTCCTGGTTTGACATGCATAAAATCAAGGACGACCCATGGATCGCCATCGATTAATAAAGTTAATCCTGTTTTGAAATCTCCTGCTTCAACTGCCATAATTTTTTCTCCAATTCTATAAATATTAATTTATATGTGTGTAATTTTATTCCTTTTGACCGCCTTTTATCAAGCAATTACGATAACTGACTATAGTTTATACGCCTAAAAGCGATAAAGCGATGATGCCGGCGAAGATGATTGCAATGAACAAATACTGTAGCCAAGTAAGTTTTTCCTTTAAGAAAATCCTCGACAAGATGAAAGAGATGATAACTGTTCCAGCACCTAATATGACCGCGGCAATTCCTCCGCCTTCAGCCAAGGCAAATAGATATGTAGCCTGGCCAGCTGTTTCGAAGATTGCGGCTAAGATTTTCCACTTCTGGGTAAGAATCTTTTGGAACACATTTTTCTTCTTTGCAACAGTTGTACAGTTACCATTAGTCACAACTTCTGTAGTCTCTTCTTCCTCATCGCTGTTGCTGAAGATTTTCACATGCTTAGCCTTCAAGAAGATTAAGATGCCGATAGCAACCAATAAGAATGTGAATTCGTAAGCACAGTTTGCGGTGTGTTCAAGGTTGCCTTCGGTTACTCCAACTAAAACAGTGGATTCAACATCATCTGTATAAAAAACGTCTAAGAATGTGCCAATCGCATCTAACAACATATAGCAGAATGGCATGGCAATTCCCGCAATTGCAAGCTTTTTGCCGTATTTTTTATGTCTTTCTTCCTTGCCGTTTTTGTCAAATAAGCCAATGCCAAGAATAGCAACAAAGACGATTCCGATGCATAACAAGATAGGCCATTTTAAGTAATCTTCTCTCATTGAAGGGATGAAAATTAAGCAAAGCAATGGCACGAACGCACAAGATGTGTTCTCAATTGGATCAGAGATTGATTCTGCGATGAATCTGACTCCGAAATAAGAACACGCCATTGAAACGATGTAACAAGCTGCAACCGGTAAATAATAAACAAAATTAATGGGGAAATTCTTTACGAACTCCGCCCCGCTTTCAGGATTGCAAGCTTGAATAATGAAGATAACAAGCGCGTATGCACCCATGAAGAAGCCAACAAACATCGTTGTCTTTAAGTGGGCATATTTCTCTTTAGCGCCGTTACCTTTCTTATAGAAGATTTCGGCAATGCCCCATGCTAACGTACTGAAAATTAAAAAGAACCATTCCATAACCAATACCTCTACTGCTGATGCAATAGAGCTTTATTTTATAGGAAAGACTTATGAAAGAGAATATCGCTTTGATCAATTAATCCTAAAAGTATTTTCAAAGCCAAAATAAAAATCAAGATATTGTATTTCGCATCAGAAAAACATAGAATCTTCGACGTGTTTAGAAAGGACATCACATATGAAATTAAGAAATAATCTTCTGGCTCAGCTGATATATCGTTCCGTTCTATTGGTCGTAGCCGCCATTTCCCTTGTTACAAGTTTTACCATCTTAAACGGGGCTTCTGACGGAGGTTCGGTTTCCCCATTCTTGTATTACACCCACTGGTCATGTTTCCTTGCCGAATTAACAGTTGGCGCAAGCTTCATCTCAACGCTTGTCCAGTTCATCAAGGGCAAAAGAGAGGGAAATAACACCTATTTGCCACTATTAAAGTTCTGCTCAAATATCATGATCATTGCAACATTTGTTGTTGCGGCATTCGTTTTGCCGGACAAAATCTGGACTTCTGGATATTGGAACTTCTCTAGCATATTCCACCACTTCCTCATGCCAATCATGGTGGTTGTGGATTCGGCTTTATTTGACAGAAAGAGAACATATCGTGTTTCTTATCCATTCTTGGGAGTTGTGCTTCCACTACTCTATTGGATAGTTGTCATTACTCGTTTCTCGATTAAAAGGAATATGTGCGGCGGGCAAATTCCAGAAAATATTTGGGATTATTACTACCCATACGGATTTACAAACGTCGATAACACTTCTTCGTACGGTTTCTTAATCGGATTGTTAGCAGGCATCTTAGTTGCATTGATTGCAATCGGCTTCCTCTATTATTCAATTGATAAATTAGAAAGAAATGAAGACGGGAAATTAAAGCTCAACAAAGAACTTGATAAAGAGAATATGCACGACATCTTCTCTCTTGCAAAAAGAAAATAAGAAAAAATGAAGCTCTCACGTTAAAGAACAATGTGAGAGCTTTTTTAATTTTCTAACGTTCTCCCACAGGCGATTCGATACATCATCGAGATAATCGCAAAATTCACAAAATTATTCGATGCTAAGCGGGTGCGATCTCGGGTCTTTGAAAACGTTTCAAGCGTACCACTACGCCGAGAATGAGGTTTAAGGACTATATTCCAGGCGTGATGGTTCGATGCTTAAATCATCTAGTCTCGATGGAACACTTATCAAATAAAGGATAGAAAAAAACGCAACATTTCTGCTGCGTTTTAAATGTGAATGGCGGAGACGAAGAGATTCGAACTCTTGCTAGAGCATAACCCTACTTCTGGTTTTCAAGACCAGTCCCTTCAGCCACTTGGGTACGTCTCCACGTTTGGTGGTCCATGCTGGATTCGAACCAGCGACCAAGCGATTATAAGTCGCCTACTCTAACCACTGAGCCAATGGACCGATTCGCTTGGGCGAGACATATTATAAACACAAGTTTTGAAATGCTCAACACTCAAACGAGCAATTTTAACTCTTTTGGATATAAGGAATATCCTTATAAGTTAATTAGCAATTCTTTCAATAGAGCAAACGCCTTCTTTCCTGCGTTAACGACGTTCTTCTCAAAGTCACTTCCATCGCCATCAAAAGCATCGGATATGCATTTAATCGATAGGCACTTAACTTTGTTCTTATAGGCGATTCTAGCAATTGAGGCAATTTCCATATCACAGATTTCGCACCCTAAAGAATTTAGATGTATCTTTGTAGTTCTATCCTCTACAAACTGATCTCCAGACGCGCAATTGACCTCTTTAAGGCCGTTTCTAAGAGTTTTTGCCCTCTCGATTAAATCTTTATCTAATGGGATGTAAATGTCGTCTAAGTCACAATATTGGCATTTCTTAACAGGATCAATTGGCGAGGTATCCAAATCATGGTTTACAGCATTGGCAACGATGAATAAATCTTCTGGCTTGATTGTTGGATCTAGCGCGCCCGTTACGCCGTAATTCATGATGATTTCGCAATCGAATTTGGAGATTAAAAGCTGAGTTACCGCCGCAGATTCCGAACTGCCCACTCCCGATTGGATGGCATAAACGTCGTTGCTGTTCACTTTAAAATGATAAACCTCATAGCATTTGTGTTTTATGGTCTCGAATTTGAAATCGCTCTCCAGGAACGATTTCAATTCTCTAACAACCGCAATAACTAATCCAATCTTCATAAATATCTCCTAAATATTCAATATTATAAGAAAAAAGAGGAGTTATTATAACTCCCCTCTTTTGATTTGATGTTATTTGTTGAACGCTTTAAGCATCAAGGCATTGAGTTTCTTGACAAACTCCTTTTTGTCTTTGATGTCATATCCTTCAAGAAGCATAGCCTCATCATATAAGACCGATGCGTATTCTTTAACGGCTTCATCGTCATCTTTAATAGATGATAATGCGCCAAATAATTCATGATCTGGGTTGATTTCAAGAACCTTAGAGGCTTTTACGTCCCTATCCTTAGTCGGATCTTCATTCAGGGTCTTTTCCATCCCCAAGGACATGCCGTTCTTGGTTGAGATACAAACCGGTGAATCGACAAGTTTAGAAGAGAAGACAACATCATCAACGCTTCCGGCAAGTCCTTCTTTGAGGTTATCTAAGAGTCTCTTGTTATCGCTTGTGAGTGTTTCGACTTTCTTCTTTTCCTCATCGCTGACAGTGTCTGTATCCTCATCAGATATGGATTTGAATTCAACCTTATCATAATCTCTCATCATCATGATGGTGAATTCATCAATCTTCTGATTGAGTAAGAGAACATCCATCCCATTCTTCTTGTATTTCTCAATCTGAGGAAGGAGTTTGACGGAATCGATTGTGTCTCCACTTGCGTAGTAAATCACTTTCTGACCATCTTTCATTTCGGACTTGTAGTCTGCGAGGGAAATGTATTTGTCTTCGTGATTCAATGTGTGATAGACAAGGACATCTTGGAGTAAATCTTTCTTGCCGCCATAAGAAGAATATATGCCAAACTTGATATGTTCGCCGAAGGCATCCCAGAACTTAGCATATTTATCCGGGTCATTCTTTTTGATGTCTTTTAACTTATCGACAACTTTCTTCTCGATGTTCTCCGCGACTTTTTTCATAACAGGTGAGTTCTGGAGCATTTCACGGGATATGTTGAGTGAGAAGGATTCTGAATCAACAAGCCCTTTGACGAATTTGAGGTAATCAGGGATTAATTCTGGGCATTTATCCTTAATGAAGATGCCCTTTGAATAAAGCTGCAAGCCTTTCTCATAGTTGTCGCTATAAAGGTTATATGGAGCGTGTGATGGGATGTAGAGCAAAGCGTTGTATGTGATAATTCCATCAACAGAGACTAGCATCGATGTTAATGGATCCTCATAATCCTCGAACTTTTCTTTGTAGAAATTATTCATCTCGTCATCGGTGACTTCTTTCTTATTTTTCTTCCATAATGGAATCATCGAGTTGAGGGTGGAATCTTCCACGTAATCCTCATAAGCGTCGGTTGCATCTTCGGATGCTCCTTCTTTTTTGCGCGACTTCTTTTCTAGCATCTTGATTGGATAACGGATGTAGTCGGAATATTTCTTAACTAAATCCTTAATAGTCCAAGTCTCATCGTATTTGTCGTAATCAATTTCATCCGTTGATTTCTTGAGATGGATTGTGATCGTTGTGCCGGATTCATCTCTAGTCGCTTCATCGATTGTATATTCGGATTCTCCGTTTGATGTGAACAGATACGCTTGATCCTCTCCTGCTTTCTTAGTCAAGACCTCAACTGAGTCTGCGACCATAAAGACCGAATAGAATCCAACGCCGAACTGGCCGATGATGTTGACATCTTGTTTATCTTTAGCCTCTTTTACTTTTGACATAAAGTCTTTTGAGCCGGATTTTGCAATGGTTCCGAGGTTATTAACCAAATCATCATGATTCATGCCGATACCGTTATCGGAGATGACTAAGGTTCTATTTTCTTTATTTGGTTCCAAACGAATAACGTAATCGTTGGTTGGGATTTTGCCCTCACTTGTGAGCGCTAAATATTTGTGTTTGTCGATAGCATCGCTTGCGTTAGAAATCAATTCCCTGAGGAAAACGTCGCTATTTGTATAGATTGAGTTAATCATCAAATTGAGTAACTCTTTTGATTCAGTGGCAAATTCTTTTGTTTCTTTCATGTTTAATTGCCCTCCTAAGCGAGATATAGTCTAGCACGGTTTTTAGCACTGTAAAGGGGTGAGTGCTAAAATATTTCAAAAAAGAAAAAGACCAATGTAGGTCTTATCTTCTTTCTAGGACGATGATAATTGATTTATCGTCTTCGTAGGCTTTTATTACATCGAACTTACCTTTGAAACGCTCGGCTTCTTTCTCCGGCTCATCTAAAGTTCTAGAAACTTGACTTGCTGTTCCCGAGTGATGAATTCCCAACTGTTTTCTAGATAATGAATGGAGGATAGCAAGTCTTCCCCCCTTATTTAATAGACTATATGCCTTATTTGCTAAAGCGCTGGTATCCAAAAAATGCGGATAAGCATTATAAATGACGATGTCATCAAATTTTTCCGATGTGACCCACGTAAGCAAATCGTTATGGACGAATGTCGCCCACGTATCATTCTTGTATTTGTCTTCAGCAATCTTAATCATGTTGCTAGATAGATCGATTCCAACGACATCGTTTTTTGATAAATCATGGATTAATCCGGTCACGACTCCGGTTCCGCAAGCAACATCCAATACGCGGTCATAAGGTTTGATTCCAACTTCTTTAAGCAAAGCAAGTTTCCTGTCTTTTGGACAGTTTTCGGCCTTATCCCAAGTGGACGCCAACGAATCAAAGAATTGTTCAATATTGCTTTCCATAACTAAAATGAAGCGAGGAACTCTTTTGTGAGTTTCTTGTAACCAACAGAGGAAGAGCCGAATGAAGAGATATCATTAGCAAGCGCTTTTCCGTTGAATTTTAGGGTGATTTCATCAAGTTTAGCAGTGATATCTATATCTTTGAAGAGGTTAGGGTAGACGGCTTTAGCGGAATACCAGGTGTTTGCTAGAGATAATTCAATGTTTGTGTAGTAGGCGTTATATGCCATCTCAACATAAACTTCTCCATTGTTCCAGGCTTTGCAAGTGTCGAACATCGTTGGGTCTTCTTTATATAACGGGGCGATATTCTTTAAGGCAGCAAGATCGACAATCATTACATCCATCTTTTCGCCAAGCTCAACGAATTTCTCTTTTTCGATAGCTCCAATCCCCTTAACGCCGACATCACTAGCAACGTTAGAGATATTAGCAACATTGAATGGTTCAAAATTGGATGAGGTCATCAAATGGTTGGTGGTTCCCCAGTTGCCAAGACCACATATATAGGTTTGTTTCTTATCTTCTTCCTTGATGTCTTTGGTTCTATTTTGAATCTCTTCTTTTTCCTCATTTATATAAGCGTTTAATGATGCACTTCTAGTTTCTTTATCAAAAACCTTGCCCAAAAGAGTGATGGTTTGCTGTACTTTTTCATCAAATGCTGCTTTAGAACCAATGGATAACGTAACGACTGGAACGCCTACCTGCGATTGCAAGGCATTGGCTTTATCTGCATCTTCGTATTCTGAGATGATGATGTCAGGATTGCATGAGAGAATTTTCTCGGCTTCAGCCACTTGGGCATTCGGTCCCCCAACTCCGCATGACGGAAGAGTCTCAAACACGTCTTTGTTGGCAAGATAGTACGGCCTAGCAACAGAATCAAACATCTTTGGCCTATCCGTATTGGCGCATTTTGCATTGTCGATATCTTCAACGCCCGCAAGCTTGGATACATCGCCAACATATGAATATAAACGCAAGGCACCTGCACCAATGCAAACTACGCGCGAGTAAGAACCAGGTTTAACCTGAACGGTCCTTCCAACCATGTCAGTTACTTCTACATAATCCTGGCTTGATTGTGATGAATTGCCTCCGCACGATACCAAGGCAAGCGTGCCTATGGCTAATGCGATTAACTTATTTTGTTTCATAATTATCCTCCAACAAGACGATTTTACGTCCATCTATATCTTCCACCTTAACATTCACATCGAACAAACAATGGATATGTTCAGGCGTAATAACCTCTATACCGCCCTGATTGACAAATGTTCCATTCTTCAAAAGGAAGAACTTATCCCCGAATGTAATTGCGGTATTTATATCGTGAATTGCAACGATTATTGTGATTCCCTTGCTTTTTGCGAGCCTTTTAGCCTCTTTTAGGATTAATTGTTCGTTTCCTATATCAAGGTTTCCTGTAGGTTCATCAAAAACCAATAATTCCGGCTCTTGAGCCATTGCTCGAGCTATAGCAACCTTTTGCCTTTCTCCGCCCGATAACTCGTTAACGTTTCTAAAGGCGTTTGCCTCAAGTCCCATTTCTTCGATTATTGAGTCCACCACATCCTTGTCCTTAGATGAAGAGATTAATCCAAACTTAGAGACTCTGCCCATCAGGATTGAGTCATAAACCGTCAATGAGCCAAAAGTTATATCTTGAGGAACGTAGGCAATCTTGGACGCTCTAAGTTTCCTATTCATTGTGAGAGTATTCTCACCATCAATCGTTATAGTGCCTGACTCTGGTTTAAGAATGCCAAGGATGTTCTTGAATAAGGTCGATTTACCAGAACCGTTCTTGCCTAAGACAATACCGATTTGTCCTTTATCGAGTTCAAGTGAGATATCATTTAACACAAGGTTAGACTTCCTGTGATATCTAAAAGATAAGTTTTCAATCTTTAGCATCTTGAATCCTCCTTGTGAGTGAAAATCATGTAGAGGAAGAACGGTGCGCCAAGGATTGTGGTTATCGCCCCAACCGGCAAAGCTGATCCGCTGCCCAGTGTTCTAGAAAGCATATCCGCGAGTGTCAATAACAACGAACCCGAAATAATCGAGGCCGGAATCAAGAACCTATGGTCTTGACCAAGAATTCTTTTCATCACATGCGGGCAAATAATCCCAATAAAACCAATAATGCCCAAGAAAGACACGCAAACCGCAGTGATAAGGGAAGCAATGAATAGTGAGGCAAATCTAAGAACGGTTACATTAATACCCATGGTTTTTGCATTGTTTTCGCCGGATAAGATTGCGTTGTACCTCCATGACATGAGAATGAAGAAAATAGAGCCTAACGCCACTACCGCAAGCATTATCCAGTCATTCGTGTAGGTTGCCCTGCCTAAATCTCCGAAGTTCCAAACAACTGCCGCCGATAAGCCAACATCGGTTGCATAGAACTGAAGAATCGTTGTGGCTGCGCTCCAAATAGAACCAATCGCGATACCGGCAAGCACAACAGAGTTAGGCGTGAAAGAATTAAATGAGCACATACCCAAAATCAGCAAAACCGATAAAGAGGCAAAGATGAACGCCATAACGGAGGTCGCAAAAGGATTGGCCCCAGTAGAGAAGTTATTAACGTTATTTCCAGTTTCTAAAAATCCGCCGGCAAAAGCGATTATTGATAAATTGGCGCCGAAAACAGCGGCATTAGATACGCCAAGCGTAGAAGGCGATGCCATCGCATTGCCCAAAGTGGATTGCATAATCAGGCCCGCAACAGATAAACCCGCCCCAGCAATAACCGCAGCGATTATTCTAGGAATTCTGATATTCCAGATGATTCTGTTATTCGCATTAGTACTGTTATGGGCCAAAGCCTTCAGACCTTCAATAAAAGACATGTTGCTAGAGCCAACGAACAAGCTGAAGAAAATACATAAAAGCAGTACAGCCGTCATTGTGGCGATGAATATGATTTTGCCTTTTGCTTTCTTAATGTAATTTGTGCGGAGAGGAGATCTAGCCAATACCATAGGTATGAAGTTAGCATATCAACATAGTTATCGCAACTTTTTTGCGTTTTTGTTCGATATCTTTTATTAAATGTCGAACATTGCGTATAATTGGAAGATAATAATCGAACAAGGGGTTTGATATATGGACAAAAGAATATTAAAGACTAGGCAAGCGATATATGACGGATTCGCTAAAGCGTTGGACGACGTTTCATATTCCAAGATGACGATTGAGGACATTCTAAAAGCCTCACACATCTCGCGTTCAACTTTTTACTCTCACTTCTCATCTAAAGAAGAAGTCTTATCCTCAATTTCCAACAATATCTTTGAGCATGTCTTCTCCCATTCATTAAAGGAAGAAGAAACACATGATTTTTCAAAGACCGATATCTTTGATTACACGCACCTTATTACGCATATCCTTTACCACTTGCACGACGAAAAGGAACTGATAACCAAAATCATCACATCAGAATGTAGAGACTCTTTCTTGTCTGATCTCCGCAAACAAGTGAAACCGATAGCGGAAAAGATAATTCAATCGGGATTGGTGGATAAATACGAGATTCCAATGGAATTGCAGATAAACAAAATTACAGAAAATCTTATTGTTACAATCGAATATTGGTTCAAAAATGATTGTCAAGAAACCCCGGAGAAATTAACCACTTATATCTTCGCAAAATAAAATAGCATCCGTTTTGGGGACGCTATTCCTTTTTGAAGTCTTTCTTGGTCAAGGCCTCTACCTCATTGCAAACAGCCTGGATGGCGCAGGAATGACAATCCATCTTAACTTTATTAGCTAGATGATCCAACGATTTGGCGATGGCCTCACTTTTACCTAACACGTTATCAAGGTCCTTGTAATTGAACTTGGAATCGGTGATAAAGATAA
The DNA here is from genome assembly GCA_963643345.1 of bacterium. Classification (GTDB taxonomy): domain Bacteria; phylum Bacillota_I; class Bacilli_A; order RFN20; family CAG-826; genus UBA4951. The sequence goes on along the minus strand of CAVIJK010000002.1, from coordinate 71,107 downwards.
CCTTCACCGCTTTGACGGCAGGATTTTTCTTATAAGCATTGATATAGAGTTTACCCAAGGATTGGAAATTCGCGTGTTCCTTTAAGGCGGTTTTAGATACCACTAACGTTTCCTTTGAGTTCATGCTAGAGATTCTAACCATCATGCCTTTGGGATTAATGTGATAGCGTGTGTAATCAATCTTTCTGATGGATTGATATAAGAGATTTCCTTCGCCCATCTTCTCATCATCCACTAATGCGATGACCACTCTAGCGTATGGGGTCTCCGACTTTATCTCATCTATATCTTGGCCAATAAGAACAATTTCATCGTCTTTAAGGACGGTTTCATTGCTGGTTAAGGCAATTCCCGCTAAACCGGGTAAAGAGCCTCTACCGAGTTCATAGGCGATTTCATCTTTGAAGAGGAGCGAGTTCTGATCGCCCTCTGTCCACGAAGGGACATCCTTGCCTTTGAAGGATTTAATTGCGGCTGCATTCACCAACTCGTTGATGGAGTTGATGACCGAATCATAGATTCTCATTAGATGTCTTTATGTCTCTTGCGTTTGTCATATATCTTCGAGAATGGTCCAGATAATGCCGCTAAAAGTTTCATATCAAGGTTGAAGAAATAGACGAGGAACAACAAACCGACAAGGATGATGAATGAGGCTACGATCGTTAAGACGATTCCGGCCCAAGTAGGCAAACCCATTCCAACGAATAAGACCCAGATGAGAACGATTGCTGCTGTACCAAGTATTGTGCAGAACATATCTACCTCCCTTACTGAGCCATGCCTTTTTGACGGGCAAACTCCGCTGCTCCTAAGGCCCCCATCAACTGTGGGTCAATCGGAAGATTTACGACTTTGAGGTGAAGAACTTTCTCAATGGCCACTTTAAGGCCGGCGTTTTTAGCGCAGCCACCGGTTAAGGTTATGCTATCAACTGCACCAGCCTTCTTTGCCATGACAAAGCAACGTTTTGCAACGGAGAATTCAATGCCTGCAGCAATTTCATCCATAGGTTTGCCTTCTCCAACCAGGGAGATGACCTCTGATTCCGCAAAAACTGTGCATTGTGCAGTGATAGGAATGATGTTTTTGGCCTGCAAAGAGAGTTTGGAGAAGTCGTCAAGCGACATCTCAAACGCTCTAGCCATCGCCTCGAAGAATCTGCCTGTACCGGCTGCACATTTGTCATTCATCGCGAAATTAAGAACTGTGCCATCCTTATCTACAGCGATACCTTTGACGTCTTGGCCGCCGATATCGATAATGGCTTTGACATTAGGGTCGGCAACGTGGACACCCATCGCATGGCAGGAGATTTCCGAGATGTTCTCATCCGCAAAAGGAACTTTGTTACGTCCATATCCTGTGCCTACTAAATAAGCAAGATCTTCAGCTGATTTGAGTTCAGGGACTTTGGCAACAGCCTCATCTAGTGCCTGCTGTGCCGATTTAACTGAATTGATGTTCGATCTTAACGTGACATCTGAAACGATTTTTCCCGATTCATCGATAATTACGCACTTTGTGTAAGTTGAACCGGAATCGCATCCACCAAAATATTTCATATTAATTACTCCTTTTATTACCAAGAATTAGCATCGTCAATGACTTCTAGAGATGGGTCAAGCGGCTCTTCTCTTAAGACTGAGCGGCAATATCTGTTCACGTCATCACGGACGGATTGTCTAGAGACGACGCGAGGCTCCATAAGGTCATGGTTGACCCAAACGAGTTTGATGCCATGCTCTCTAGCTCTTTGCTCGAACATTCCGTGCATGCCGGTGAGGGCTTTGCAAGAGATGTGTTCCCAAAGGATAACCATATCCGCTCTATAGTATTCGCAGAATCTCCAGAGGTCATCCAAGAGGACTTCGTAACCACCATGGGTTCTGTTTCTCATAATCATCTCTTGATAGAGTTTTGCGATATCATAAATCGCCTGCTCTGGGTCGTCTTCCGATACCTGGTCGAAATAGACGAGGGAGAGCATGTCCACAAGCGGGAGGATTCCCCAACAGTTTTGCAACCACGGAAGGAATTCTGTGTAATATTGCGACTGAACGCCCCAGATTATAGCTCTATGCCTATATTCAGGAACAATCATGGCTTTACGCTCATAAGCGCGTCTAGCAAGCTTTGTGATATTCTCATCCGCTCTTAGGAATGATGGGTCACGGCCAGCAACGGCCATGTATGTTGTTTCAGCATATAAGGCAAGATTTGCGCCGATGACCTGCGGATAATCTGTTCTAGACATTTCCATCCAGGAGAATCTGTGTCTATTTTCGGCGTTGAAACGTTTGATGTTCTTGAAGTAGGCGTTCCAGTCCCACTTCTCACCTGTATTCTTTTCAACGAATGCAATGGCATTTCTAATTTCCTGAGCTGCATATTCTTGAACGCCCTTTTCGGTGTGTCTAAGAGGCGCGGCGATCTGGAAACATGGGATTCCTTCTTTTTCGAGGGCTCTAGTTAAAATACCGCCTCCTAAAAGGGAACCATCGCATGTGGTATTGCACTGGATGGCGCAGGCACCGAACACAGGGAAGTCCTCGTCGATGACGACTCCTGCCTCTGCGGCTGGCATTGGGCAAACGTCCCCCGGCAATCCCATCTCCTGAACGACGTCAAGGTAATGGGTCGCGCCATATTGATTAAGGAGAACAGAGACGTAAACTGCCGCAGTTTCCCACGAAACACCTTTCAATGTCGGGAAGCCACACATGATTGTGAACATCTCGTTTTCATCAAGAATTACGCATTTCTTTGATAATTTTTGGTCATTTCCGCAATATTTATCAGCGTGGAATGCCCTATTTAAGAGATTGGCAACGTCAACGATGATTGTGTCATATTCGTTGTGCGCGATTCTTAAATGTTCGCCTCTAAGACCGGCCGTATGGCGGTCGACCATCATTGGAACGGCGAAGTAGTTAAGCATCCACCTGTAGCGGAAGAATCCTTTTAAGTTGGCCGGCTTGACGAGGAATTTAAGAAGTGTCCACATGATTCCAAGCCATCTGGTGAAATCGTATATGGTATCTTTCCAGCCACGCCACTCACGGCGACGTCTTACTTTGCCGTGGGAATAGAGTTTTCCAAGCTGTTCGCTTCCGATTTTAGCGCCCATTATTGCTTACCTCCCTGAATCTTCTTGATTTCGATTGATTCGACGAATGCCTGAACACGGGTTCTGATCTGACCAGACGTTCCAACGGCGTATGGTCTATCAATAGATAAGACTGGATAGTGATATTCTTCACGCAAAATATATGTTCCGGTCATGCGCTCATAAGCCCATGGGTCGCAGAATTTCATCTGCTCATAGATGATTCCATCGCATTTATACTCTTTTGCGATTTTATCAACATAAGCTTTCCTGAGTTTCATCTTCTCGGAATTCATGTGGCGTGGGCACATGGTCGTGTTCATGTAGTGGCGGCAAAGCTGAGTTAGGACGTCTTCTTTGTCGTTTAACTCGATTTCTTGCCTCCCCGGGAGTGAGCCGTAGCAGAATCTATCCGCGACTACTAAAGCGCCGCTTTCTTCAACGAGCTTTATCATATCGATATCATCGACTTCCGAGCCAACGAATGCCACGCGAGCTCTATAGCGTTTCTTCTCATCTGGAACTCTGGTTTTGAGTTCTTCGGCCGTTTCTTCAAGAATTTTGATGAGTTTATCGTGTGGGCACACATACGTTGCCAAACAAATAAGATGGAATTCATGTCCTGTAATGCGCGGATTTTCTTCTTTCCTATAGTCACCAATTTCGTTGACGAGACGGCACATGCGGTTATATTTTTCAACCGATTTACGGAGGGCTTCCTCACTTGTGTCTACGCCCCACTTCTCATGGAGAGGCTCAAGGATTTTCTCTTTGCATTGTTTCACGTAAAGACTTAAGGCGTTATCGTCATCCTTCATAGGAACTTCTAGATATTTATAGAAGAAATCCTCTTTGCTGTTGATTTTGAGGAGTTCCATATTCTCAACGCAGCGGTTGATCATGGTGCAGCCATCCGGGGCGATCATGCAATCGAGGAATTCATAGCCTCCCTCGATGGCTCTTTCTAGCAAGGCTCTGGTGTATTCGCAGAGGAAGCTAGTCATGTAGTAGGTGCCCATTTCGAGGGAACCGGTTCTTGGGGCACGCAATCTGACGGAGAAGATGCCGTCTAAATTGAGTAATGGTTCCGGAACCTGATAGCAGACGCTACCGATGCACTTGCGGCCTTCGGCTTGAGCTTCGCGGACGAGTTCGTTGTCTGCGTTATCAAGAAGGCTTTCTAAGTAGTACAAATGCTTTAAGTCTTTCATATTCCTTTCCTTTCTATAATATTCCAAGCTTTTTTAAGGCTTCTTTAACTTTATTTAGGATGACTGAGTTACCATCCAACTCGAAGATGGAATCTCCTCTCATATCGGATAAAGACATCGCTTTGTCATCCGGGATGCACGCCAATAGGTCAAGGCCGTGGGTATCTAGATCATCTATATATGACATATCCACCATTCGATTGATGATTAATCCCGATTTCTCGAACATTGTAAGTTTCTTTGCAACTTCGTGTATTGTGTTGACGACCTGAAGCCCTTTCTTTGAGGCATCAGATACCAAAATCAAATGAGTCACTTTCTCCATGACGCGCCTATTGACTTGCTCAATGCCGGCTTCACCATCGATCACCACGTAATCAAAATTATTGGCGATGAGCGATATGACTTCTTTTAAATAGGCATTTACCTTGCAGTAACAGCCCGCTGCCTCAGGTCTGCCGATGGCTAGGAAGGAGATATTGTTAATCTCAACTAAGGCATCAAACATTTGGTATTTGGCCTCAGACAGGATTTCGATGGCAGCCTTGGAATCGCCGCTTTCTGCGTGCTCAATGAATAATTTTCTAATGTCATCAACGGTTGAGGCGACATCAACGCCCAAAGCAGTCGAAAGACCTACAGCCGGATCAGCGTCAATTGCAAGGATCCTCTTGTCGGGATACGCTTCCCTTAAAACCCTGACTGTTAAGGCGGAAATGCTGGTTTTGCCAACGCCTCCCTTTCCCACTAAAGCAATGATTTTAGGCTCAGACATTTGTAGTCTCCTCAATTATGATGTAGTTATCGACTAGATTGGCTTCTTTTAAAGTTCCCGGCACTTCCCTTTTGCGTTCCATGAGGTCAGTTAAAACAACCTTGCCGTTAAGGTATTGGACACTCATGACATTCTTCATGATGATGTTCTCTTCGCCGATTTTGTTTTTGTAAGCGGTCGAGAGACACATAGTTATTTCTCCAAGAATTTATCTAAAGCGCTAGACAATTTCTTGTTCCCTTCCCTATATGATTCAATTGCAGATAAAACCTCTGCATAAGCCTCGTCCTTATTGTTCTTTTTTAAGGATTCGGCAAGTTCTTCTAACTCTTCCGTATGATGGACGTTATGGTCTACAAGATAGCGGATAAGAGCTTCAAGTTCTTTGAGTGAGTTGTCTTCCATGATTATTTTTCCTGGTTATTTCTAAACTATTCTATACTCTTATAGAATGCAGG
>CAVIJK010000002.1:26921-65544 GCA_963643345.1 bacterium | reverse complement strand
AAACTGACTGAATATATCAATTTATTTTTTCTATATTTACATAAGTAAAAAACCATTATTTCTGTTTGCTTTTCTAAATAAAGAAAATGGCCATCTTTCGACGACCATTTATCATTTTCGAACTATTGGTGATCTCTCACCATTAGTGGGATTGAAGAGTTATCTAGCTCTATTGGCTTCTTGGCAAGCCTTCATTCCACGGATGACGTATTCGGTCATCCAGACTAGTAATCTAATCATTTTGTGACCTCCTGCTCTCTTTAAAGAGCACACCAATATAGTCGTGTTTATAAAAAGCGAGCAATGAAAACGCATTCATTTTCCATTGAAAGCATTTACAATATAGCCATGAAAAAAGAAATTAACGGAATTAAGGTGTCCCCAATCGCTTTGGGTTGTGACTCTAAGCCATTCAGATTTGGGCTTGATTGCACAAAAATATTAGATGATATGTTTAAACTTGGCATCAACTTATTTGATACTGCAAGAGGCTACGGCCATTCTGAAGAAGTCTTGGGCAAATGGATTAAGCTGAGAAACAATAGAGACAAAATATTCATATACACAAAAGGTTGCTTGCCTGTATTGTTTTCGAGAATGAACCCAAGAGCGCTTCGCCACGACATAGAAAAATCGCTTAAGACATTAGACACTTATATAGATTGTTATTTATTCCATAGAGATGACAAAAGGTGTGACCTAAAGACAATGTTTGGAATATTAAATGAGTATGTTGCCAAGGGTTTGATCAAATCATATGGGGTTTCCAACTGGCATAAGGATAGAATCGAAGAAGCGAATAGAATCTGCAAAGAAAACGGATGGCCAGCCATATCTATCGTATCCAACAATATGACCGCGGTTAAGTGGGTTAAAGACCCGTGGGGAGGCGGAGACGGATGCGTTTCTATCTCCAGGGATAAAGACGAGATTGAATACTATAAGGCCAATCAAATCCCTATGATGTCCTACTCGCCGTTAGCTAGAGGATTTCTAACAGGCAAGGTCAAATCAGATAATCCAGGGACTTGGAATGAGATAGATAGGTCTTCTCGAAAAGCGTATCTATCTAAAGAGAATCTAAAAGTATTGAATAGAATTGAGGCTCTTGCTAGGAAAAAGAAAACAACAGTCGCGATTATCTCACTTAGCTACTTGGCTTCAACCGGAATAAACATCTTCCCGGTTATCGGAACAACCTCCGTCAAAAGAATGGAAGAAAACCTCAATGCGATTAATGAGCCGTTAAGTAAAGAAGAAATAAGACTTATCGAGGAAGGGTAATGCGATTCACTGCTGAAAAGTAACCTTAATTAGAAAAAACCTCAGGTTTACCCATTGGAATCATTGAGATATGGGGTTTTCTACACATCACATTGTTTCTTGTTTAAAATTCAAATTTGCAGAACAAAAGGACGTTTATAAGGAAAATAAAAACAATTTTCATGAATTTTATAGGGGATTTGCTGTGTTTTATTCCCTAGATGCGTGATCAAAATTTGTTAAATCTTTAATTACTTCACTGGCGATCAATAGTCCGGCTGCAGCTGGAGCAAATGCGACCGATCCAGGCGTTACTTTCTTGCCGGGCTCATTTGGAGCAGCGTTTAAAGGGGCGATTGGTTGTTCTTTAGAATAGACAACTTTAAGATGTTTAACTCCCCTTTTCTTCATCTCGTGTCTCATCACTCTTGCAAGGGGGCAAGTATCTGTCTTATAAATGTCTGATACTAAAAACTTAGAAGGGTCGACTTTATTGCCTGCGCCCATCGATGAGATGACAGGCACTCCCGCTTCGTTAGCTTTCATCACGATAGCGATCTTTGCGGATACCGTATCCACTGCATCAACTACGTAATCGTATTCTCTAAAATCGAATTCGCTCTCATTCTCAGGAAGAAAGAAACATTTCCTGACATCCACCTCAGCCTCAGGGTTTATCGATAAGATTCTATCCCTCATAACATCGACCTTGTACTTTCCGATTGTGTCATGGGTCGCGATTATCTGGCGATTGATATTTGATATAGAAACCGTATCAAAATCAACGATTACAAAATGAGAGATGCCAGTCCTAGCTAACGCTTCAATTACATATCCTCCAACACCGCCAACACCAAAAACGGCAACCTTTTTGTTGTGGAGGTCTTCAATCGCAGATTTGCCATAAATAAGTTCGGTTCTCGAGAATTGATTTTCCATACCTGCAATTCTATTTCCCCTAAATTCATGAAGCAAGTTATTTAGAATAATATCAAAAAACACGCCCCACCAACGGGCGTGTCATTTGAAAATTGATTATTCGTTATTATCCAAAAGATATCCTGAGCAAAGACCTTTAAGCATGTCGGCTTTGACTTCTTCTTTAGCCTGGGCTGCAAACTTCTCAAACTGCTCGTCATTTAAACGATAATAATTTTTAATATTATTAAGTTCTTTGTTTAGATCGTCTTCAGACACGGAGAGATTTTGTTCCTTAGCTATGGTATCAAAGATTAGTTGAACCTTGCATGAGAACTCGGCATCTTCTCTGACTTTGGTCATAAATTCTTCTTTAGATGAACCGGTTGCCTGACAATATTGTTCGAGATTCATGCCCATCTGTGCAACCTGCTGTGTGTAATAATTCAAGGCGTTTTGCATGGTTTTCTCAACGCTTGCTGGGTCTAATTCAATTTCGGATTCAGCGATGATTTCCGCTAAAAGTTTGTCTAGATACGCGTTTCCGGCCTGTTGTGTCTTTTGGGCTGTAATCGATTGCTTGATTCTCTCTTTCAGGTCTGCAACATCTTTGCAGCCGCGGGATTGAGCAAAAGCATCATCAAGAACGGGTTCCTTCTTCTGCTTAACTTCGTGAATATGGCATTTGAATACGGCTGGTTTGCCTTTTAGATTTTCAGCGTGATAGTTCTCCGGGAAGTTGACGTTGACATCAACATCTTCTCCAGCCTTATGCCCCACCAATTGCTCCTCAAAGCCTGGGATGAATGAACCCGAGCCCAATTCAAGATCGTAGTGTTCACCTTTTCCGCCCTGAAATGCCTCATTTTCAATGAATCCTTCGAAATCGATGTTAACGATATCTCCATTCTCTGATTCGTTTTCTTTAGCAACTGTTGACTTAGATTGGGCCAACATGTCAGCAATTGTCTTGTCGACTTCGGCATCTGTCACTTCATCAACAGTAACCTTTCCGACTTTGTGGCCGGTATATTTTGCGATTTTCATATATGTCTCCTGTTTTAGCCAGACTATTATACTGGATTCAGGATAAATAGAAATAGGCTGGTTTTTGCTCGGCAATCTATCTTTTTAATAGTCTCAGCAATATAATAATTACAAATAAGGTCGTTAAAATATGGTCACATTAAATACCAGGTTAGGAAGAATACAAGGAAACGAGAGAGAATATTCTTGTGAATTTTTGGGAGTTAGATACGCTACGGCGAATCGTTTTGAATATTGCGAGCTAGTTAAACCTTGGGAAGGCATCTATGATGCAACGCATTTTGGAGACGCCTGTCCGCAGAAGAGACAGTATTATCCTCATTACGAAAACAAAACTAGAGCATTCTATCAAAAAGAGTTTCGCGAACATGACACGTATACATATAGCGAAGACTGCCTAAATCTAAATATATGGGCTCCAAAAACCGGAAAAAAACATCCGGTTCTACTCTTCATTCACGGCGGAGGATTCGATTCTTGCTGCAATTCAGAATCGAATATTGACGGCGAAAAATACGCAAAACGCGGCATTATCATGGTTGCAATTAACTATCGAGTAGGGATTTTCGGGTATTTCACCAACAAGGAAAACGCGGACAAGAACGGGAGAGATGGCAATTTCGGGTTAGATGACCAATATAAATCAATACTTTGGGTTAAAGAGAATATAGAAGACTATGGGGGCGACCCAAACAATATCACACTGGTGGGACAATCTGCCGGTGCCATTTCCATTCAGTACCTTTGCTTATACAAAAAATGCCAAGGATTATTCCAGCACGCGATCATGATGTCGGGTGGGGGCAAATTCCCAAATTTCGCACTGCCAAGAAAAGCCGAGGATACAAGAAATTATTGGAATCAATTGATGGAAATTGCTGGTTGCAAGTCTTTGGATGAAATAAAGAAATTAGACCACAAAGCCATATTTGATGCCTGGGAAATCCTTAAGGACAAGAGAAAGGACAATCAATATAATACGATGCCTGTAATCGATGGAGAAATCATCGCAGGACCAGTTAAAGAATTGATAAAAAATCCTCTTAAGATTGACTATATGATCGGTTATACGAATAACGACATGTACGCCTTACTTATGATGATGATCGGAATGAAGTTCGCAAAGGATAATAACGGCTACACATATTTCTTTGATATCGACTCGCCAGGAGACAAAAACAAAGCATTCCATTCCTGTGATTTAAGATATGCTTTCGGCACGTTAGAAACCGGTTGGAGACCATATACAGAATTCGATTATAAAGTCTCAGAAATCATGATGGATTACTTTGCAAACTTCGCTAGAACAGGTAATCCAAATGGGGAAAACTTGCCTATTTGGGACAAAAATAAGTCAAAATCTTTGCGTTTTGCAAAAGAAATTAAGATGGCAAGGCCTCCAAAATTAAGATTGCTATACAACACATTCTATGGATTAAAGACAAGATGAAATACAACCACGACTTTCAGGTAATTGAAGCTGGAGACGCTTATAGAATTTACCAAAGCGGCAACAATATAGTTAGACTCGACCGTTTTAAAAATGGCATTAGAGTCGCGCTGTACAAGAAAGACGCCTATATCTTTCCAACATTCAGCGTTTGCCCAGGTGAGTCAATAATGCAATATAACGGAAGAAGCAAACTTTCTGTTGACGGTTTTTCAACGACAAAATTTGATGTCAGTGCAAAAGACGGGATGGAATCTTTTAAAATAGGTGATGTCGACATTTCCATTGAACTTCACAACTTCAGAATGCACTACTACAAAAATGGACGGTTGTTGTTTGAGGACAGGGAATACATCTCCTACAATTTCGAAAACGAGTTGGGCGAAGGTTCTTACCATGCGCTCAGCCGCTATGAAGATGAAGAGATATTCGGACTTGGAGATAAAACGGGTTCGATAAACAAGAACAAGCGTCACTTCAGAATGGAAACCAGCGACTCAATGGGCTATGACGCAAACTCATCCGACCCCTTATACAAGCAAATTCCATTCTATATCTGCAAAAATAAAGTTGGAACTTATGCCATTTATTATGACACCTATTCAAATGGCGATTTTGATTTTGGACAAGAACTGAATAATTACTATGGGCTATATAAATCTTTCAAATGCGAAGAAGATACTTTGGTTTTTTATGTCATGTTTGGAACGGTTGAAAGCTTAGTTCACGATTTTGCTTATATGTGCGGCCGACAAATCATTCAACCAAAATGGGCTCTCAAGTATTGCGGATCGACAATGACATACACAGATGCGCCAGATACTGATAAGCAGTTAAGGAATTTCGTTGAACTATGTAAAAAATACAATCTGGATTGCGGAGGTTTCTATCTTTCAAGTGGTTACACGCAGATTGGCGAGAAACGCTATGTCTTCAATTGGAACCTTGATAAGGTGCCAAATCCCCAAGAATTAGCTGATTATTTCCGCAAAAACGGCATCGAATTCATTCCTAATATTAAACCGGCTTTTTTAACCGATCACTTCTTATACAAAACAATTGCAGAGAAAGGCTGGTTCTTGCATTATCAAGACGGCTCACCCGCTACCTTCCCTTTCTGGTCAGGCATGGGATCCTATTTAGACTTCACCAATAGGGATGCAGCAGCCTTCTGGACTGACTGCGTCAAAAACAGATTGGTCTCATATGGATACGAAAATATCTGGAACGATAACAACGAATACGACATTCACGACGATGAAGTTTTGGCAAATGGCTTTGGCCACCCGATCAAGGCAAAACTCATCAGACCACTATTCTCGCATTTAATGACTAGGGCAAGTCTCGAAGCTTTGCCAAAAGAGAAAAGACATGCATCAATATCTAGAAGTGGCATTCCTGGGATTCAAAGAATCGCATCAACCTGGAGCGGAGACAACAACACTTCCTGGGAAGATTTCAGAGGAAATCACCACATTGCTATGACCATGTCTTTGTCCGGTTTATTCAATATCGGTCAAGATATTGGCGGTTTTGCAGGACCTAGACCAGATAAAGAACTTTTCATGCGTTGGATTCAATATGGGATTTTCACTCCGAGATTCGTTCTTCATTCTTGGAACCCGGATAATATCCCAACCATGCCTTGGCTATACGAGGATATGATCCCCTCAGTTCAGAAATTATTCGCGTTGAGAAAAAGATTGTTGCCATACCTTTATGACGCAGTAATGGATTCGGTAAATGACTACAAACCAATTATTTACCCAATCTTCTTGAAGAACGACGGATATGATATCGAGTCTGACAACTACTTCTTTGGCGATTCGATTATCGCATGCCCCGTTTTCGATAAAGGTCAAACAAAAGTCAAAGTCATTCTCCCGAAAAATAACGGTGGCTGGTATTTAGGGCGTAAACGTTATCAAGGTTCAATGGAAGTTGAATCCCGTTATGATTGCCTTCCCCCGTATTTTATCAAAGGCGGTTCTATAATCCCTTGTGATGAAGATGGATTGACACTGTATGTTTATCCGTTAGACGAGGGTGAGTTCGCATACAATCATTACGAAGATGATTGGGATAATCCAAACGGAAATAAAACCATTTCCAAAATTAAGGTTAATTGCAACGATAGCGAAGTGACTGTGGTAATGCCAACGACTTGCCACGCAAAAGTGACTTTAATTGATTCAAAAAATAGAAAACTATCTATCAAATAAAACACGATGTAATCTGATAATTAGTGTTTTTGATCTAGATTTTTTTAAAGAAACCGCTTTACTTTGTAAAAGTCATTTTATTTGCTACCTTAAGAAGACCACTCAATGATAGTATCAATAAAAAGGAGAACACTATGGCAAAAATTCTTGAAGACGTTTCCCATACTTTTGACGAATATTTATTAGTTCCTGGCTACTCGGATGACCAGGCTATCCCATCCAATGTCAATCTTCAAACCCCTCTCTGCCGTTTTAAGAAGGGCGAGACAAGCAAGATTACTATGAACATTCCTATGGTCTCTGCAATTATGCAGTCGGTTTCCGGTCCTGACCTCGCAATCGCGTTATCAAGAGAAGGCGGCCTCTCATTCATATATGTCAATCAAACACCGGAATCAGAAGCCGAAATGATTAGACAAGTCAAACGTTATAAAGCGGGATTTGTTGAATCCAAACTCAACATCACCCCTAACGCGACGATAAAAGAACTCAACGCTCTTAAAGAGAAAATGGGCCACTCTACCGTGGCCGTTACAGATGACGGCACCAAGAATGGCAAGCTCGTTGGAATGATCACCTCCAGCGATTATCGACCAGCACATGTATCTCCAGATGATCCGGTCAGCAAATACATGACTCCGTTTGATAAATTAACCGTTGCCCCTGACACTATCACCTTGAAAATGGCTAACGATGTAATTTGGGATAATAAATTAAATCAGTTGCCAATTGTTGATAAAGATGGGCATCTGCAATATCTAGTCTTTAGAAAAGACTACGAGAATCACAGAAAATACCCTAACGAATTGCTTGATGAGGAAAAGCGTTTCATCGTCGGCGCAGGCGTTAACACGAGGGATTACGAAAAAAGGGTTCCGCTCCTAGTTGAGGCCGGAGCAGATGCCCTTTGCATCGATTCATCCGAAGGATTCTCTGCTTGGCAGGAAAAGACACTCGCCTGGATTAAAGCCAATTATCCAGATGTTCCAGTCGGTGCAGGAAACGTTGTTTCTAAAGAAGGCTTCCGTTTCTTAGCTGATCATGGCGCCGACTTCGTTAAGGTCGGTATCGGAGGCGGTTCAATCTGCATCACGAGAGAAACCAAAGGCATCGGACGTGGTCAGGCCACTGCTTTAATTGAGGTTTGCAAGGAAAGAGACAAATATTTCGAGGAGACCGGAATCTATATTCCAGTTTGTTCAGATGGCGGCATCGTTCATGACCACCACATCACGCTTGCTTTGGCAATGGGTGCCGACTTTGTCATGTTGGGTAGATATTTTGCAAGATTCGATGAATCGCCAACTAGAAAAGTCATGCATAATGGCATGTATTGCAAGGAATATTGGGGAGAGGGTTCTGCAAGAGCAAAGAACTGGCAAAGATACGATAACGGCGAAGCAAACCACCTCGGATTCGTTGAAGGCGTCGACTCCTTTGTTCCATATGCAGGTCCGTTAAAAGACAATGTCGAATTAACGATGTATAAGGTTAAATCGACAATGTGCAACTGCGGCACATTAACCATCAAGGATCTGCGCGAGAATGCGGTCTTAACGCTCGTATCTCAGCAATCCCTAAAAGAAGGCGGAGCACACGACGTCTTCCAAAAAGACAAGACCAACTTCGATTAACCCAAAAAACACATAAGGAGCGTCACCCAAGCATTGGACAAGCTAGTCCAACGCAAAGGGGGCGCTTTTTCCATGCTTGCTAATGCAATTGATTGTATATACCTTTTTATTATTTTATAAAAAACATGAAAAAATGGCTAAAATACACGCTTACAATTTCCTTTTTATCTCTTTTGGTTTTTGCCATGAGTATAAAACTCCTCCGTTTTTTATGGTGTATTTGAATTGCACATCTGGGCAATTTTTGTGCATTTACTTTAGCAAAGGAGTTTTTTATTGGCCTAAAAATATGCCGAATGGTTGAAAACGGAATGTGAAAAACAAATGGGGAAACCACGAACGGCATTAATTCCAAAACGAATGGCGAATTGATTCCTAAGCAAAAAAGATACAAAAAATGCAAAATGAAAAGGATGGATTATAAAAGATTTTCCATATTTAAGCGTTTTTTATGCGGTCAATTGAAAATACCCTAGAGATTATTGGTAATAACCGAAAAACGATTCCCATCCGGTAAGATTATAAAATTTTAGTCAAAGTGAGATTTGCGAACTAATTATCAGATATTCTATTATTTAAAATCGTTCCAAATGGCCGACTACTGAAATATATCTTGAGCCATCCTCAGGCCATATAGCCATCATTTTGGCGTGATATGGTATGTATGCCTCCTTGATTAAGAGTTTTACGTCAAGTTTTGCATTTGGCTTTTCGCGAGTTGTTTTCGATAAACACTCTTCAATTGCCAACCAATATTCAGTTGGTAAAACGTTCTTCTCGTCGTCTTTAGATGAGAAAACAATTTTGCGCGACGGATTGCCAGCTTCATCGATGTAAACGAATGTCGTTTTGCCCAAAAGAACGTCATATTCAAATTGGATTCCACTCATGCATGTCATGAAGAAATCCTTTTTGAAACGCTCATTGTCCATCATGCGGCGCATGCCATTTGCCCTTGGAAGTTCTTTTTCGACCAAAAGCTCATCAGCGACGTGAGACGCCTCATCTCGATAATCGTATGGCTTGCCCGATTGTTTAAGTTCTTTCAGATCGTCTGAAATCAATTTAAGGCATTCAATAAGAAGAGGGTTGAATGCGCCACATTCTCCGTTGATAATCATCTCAATCGACTTCTCGTGCGAGTAAGCTGCTTTATAACACCTTTCCGAAGTCAAGGCATCATATACATCCGCAACAGAAACCGCTTGTGCGCTGATGGGAATTTCATCTCCTACAAGCATATCAGGATAACCTTTCCCATCATATTTTTCATGATGGTGGCGAACTATTTCTCTAGCTATTTTAACAAATTCGCTATTTTGCTCCAAAGAAACGTCTGAAAGGATTTTGTCTCCCTCCGTTGTATGCGACTTCATGACCACCCATTCTTCCGGGGTCAATTTACCTGGTTTGTTAATAATGTCCTCAGGGACTTTTATTTTTCCTATATCATGCAAAGCGGCAAGATTTGATATTAAGGCTATTTTGGATTCTGTTAATTGGTATGCATCTGTCATTTTCGCAAGTTTTTCAAGAAGAAGTTTTGTGATGATTTGAACATTTAGAGTATGACTGCCAGATTCATGATTCCTCATCTCGATAACATTCGAAAAAAGGTTAATCATTGCGTTGTTCACTTTCTCTTTTTCATAAACCTGCTCATTGATAAGACCAATCAGTCTTTCCTGGTTTTGATACATGGATAAGGTGTTTTCCACACGGCGTTGGACAACAATTGTTCTAAAAGGGCGATTAATGTAATCAACGACACCAAGACCGTATGCGCGATTGATAGATTCGGAAGAGTCGTCTGCGGAGATGACGATAACAGGAACTTCTTCAATCCAATGGCGTTCATTCATGATTTCGAGAACTCTATATCCGTCCATGGTAGGCATATTTAAATCCAGGAGAATTAATTCTATGGTTTTGTCCCCATGAATCGTGTCAATCACTTCAAGGCCGTGTGAAGCATAGGCAAATTCATACTTGTCTCCAAGCATCTCAGTTAACATCTCTCTGTTTAACGCCACGTCGTCTGCAATAAGAATCCTGTTTTTCTTCATGTTAATGCCCCTTTATATATATATATATATTGTAAGAATAGGAATTTATTTTTTGTTTTCGAAGATTTTATTAAGTGTTTTAGCGATCACCGCCATATCAATAGGCTTAGCGATGTGGCCATTCATGCCGGCCTCTAAGGCTTTTTCTCTATCTTCATCGAAGGCATTTGCCGTCATAGCCACAATCGGCACATTAGCCTTTCGGTTATTCTTTAATGTACGGATCTCTCGTGTGGCCGTATATCCATCCATTTTCGGCATTTGAATATCCATCAAGACGACGTCATAACGATTTTCAGGCGCTTTAAAGACCATGGAAACCGCTTCTGTGCCATCGCAAGCGATCTCAACCTCCATGCCTGCGTCGGTAAGAATTGCCGTTGCGATTTCGCGGTTGAGTTCGTTATCTTCAACCAAAAGAACACGTTTGCCGTGATAATCGTATTTAATTTCACTTTCTTTAGGGCTTGTCTTTGTTTCGGTTGGTTTAGTTAAAACTGAACGTAATTCCGACATAAAGATAGGCTTAGAGACAAATGCGGTGACCCCGGCCGCTTTTGCTTCTTCTTCAAAATCAGTCCAATCATATGCCGTTAAGACGATAATCGGGGTATCATCGTCTATTACTCTACGAATCTGGCGAACGGTTTCAATACCGTTCATATCAGGCATTAGATAATCGATTATGAAAGCCTTGTAATCGTCTTTAAACTCATTTGCTTCCTTTGCTCTAACAATCGCTTCCTTGCCTGAAGTAGACCAATCAGGTCGCATGCCAATTTCACGGAGCATTTTTGAAACGCTTTGGCATGTGTTGATATCGTCGTCAACAACCAGAGCCCTTGCGTTTATTAATTCAGGAATTGGTTCGAAATTCAAAGTTTTATCAGCCAATTTGAAGTCAAGAGTTACGATAAATTCGCTGCCTTTCCCAAGTTCGCTTTCGACACTAATCGTGCCATTCATCATATCGACGATATTTTTTGTTATAGACATGCCTAAGCCAGTCCCTTGAATGCCGCTGACTGTTGAAGAACGTTCTCTTGTAAATGCCTCGAATATGGTGTCCATGAACTCTTTAGACATACCTATGCCATTGTCTTTAATGCTAAATTCATAGGTGGCGTGATCTTTAATTGAACACGATTTTTCTCTGACGCGAATAAAGATGTTTCCACCAATATTCGTGTATTTGACTGCATTTGAAACTATATTGAGTAAAACTTGGTTCAATCTCAATTTATCTGTAATGACGTCCTCGTTGATAACATCTAACGTATCAATATAGAGGTTTTGCTGTTTGGCGGTGATTTGACCTTGAATCATCGTACGCAAATCATGCAAAACATCAGGTAAATGAACGGTGTTTTCTTCCAGTTTAACCGTACCAGATTCAATGCGGCTCATGTCAAGGATTTCATTTATGAGCGAAAGAAGATGCGTACTGGATGTATGGATCTTAGCCAAATAATCCTGAACCTGATCGTGATTATCAATATGTGTTTTTGCAAGAGCGGTGAAGCCAATGATGGCATTCATCGGGGTGCGAATATCGTGGGACATGTTATTGAGGAAGGTTGTTTTGGCACGTGAAGCGTGTTTTGCGGCCATGAGGGCATCTCTAAGTGCCGCATCTTGTTTAAGTTCAGCCTCTTTTTCTTTTGTGAATTCACGGGCAACGTAAAGAACTTCATCGACTCTGCCATCGGCTTCTCGATGTTTAACAATAAAACGAGCTTGGAACCATCTTCCTTGCGGATCCCTATATTCCGAAGCGATTGTGTTGATGCCCCTTAAACGCTCGCCAAGGGTGCTTAAATCAAGGAACTCCCTCATCTTTCCCCGCATATCCGGCGTTATGAACGCTTCGATGATATTTTCGTTAACCTCATCAAAATTGCCTTTTTTTGCCGCGACTTTATCCATAAGAGGTACGCTATAAAGAACCTCGTATTCGTGAGTATCCAAATCAGCTTTGAAGATTGTGGTATAAATTGTTGCTAGTGCCGAGATGACCTCAGAATGTTGTTTTTCTAACGTCAAAGCGTTTGCAAGAGCGGTTTCTTGTTCTTTTTGCTCTCTGACAATCTTGTCAACATCATAGTGATATCCGCTAAGAATATACCCGCCATCGATTTTCGTGCAAGTGCCACCGCAACGGACATATCTTTCGCCTAATACAGGGTGTTTCCAAAGATATGTGTTTTCTGAATGATCACCCCGTTTCATTGCTTCAACGGAGTTCAAGACAGATGGAATCGCCTCGGGCACAATATTTGAGTACCAAGCGTCATAAGTTTCTTCAGGCGTAAGTTCTTTCCCTTCAATGCCGAGAAGTTTTTTCATCAAATCATCGGCTTCAAACGTTCCTTTTTTGCCATCAATAAGAGTGATGGTCCATGTACCCATGCCAGACGAAACGAATATTTTCTTCATCTCTTCCAGTTTTTTGTAGGATGCATCAATTTTTTTACGAAACGCCTCTTCCTTCTCTCTTTGCTGTTTCTCTTTGGCCTCGTGTTCCTCAATGATTGCGTCAATTATGCGGAAAGCCGCAATAACGTGCGTTTCATCAATCTTGATGATGTCGTATTGATAATGATGGTATTTACCATTATCTAAACTGCGATAGTTGCCAACAAGTTCATTTTGTTTAGAAAATGTTTCACGGAGACTTGAAAGTTTTAAAGTGCCCGTTACCTTTTCTTTATCTTCAGGATATATTCTGGTTTCAGCCCATTTTTGAACAATCGAATCAAATGAGAAGTCTTTGTTTTTTAAAACTGTAACATCTTTAAAGTCGTAATCCCTATCCAATTTCAGAATTCTAGCAGTTCCATTCTCCAAATTCGCAATATAGACCGTTCGATAGTCTTTGAGCAGAGCAGAGAATACGGATTGATATTTGCTTTCTTCAGAAATTTCAACGGCAAAAACCACATGGGAAAGATTTCCTTTTGCGTCAGTGTCTTCCTTTATGAAATGAAGCCTGCACATGCCGGCAATTTTTCCTTCAAAGTTTATGGAGATGTGTTTTTTCTCCGCCATTCTTTTATCTAACGTTGATAAATCCAAAAAATCTAGGGCGGATAAATAGGAAGATTCTTTTGCCAACCCCTTGATGATACTTCGAACGTTTTCGTCGAATTTATCGGAATTAGGGACGGTGTATTTTAAGATAGCGTCGGTTGTCTTGATTGTGGAATAAGTGTTGTTTTTTACATCAACTCTATGCATTGATAGGAAAATGTCGGAGATGGCTTTATAAGCTTCAGACAACCCCTCTTTTTTCTTTTTCTCTTGGATTGAAATGATTTCATCAATGTTTCTGAAGCCTGCGACAATCTTTAATGGTTCTCCTTCTGCAGAAATGCGCGTAAAAAGGCCACTAAAATGACGGAGCGTTCCGTTTACGTCAACACGATAATTTACTTCGAGTCTATCTTTGCCACCGCTGAACGCTTCTATAAGCCCTTCTGGCATAGCTAATCTCAAAAACGCATCCCTATCCGCTAGGTATACGCGATCTTCAGCATAAGTTTTTAAGTATTTAGAATAGCAAAATCCCTCAGCGTATTCTTCAATATCATCGATTACGTATCCTTTAAGTTCGGCAACGTATGCGTGATCAATTTCTGGATCAATAACATATACGTTAAGGTAATCCGCAGCAAGAGCTTTGGCGACTTCGGAATAATCAATCATGATTTTTTCCTCCAAATAAATTATTTGGAATCATTATAACAAAAAATCGTCAGCGCTTAACACTGAATATCAATTTAGGCGAGTTCTTCGATCAAATTACACGTTTGAACGTATTCTTTTTCCAACTGCGGAAAGGAGGTTTTGGCCTCGTCCATCTTTTCCGCTCTAAGCAACTCTGTGATTTCGTAGGCACTTTTATAGAGTTTTCCTAATCCTAAAGTCGCCGTCACCCCTTTTAAGGAATGGGCACCCCTAAAAGCAGATTTGACATCGCCATTTTCCAAAGACGTTTGTAGTAAAGAAAAACTGTCATCATCCAAAAATTTCTTTAAAAAACGACGGACTAAACTTTCATTTCCACCAAGCCGCCCAATGACTTCCTCGAAATCGCCTTCAACGCAGGCATATAGTTGTTCTAAATCAATCATACAATATCAATATCCGTATTTTATCACGATATTAAAAAAGTTCCTAACTAAGATGATGTTTTATAGAAATATTTGCAAAATATTTACTTGAAAATATCGATAATATCAGTATTTTTTTGAAAATGGTCTTCATCTTAGAATATATCCCAATCTGGGTTTCAATTCTAAAAGGGCTCAAACGAAATAAACATGGTGATTGTCTTTATCGCTTATCCAGCAACACCCTATGGTTCTAATGGGTCAAAGAAGAAAACACCAAGAGCCTAAAACGCATTAATACATTTAAATGTATTTGATAATACGCCTCAATGTTTTACAATTCCTCCGGCATTAGCCGTTAAAAGGAAACGAGGAAAGGAAAAATCATGAAAAAGAATCTAATCGCCTTCTCTTTTGGCACAGTTATGGCTTTGGTATCTTGCAGCGGTACAGGAACCCAAACCGAAGTAGAAACATCTAAAAGCGAAACAACATCTTCATCAGAAACGAAATACGACCCAACAAACGTCGAGACAATCGTTGAAAAAGTCGTTCCAATCAAATCTTTAAGTGTGGATGAGGAAACTCAGAAGTGCACAATGGATAAGATTGGCGTTACCAAATATTACGTAATCAATGGCGAAACGATCCCCTACGTCTCGTTCAACACATTCGTCGAAGAATATGTAAATGCCGGGGACTTGAGCATTCTATACTCTAACTATGAATGTTCATTCGACAGCGGGATGATCCGCGTCACCAATCCGGTTAACGACTCCTATATGACGTTTGATGTCCTAACGCGCGAAGTCACATACCACGGATGGGAATACTTCTTCTCCACAAACAACGCAAACACACATCCATTTTCTGGTTCCGTTTTCGGAAGCATGCTTTATGACGATGATTTTATCACATACTCATATTATGAAGGCAAAGAGAGCATCTCATTCTCTTTAGCAGATTATTCCATCAATGATTATGTACATCGTGGCGAGGTTTATCTCCCATATGAAACACTTTGTTTGCTTTTCAATCAATCCACATCTAGTGTCGTTTACGCTGGAAATGCCTTCTATTTGTATAGTGGCGCGAATCTAGATTCAACTTTAGCTTATAACAGCCTAATCATCGGAGAGGAAGGAACGGGCTGGATTACCGAGGACTATCTCACATCCGAATACAACAATTTAGCCCTAGGTTACGACATGTTCAACGGAATTGATGAGCGTCAGTCTCGCGTCCATGAAGGCAAAACGATAAAGTATCTCGAAAATGGAGCCTATCCCGTTCTCTCTAAGTACAAGGATAGGCTCATCTCAAAAGAGCTTAATTCATCCCAAAAAGCCCTTCAAGACCTTTATAAATACGATCTTGATGACGGGGGACACGGCAACTACACAACCTTAAACATTCTTGCAAATAGCACATTCCAAAGAGGCGATATCGCAGGCGAGGAAACTTACAACACATTAAGTACGATTTGGGGCATAAATGGTGCGAGAAAACAAGCGGGGATCGGTGCTTCCGACATCCTGGGAGAAGAGGCAAAATCCCCAAACGGATACTACAAGGAATTCAATGGGGACACCGCATATATACAGTTCGATTCATTCACCATAAATCTCAAAGAATACACAGAAGAATCAATAGCTAAAGTCCCATACTACACCGATTCAGTCACCCTCTTCCACTACGCCAACGAGCAAATTCAGAACAACCCAAACATTAAGAACGTCATTCTCGACCTTTCTGCTAATGGCGGCGGACTAATGTACGCTTCAGAGTATATTTCTTCATGGGTTTGCGGCGGCACAAGCGGAACGCTCCGCAACACAAAAACCGGATCATTCATCGACTATCATATCGAAGCAGACGTAAACATGGACGGGGATTTCAATGAATTGGATTATTTGTCCAAGGACATCAATCTCTATGTTATGGTTTCAAATGGTTCTTTCAGCTGCGGCAATAAACTCCCGTGCAACATCAAAGACAATAGACCGAATAACACATATTTCATCGGCTCTAAAACGGGAGGAGGCTCATGCGCAGTCGTATATCTTCCATTCTCATTCCTTGGAGGACAGATTCGCATCTCTAGCAATCTTCAACTCGGAAGAAAAAATGCAACCGCCGACAAATTTGTCAGCAACGAATCCGGAGTTGAGGCTGATTTCTATAAGATTGAGAACTCAAATTATTCAGCATTTGCAGACTTAAATACGATTATTGGGAAGATTAGCCTAGGAAAAACTGTCGAATAGTTAGCCCCTAAACGGTCCATTTCGGATATGATGGACCGTTTTATTTATGCTCATTTTCTCTAAACGCTTTTCCGTTGATTGCGGCAAGACGTTCTATCTCGAAATCCCCGAGGGTTTACCATCATTTCCATTAGAAGATAATTGGGCCTCTCTTTTGAAATCGACCAATCATCATCAAAGTTATCCATGCCGTCAATAATTTCATTAAAAAAGCCAAATGTTTGTATTTCGCAATGCTTTTATATTCAAACTCGATATTGTTTTCAAGACACAAGGCACTGTATTTTTCCAGAAATAGCGTCGTATAAGGAATGACTTGGGAAAAATGGAATTATCATTTCTTTTTCAAGGATAGGACAAATGAGGTTACGATTGTAACGATTATCCCAAGAAGAATGACTCCGCTTGTTGTGGCGGAGAAAACATACATATCCTCATCAAAACCGCCAGAAGCCAAAATGAGCGTGTTTTGCAAGGTTAATACGGACATCAGGGCATATATGAAATTGATTAGTCTCAATTGTTTGGTTAATAAATTATCGGTTTTCTTAGCCTTCTTCAAATTTATTATTGCCATGGTTATGCTGTAGGTCGTATAGGCAGCATTGGCAATTGCAGGAATCAAACCCAAATTATATTCCCTTTTGTTTAACGCCAGCATAGTAACAGGTGGCACCATCGCCAAAGTGAAGAGAATTAATAATATGAACGAAATATAATAGGCGTTCTGTTGTATATCGGGACGTTTCTTCGACATAGAGAATAATTGGGCTTGTAAGATAAACAATCTTAATATGATCAAAAGAATGTAATAAAGGGAGAAGCTACCATAAAGGATTGAGGAATTAATGATAGCTAACACGCCGTTATAAAATGCAAAAGCGAGAGATATCAGGAACGACAAAAAAGCACAAAAAGAGGTCCATTTGTCATAATCTTCTTTCAGTGTTTTAATTTTTTCCTTTGGTTTCATATTTGACAGTCAGTTTTTTAATGATGTCGCAGATATCTTGAATGTCTTCTTTGCAATCATCTTCTACCCAATCCATAATCATGGAATTTAATCCGGTGATATAAAAATCCATCACGTATTTGTGCCACTTCTCCTCAAGCCCAAACCTTGTCATAATCGGCGAGAAGATCGTTTGGAAAAGCTGCTTATAAGCAACATCCATTTTAAAAATAGAGCGGTAATGATTGGAGGCTTTATAAACTTTCTTATTATCCTTGATGAACTCAAGATACGGCAAAAGAAATTCATCTTTGATTAAATACAGATCCTTTAGTTCTTTTTTCTCCTTAATCGTCTCTAAATTTTCGTTTGAATTGAAATGCTCAGCGAATGATTTATTTCTATTTTCGATCACTTCCTGAAGTAAGTCATCCATCCCTTCATAATGAAGATAGAATGTTGAACGATTAACCTTCGCTTCACTACAAACATCTTTAACTGTGATGTAAAGATAGTCTTTTTTATCTAACAAAGATAAAAGGGCATCACCCATTTTCTTGGCAGTGCCAAAATACTTTGATTCGTTTTTGTTCATGATGATGCCCCCTTTCTTTGTTTTTTTATTTTTCTTCGGTGATTTCTTTAGCTAATTCGGTGATTTCAAAAGCGTATTTGGCTCTTCTAGATTTCAAAATTTTGCTGTAAATAGGGTAGGCAACACTGCACATGATGATGCCAACCACTCCTATAATGATACCAAGATAGAAGCTGAACTCCCACCCTGCGCCAAGTTTGCCCATTGCAAGGCACATGCCAACACCAAGGATCAATGCCCCGACGATACCGAGCGTAAGCGAAACAATCATCGCCGGTCTTTTAACCATTGAGTCGAGTTTTTTTAATCTCATGACCTTGCTGGTGGTCTTTGGAGCGTACTCCTCCGCAATCTTTTCGGCGTAAACTTTATCTAAATCTTCCATAATTCTCTCCTTTTTTAGACGCACATAGAATAGATTTAATTATATAGCGATTAAACAACACGAATTGGATTTTGTGTTGTTTTCAAGAAAAAAGTCCCAATTTCTTGAGACTTTCTCATAATAATCTTTATTAATATTGCGGAACGTAACTATCGCCAAGCAATCCATCAACCATGTTGTGGAAGAAATCTTCAACGCCAGTGACGAAGCCAACCATTCCGGCGGCATATCTGCCATAACGGTCAACGACAACGGTTGTTGGCCATCCGGATACCCTCAACTCATCAGAATACGAATAGTCATAGACGGTTGATGGGATGATATAATCATTATTAGAGACAAATTCGGCAATCTCGTCATCTGTATCACCTGAATATGAATTAACGCAGATTAAGCCAACCTTATCTTGCATCTCAACATAATATTCGTTGAGTTCAGGAAGTTCTTGAATGCAAACGCCACACTCAATTCCCCAGAAGTTGATGATTACGGCATCGTATTTAGCAAGCTGGCTAGAGATGGATGTTGTTGTGCCGTCAACCATATTGAACGTGTGATCGTAAAGAACATCGCCTTTATAGAATGTAGAGCCCGCTTCAGGCGTTCCATCAATCAATCTTGTCGAGATGTTGACCGTGTATTCAAGCGCGTCTTCGGATGTTTTGACCTCCCCTACCTGGTAATATCCGGCAGGAAGATCGGATGCGACGACGGTATATTCGCCTTTAGGGGCCTCTAATGTGAGTTTGCCGCCTCTAGGTGTCACGCCCGTTGCCACCACATCTCCTTGGGAATTCTCTAAGGATAAGGTGACGTTTTTCTTTCCACCTTCCCCTAAAACATCAGCGGTAATGCTGTAGGTTACTTTCTCGGTCGCTCCCTCGGCCGCTCCACAAGAGGCAAGGCCAAAGGCCATGACTCCTGCAACAAGTAAAATTATTGAGCGTTTCATTATTCGGCTTCCTCACCGGATTCCACGGCATTGTGGGATGTTGTGCCTTCGATATCAATCATGAATGCACCTGTTTCATTTGCAAGATCAACTTGGATGGTAACTTGGAGGTCACAATAGGTTGAATCGTCTTTCCCGTCACCGTCTGAATCGGCTTTGTATGAATCATAGAAGAGGTAAATGTATCCATAGGTTTCGTATTCTGAGTAATCAACGGTCCATTTATCAACGCCATTGAATGAGTTAGCCCAGGCTTCTAATTCTTTTGTTGATGTCGCGTAATCAGCGAACTGGCCCTGGAAGTTATACCATTCAGTGAATCCATAATAAAGATAGCCGAACACGGATTGGTCACTGAAGACGATGTTTGTCGGAACTGATTCGAATGATGGGGCTAAAACTGTGGCACCGCATTCATATTCAGTTTTAGAAACAATTGAAACGAACTCATCATATGACGTATATTCGACTGCATACACGGCGAATTGGAACATGCCATCTGGATAAAGGAGCGCATATGAGCCGCCAGAGGCTTCCATAACTTCTGCAGAATAGTCATCGATTTCAATAAAGTAATATCCACCGGCGTTGTCTTCCGTGGCTTCAAATTCCTTGGTTAAGCAATAAACATAAGTGCCGGTATCCTCATCTGCAGCAGAGTCGGCTTCATCTAAAACCCAACCCTCCGCTTTGAGCTTGTTGGCGTATTCGGTGCCTTTTCCTGCTCCTTTAAGGTCGACTAGGACGAATTCGTCATAGGAATCAAGGCCACAATATGAAGCATATGACCAATCCATAGTTGGAAGAACCTGATTGATAACGGATTTCATGTCCTCCTTAGCTTCATCGTCCCACGGAGATGCAACACCATCAGGAACAACTGGGTTCTTAGCCAATTCCGCCAAACCTTCAATTTCTGTTGTGCCAAAATCACTGAATGTCAGATAGCACTCAAAAACGGCGTCTTCATCTTCATAGTCCGCTCTGCAATCAAGTGTGAATTCCAATTTCGCCGTTTTAATATCATTGACATCATCGAACGTCAAAATGACGCCGGCGCTTGTCATATAGTCTTCGTATCCAGACCATCCGCAGAGTTCAGCTGCAAGTGTTTTCATTTTTCCGTTTGTGGTTTCGAAAACATTGTCATCGTCTGTATCTTTCCAAACTTCGTCTCCACATTCAGCAAAAATCGTTGCGGTTGTGTAGAATTCCTCCGGGGCGATGTCGCCATTAGCGGAATAAATGTTGGATAAATAAAGTGATCCATCATCGTCTTCATACATGGAGTAAACGCCTTTGTCTTTAACGGTTAAGTAACCGGAATCGACATAGCCGTAATCCTTCGCTTCATCGGTGTAATAGCACATAACTGCATCTGTAACGCCGTCTGTGTTGACCTTCATGACCATGTCATAGTTATTATCATCGTATGTCATGGTGTAGTTGCCATGATCTTCGAAATAAGAGCAGAATTCTTCGATTCCGCTGATTGTTTCATCACCTTTAGCCGGTCCAGACGACTCAGAGTTAGGTGTCGTTCCGCAAGCCGCTAATCCAAGCAAGGATGCCGCTGCTAGAATCAATAAGTTGGTTTTCTTCATTTTTTTCTCCTTAAAAGTTGCGTTTATATTAGGCGGGTCTTGCAAACTGTCAATTTTTGTTTTTGTCCAATTCAAAAAAAGCGTTTTCATTTTGCTGAATAACGCTTTTGACTCTTTATTTTGCCTATTTTCCTTTTTTGGAATCGTATTCCCTGATCACTTCTTCTAATGTGTCACAAGCGAAGTTGATTGTGTTTAGACATCTAATCTCTTTTTGGAATGACTTAGGGCGAATGTCTTTACACAATAGAGAATCGTATTTGTCCTTAAATCTCTTGATGAGCATATTTGATGTGATAGTAATATCGGGCGAAGAATGGGCATTCTTTGCAACATAACGCATAGACAAAAGTGACACGGCGGAGATGATTGCCCCACATGTCTGACCGCATTGAAGGCCTGCCCCATAACCCGCTACCATACGCATATCGTTTTCGGATATGCCAAGTCCATAATAATCATTACCCGCGTGAATCATGGCTTCAGCGCAATTGTAATTGTTTTGGAAATAATAATCCTGTATGCAATCTTTTAATGTCTTATCCATATTATTTATTCACTTTCGCGTATTGCTCATCATCAACCGGTTCAAGCCATTCATTGGAGGTGTTCTCTCCCGAAACCTCGATTGCTAGGTGTGAGAACCATTCATCCTTAGCGGCGCCATGCCAATGCTTGACACCCGCCGGGATATTAACGCAGTCTCCCGGTTTCATCTCGGTTGGTTCTTTGCCCCACTCCTGATAATATCCGCGTCCCGCAATACAGATGAGGATTTGGCCACCGCCTTTTGTGGCATGATGGATATGCCAATTGTTTCTACAGCCAGGTTCAAAGGTGACATTAAAGATGCCAACCTGTTTAGTCGAGATAGGATAAAGATATGATTTGCCAATGAAATACTTTGCAAATCCGGTATTTTCATTACCAATCGGGAATAACATCGATTTTGCGTGCGCCCTCATGGCAGGATCATCATATGGCAAATCATTTTCGTTTAATCCCCAAATATCTTTAGCCATATTGAAAACCGCCCAGCTTTTTGGCCAACCGACATAAAAGGCGACATGGGTGATTATCGCAGCGATTTCCTTTTGGGTCACTCCGTTGTTCTTGGCATTAATCAAATGATATTTAAGCGACGTATCGGTGATGCCCGATGACATGAGGGCCACCACGGTGATAATACACCTTGTCTTGATGTCGATATCTTGGTTATTCCAGTTCTCCCCGAATAAGACATCGTCGTTATAATGGGCGAATTCTGGGGCGAACTCCCCTAATGAATTTCTCCCTGCTTCCTGCTTAATTTTGGTCATGTTTACGCTTTCCTTTCTCTTTTATATATCATACATTCATCAGCAACACTTAGGACCGTTATTTAATCTACATCTACTCCTGTTTTGATGTCTTGTTTTCAAAACATCCGCAAAAAATGGGTAAAAATCATTTTTTGAACAGCCAATCGGAACAGCCAAAACTCCATCGTCCCTTTTGTGGCCATATTGTGTTCCGGTGATCACGATTTTCAAATTCGGCATCCTGATAAGGCATTGAACTTCCGTCTTGTTATACTCTTTTATCAGATGTTCACTCTTCAAAAGATGTTTTGCTCCGCTATCGATATCACCGGCGCCAAGTTCAACTTCTATAAGAGCGTATCTTCCATCTTCAAGATGCAAAACACAAGCGGCTTCGAGACCGTATCTGTTTTTATAATTCATAATCGAATAGTGTCACTAGAACAAGGGAATTATATCGAATACATCTACATTTATTAAGTTTGTTTCCGATATTTGCGGTATTTTGTTTCCGATATTTGTGATAAATGTTTTGTTAACATCATCGTTCGCGAGCATACTCTGAAGCGTTTGCGGTCGTTAAATTAGTCTTATTACTCTCCAAAATAGTCCTTGATTTCCTGTATTCTATTCATCTGATTAACATGGAATGGGCATCTGGAGTTGCAATGTCCGCATTGGATGCAGGCCGAGGCTTTGATATCGAGTTTAGAATAATGGTCCTTTGCCAGTTCATCCCCTAACTTAGATAAGTCGTAATATTTGTTAATTAATCCGATATTAATTCCAGCCGGACATGGGTGGCAATGATTGCAATAAACGCATACTCCTTTCATGTTGGATGGGGTAAGGCTATTAATCAACGAATAGTCTTTCTCTTCGGGTGTGGCATCCTCATATTTTAGAACGTCTTTAAGATCATCCAATCCCCTGATGCCAGGAAGCGCAACCATGACGCCGGGTTTATCCAATACATATGATAGGCACTGGATCCTAGTTAGCGCTTTCTTGAAAGGGGATTTCTTGGCATCAAGAAGTTGGCCTCCGCCGAATGGCTTCATGACGGTTATGCCCACTCCCATCGCTTCCGCTTCCTTATATAGGTTCATTCTATCAAGAGCTTCGCCTTTAGCGTATTCTCCGTCAAAATAGTCATATGAAGGGTTAATCGAGAACATAAATAGGTCAAAAACGCCTAATTTCAGGAACATACGGACGATTTTCGGGTTGTGCGATGAGAAACCAAGGTGTTTGATTTTGCCTTCTTCTTTGAGACTTTTCATGAAATCCAACACGCCATTGGGTTTAATTAAATCGTTAAAGTCATCTTCATCATCTACGCATTGGATGAATCCATTATCAATGTATTCGAAACCGACATCTTCGATTAAGCGGTGATATTCTTTCTTGATTGCATCAATATCCCTGCACCAGTTGTATTCCCCATTTGGATAGGTTGCCCCGAAATGAACCTGAAGATAAACTTTCTCCCTTTGTCCCTTCAAAGCCTTTGCCACTCCAACAAAAGCTGAATTGTAGGAGGCAATCATATCAAAATAGTTAATTCCATGCTCGATTGCGTAGTTAACGGTTTTTATTATTTCTTCTTCGCTCGATTCATGAAGGGAACCCAATCCGATTCCAATCTCGCTATAAAGTTCATTTCCGCGTGGTAATTTGTTGTATTTCATAATTTCTTCCTCATGACATATTTTAAAACAACGCTGATATAATATTGCCATGAAAAAATTAACTGAATTATCTAATGAGATTAAATCCGTATTCCCGAACATAACCGAGAAAAGCATAGGCGAATACTCCTATTTAAAATATCCGAAATTGCTGCCAATGTTAAAAATGAAGGTGAAGCAATATTCACTTGAGGGTTTTGGTTCAATCATGGTGATGGATACCTCAATGTTGGGACTCATGAGATTATCCACATTCTCATTTACCCCAAATACGGGTTTAAATGTTCCGTTCCTCTTGATTGACACGATGAGCATGGGCAAGAAACGCTTAGCCTACTTCGAATTATACGACTGCAGGAAAAACAAGGATGAACTACCACTGCTCAAAGGCTTAAAAGATAAATATAAAACCATTGAAGATTATCAAGAAAAAGATGCCTGGTATATCAAAGAGAGGATGGAAGGCTCTTTGATCAAATGCGCAACAAAAGATAAAGAAGAAAGCTTGGTCGATATGCTCTTGGATGCCTTAAAGTGTTACAAGAAATGTATTGACGAGGCGGACAATAATATAGAAAACCTTGCAAAACTCCAAGAATTCGCGAACAGAATGGTAAAGGAAGGCAATCCATCATCCGGCACGCTTAATAAAGTACTGGGCGAAGAGAAGGCTGTAGACTTCTTCAATAAGATCGTGATGCCACTCAAATAAAAAAATCCCCCGTATCCTAAGATATGAGGGATTATTTTTTGCTTAGCTATTAAGCGTTTTGAGCATCTTTCTTGCCTTTGAAGAAGAGGACTGCACTGAGGGCGATGCCAGCTACGGATAAAGACCATAGAGCTGCATCGGCAACCCACAACCAAGTTCTCCATGGGAGGATTGTTGTGTTAGTCTCTGCGCCTTCAAGTTCATCGCCGACCGCGAACTTCATATCCTCGTTTGCGTTAGATGTCACGACCGCAAGATGATGTTCTTGGCGGCATTATGCACCGACTGGATGATTTTCGCATTGGATGTGGCACCTGTATAGAAGCTATCGAGGTCCCAATAGATCACCGCTACATTCGACGTGGATATATCCCTTAAATTATCGTGCCATAAAATCGCCTCTGCCATGCGATCCGTTATGTTTCCTTTTAGGTAAACGCCACCCAGAGCAATAACAAAATAAGAGGAGAAAATCGTATAAGTAAATCATGCGTTTTACCATATCCAAAATAATAAGCAAAGAGTAAAAAAATCGATATAGATACTGTTTAGAGTGAATAAAAGAAGCGTACAAATTTCTTTGCCATAACTAGTCACCTAACATATAACCATTACATAAGTAAGCTTAATAAAAGGGCTGAATTGTCAGCCCTAATACCTTATTCTTTTCCGTCCCAACAATAGGTGCAAAGCTTCTCAGGATCGATTTCGCAGGCTTTTTTGAGGTCATCGATTCTGTTGTACTGAAGTGTTGTGAAATGAAGTTTATCCCTAATCCACTCCACCATTGCGGCGTACTCTTTAGAATCTGGGTCAGCGTACTTCTTAATTGTTTCAGAATCGGTATTGCCTTCCATTTCAAGAATGGCTTTTCTGGCAATCAATTCCATCTCAGAAGTCGAACGAGAGAAATTGAGGTATTTGCATCCATAAAGGATTGGCGGACAAGCTGAACGGATATGAACTTCTTTAGCGCCACTCTTATATAAGAATTCGGTGGTCTCTCTCATTTGAGTGCCCCTAACGATTGAATCATCGATAAGCATCAACCTCTTTCCTTCAATCAAATCTTTGATTGGGATTAATTTCATATGAGCGATTAAGTTTCTCTTTTCCTGCATAGTTGGCATGAATGAACGCGGCCAAGTTGGGGTGTATTTAACGAATGGACGTTGGAATGGAATGCCAGATTCAATGGAATATCCAACAGCATGTGCAATACCAGAATCCGGAATTCCCGCGATGGAATCCGCTTTAACCGTGTCTCTTTGAGCAATGTATTTGCCGCAGTTGCATCTGGCTTTTTCAACGGAAACGCCTTCATATGAGGCCGAAGGATATCCGTAATATACCCAAAGGAACGTGCAAATTCTCATCTTTTCCCCAGGCTCCACAAGTGTTTTAACTCCAGTGTGTGGAGACATGATGCAAATCTCTCCTGGTCCCAATTCTTTATATTGAGCAAAACCAAGATTCAAGAAGGCGAACGATTCAAATGTTACACAATAATCTTTATCTCTTTTGCCAATAACGGCAGGCGTTCTTCCGTGTTTGTCTCTAGCGACATATATTCCTTTTTCGTTTAATAGGACAATCGTGATGGAGCCATCAATTACCTCTTGTGCATATTGGATGCCTTCAATCAGGTTATCTTTCTGATTGATAAGGGTCGCAACCACTTCCGTTGCGTTGATGTCACCGCCCGACATCTCGAGAAAATGAGCGTTGCTTTTGAAATAATTCTCTTCAATCTCGGCAATATTGTTAATTCTTCCGACGGTTGAGATGGCGTATGAGCCATGATGCGAACGAATAATCAACGGCTGGGATTCGTAATCTGATATGCACCCAATACCCATCGTGCCCTTCATCTCCGGAATGTCTTTTTCAAATTTTGTTCTAAATGGAGCGTTCTCAATCTTGTGAATAGCCCTAGTGAAGCCTTTTTCTTTGCTATATACCGCCATGCCCGCTCTTCTAGTCCCAAGATGGGAATGATAATCAACGCCAAAGAACAGGTCGAAAACGCAATCGTTCTCACTAACAACACCGAAATAGCCACTCATAGTATGTGTTCCTCCAACGGTCATAGTCTCTCATGCAATCAAGAAAAATATTATGTGAAATTGCTTACATGAGCGCACGTTTATTAAAGAAAATGCTTACATCAATAATTCAGCATCACAAAAACCAATAAAGACAATATCTGTCAAAAAAAGGCCACTCATTAAAGAATGGCCCAATTTTGCTTAGATATTATTTTGAATAGGTGCCCGTTGTACCAAACGCGGCCTCCCAGACAGCCTTCTCGAGCGTGAACGTGCGCGTTACGCGGTCGCTTACGCCGCTGACGTAGTCGAGGGTGTACGTCCCGTCCTCGCCGAGTGCCGGCGTGAGGGTCTTCCCCGCCGAGTTGGTCAGGGTGAGCGCGAAGCCGGAGTAGGACCAGGTGCCGTCCTCGTCGAGGCTGTAGCTCTTGAACTCGAAGTGGTACGTGCAGTCCTTGTTGAACGTGAGGATGTAGTTCTCGGAGGTGGATCCCCAGACGAAGAGGATGTTGGCGTCCGCGTAATAGGTGCCGGTCGTGCCGAGCGTGGCCTCCCAGACAGCCTTCTCGAGCGTGAACGTGCGCGTTACGCGGTCGCTTACGCCGCTGACGTAGTCGAGGGTGTACGTCCCGTCCTCGCCGAGTGCCGGCGTGAGGGTCTTCCCCGCCGAGTTGGTCAGGGTGAGCGCGAAGCCGGAGTAGGACCAGGTGCCGTCCTCGTCGAGGCTGTAGCTCTTGAACTCGAAGTGGTACGTGCAGTCGGAATTGAATGTTAAGATGTAGTTTTCAGATGTTGAGCCCCAAGTGAAGAGAACTTTAACTGTGTTAGCCTTAATGGCCGAAGCATCACATGTGAACGTTGCCGTTACTCTCGAACTTGTCTTTGCGACATATTCTAAGGTGTAAACGCCGCTAGCTAACGTTGCGGTGATTGTCTCTCCACCGTCAATTGTTATTGATAATGTGTCACCATCAAGAGCCCAGGTTCCGCTTTCAGTGAAGCTTCCACCGGAAGATTTGAAGCTGAATTCAAAGGAATTATCAACGTATAGCGTCATCGCGCTGTTTGCGCTCGAAGATGTCATTTCAACCAAGACTTCCTTCTCCTCTTCACCTTCTGCCGGAGTGTATTCTTTAGCAGCCGGGCGGGTGAGGGAACGCTGAGTCTCGAAATCCTCAACATTCTTGTATATAACCGAGCCATCTCCACTGATGTCGGTGTTTCTGACGTAGACGCCGCCTTCTGCGAAGCCCAAGGCTAGGTTCAAACCGAATGTGTCAAATGCAGATCCGTTGAATGTGAGGTTGTAGGTATAATTAATGTTGCATACCGACCCCGAGACCGAGGCTCGATAGCAATTGATACCCGCAAAGATATAGGAATTGCCCACGTTTGCCCAATAGCCATAGTAATCCATGATGACCGAGGAGGAATATTGGCTGATGACGAATTCACCATCGTCGAATAAATTGAGAATGATGTCGTAGTTCATGCCTTCTCGCAATTCGCAATCAGTTTTAACGAATTGATATGCAGGGGTCTTTTTCATAAAGTCTTCTGTGTAGAATTGCTTATGGGTGTAATCCTGCCAATAAGAAGCTTCTTTTGTAGGGGTTTTGTAGGTGATGGCAGACTCGCCGCCGTCTGATGTTTGAGAATCTGTGGAATTCTGTTTTCCATTGTCGCCATAATTGAAAGCCATTCTCTCGACATCGAAACTTGCGCATGAAGCTAAGGCAAGAGAAGATAAGACTATGGCGCAGGCTTTAAATAATTTGTTTTTATTCATTTTCAGCTACTCCTTTTTTGGATTTGCTATCAACGCAGATTGTGACAATGCTCATGATGATATTGACGACAAAGAAGAAAGCGCTGGTGAGCAAGAAGAGGCACAAACCGGTTCCCAAGATATCGCCTGAGAAGAAGAACGCCACATAATTGACACGTCCGACTATAAGGGCGAATAAGACGATTTCCGAGAAGACAACAGAAATCGCATCTAAGCAGTTTCTGATGGTCTTGGAGAACGGAAGTTTGTTGATGAGGAATGTTAGTGATCCACCAAGCTCAAATAAGATGGTAAGAACCATGAATGTCACCAAAAGCGGGATATTTTCCTCTTCAACTGAGCTGTATTTGAACAAAAGTATTGTGGAAATTAGTCCGAGAATCATCACAGCCGTACTGGCTAGATGCAGGACGGAGATCTTATTTTTCATTCTTGGAATCCTCCTTGATTGAACTGACAACATATAAGCCAAATGAAGCGCAGGCAAGAACCGTCAAGATAACACTGATAGATGTGAGAGTTGGTTTCCACCATGGGGTGATGAATTCGATTCTTGAGTCTTCGCTGATGCCGTTAGCGGCATTGGTGTGGATGTAATTGAACAAGATTCTGTGACAAGCTTCTCTAGTTGCATTGAGAAGAACTGGATCTTTTTTAATATTTGCGACATTGAGGGTCGTGTTAACAGAAGCGCCGTTTAAAGCATCGTATGTTCCGTTGTTTAGGAACGTTGAGAGTCCTGCCGCAATGGCAGCATTTCCATCATACAAGCCTGATGTTGGGGAGTTGAGGTCGGAGATTACATAAGCGTTGCTATTCCACTCCTCACGTAAAACTCCAGTTAAGAGGTCATATTCAGCTGTGCAGCTGAGCATGCCGATTCTGTTATAAGCCGTCATAAGTCCTTGTGATTCGCCTTTTGTGACGACCAATTCAAAAGCGCTCAAATAATTTTCTCTTAAAGCCTGCTCGTTGGTGAAGGTTGCAACACCGATACGATTCTGTTCCTGCTCATTGATGACAAAGTGCTTTGCGATTAAGGCGACGCCTTTGTCTTTGCAGGCCTTACTAACATGCGCGCCCATAAGACCGTTGAGATTGTGGTCGGCAGAATAGTATTCGGAGTTTCTTCCGCCAAATGCCGTACGGTGGATGTTTAATCCCAAACCCCAAAGGAATGATGTTCCGGTATAAAGTCCGTCTTCGCCATACATCTTTCCGATTTGATCGGCCAATTCGGTGTTGAATGTGGCGGCAAGAACTGGTTCAGAAGAATAGACGCCGCAATCCATTTGAGAAACATTGATTCTGGTGTCAGTTATCCCGTCGGTGATTGTATCGTCTTCTTTTACTGCAACCTTTGCTCCCGTTGTTGGATCAATTGAAGTGTAAAGGATATATTTGGTAACTCCTGAAGGGCCATCTCCTCCCGTTGATTGTGGGAATGAAACCGATGGAGCGGCTTGGATATAATGTCTTCCTTGGGCCACCAAACGAGACATTTCGTAAATAGAGAGATTGTCCAAGACATCTTTCCACCCCTCGTCGTTATAGTCCTTGCCTCTTAAAGTACAGGCGTTACGCGGGGTGATTTTTCCTGAAGATAAGGCGGAATTAACTTCGCCTTCTGTCTCATAATCAGCGTATGTCACTTCTTCGCTAGATGCTCTCTTCTTGGTATCGTTCCAAACGGCATTGTCATAACGAGATGCGTCGTTATAAAGAGAAATCATATCATCAGTTGCGGTTATTTTAGCGCTTGTTGGATAGGTCTTATCCCAGTCGCTTCTTGATAAGTATGTGATTTTTTCGGAATCAGAGACCCAATGGTTGATGTTTATATCATCGAATCTGTTCGCGATTTTATTTCCTGAATAAACGGATGTTGAATAAGTCTTTGCGTCGAATTCATCAACTTTATAAGTGTAAACGGACGATGCGTCTCCGTTTGCATCCATTCCATCAATCGTGGTTTTCCCTTTGAGCGCAAGGATATTGTTAAGTGCTTCGTGGGCTCCGTTTCCAGTGCTGAAATAATAATTGCCAGCATCTAGGATATACGTCTTGGCATTCGTGTAGTCGTAACTAGCCAGCATCTTTTTATCAACCGAAATGGTGACCTTTGCAGAGCCGTCTTTATCCAATACCGGAGTTTTAGCAAAACCAACCAACTGGACTGCACTTTTCTCAACAAAGTTAGTCTTATCATAATCGGTGTAAGGAGACTGCAAATAGAGTTCGACGACGTCTTTACCCGCTACCGCGCCGGTATTCTTGACTTCAACTTCGAATTCGATTGTCGAATCTTTCTTTTCGACATTTACAATCTTTTGAGTGAAAGACGTATAGGATAGTCCATAACCAAATGGATAGGCTACTTCTTGGGAATAATCCCAGCCAGAGCTGCTCTTTTGCTTTCCTTTAGATGATGAGGCGTTGCCTGATTTAAGGACGCAGTCTTCATAACGTGTTTCATAATAACGGTAATCCGTGTAGATTCCTTCGTTATAAGAGACATATTTGGTGGCTTGTGAGGCCATCATCTTGTTTTTGTTCGTGTATTCGTAGTTACCGAAGTTCTCGATAGCCGGAGAAGATATCGTGCTAGCTGCGAATGTCTCAACAAGTTTTCCGGAAGGTGATGCAAGTCCGGTAATTACATCTGCTAAGCCGTATGCGCCACGCATGCCAGCTGAACCAAATTTGATGATGCCTTTGATTCCAGCGTCCTTCTTTAAATCGGCGATTTCGACGGCGTAGTCACCGCTCACGAGAACGATGACGTTGCTATTGGCGTTTTTGGCTTTGTTAACCAATGATGTTTCGGCGCTTGTTAAGGCAAGATTCCCAATCGTGACGTCATTTCCTTCGCCCTGGCTTCTTCCGATGACAACGATAACGGCATCACTGGATGCCATATCGGATTCCGACGAAGAAACCGTTAATCCATCATAAGATAGAGCGGCGCTTAATGTTGTTTTATTGTCAATTACCGACTGCCCATGAAATGAGCCACCGCCTGAATCTGGAGCGAAGATGAAAGATGATTCGTTAAGAACTGTCACTTTCTTTCCTTTAGCCAAAGGAAGGATGCTGTTGTTTTTTAGAAGAACCGTCCCCTCCTCTCCAATCTTGCGCATGAGTTTTGTTTTGGCCTGGAACATCTCCTCATAGTTCTTGTAATCGGATTTGTAGTAATTCGAATTGGTAGTGTCTCCACCAACAACTCGGCTGGTCTTAATGTTCAGCGCATTATTGACATCGGATGCGTATTTGTTGGCCACGCTCGTTCCGGATATCAAAGCAACGCTAAGAACACTGGTCGCCAAAAAAACTGGCAGCCAAACCTTTTTGTTGAAAAGTCTCATTGCTTTTCCCCTTTCTTTTTTTTGCTACATATTAAAAAACGCCTCATCCGATTAAAGCGTTTTCACTCATTTTGAAGTTGAGTTCACTTATTTTGCGTTTTCTTCACTTGGACTTTGAAGGGGAAATAGAGCGTTGAGACAGAAGGTGTTGTTTTCTTTCTTGAATGTCAAACCGGCACCATACTTATCACATATCTTCTTGATGCTTTGAACGCCGAATCCATGCATATGCTTATCCTCTTTTGTTGTTTGAGGCAATCCATTGGATAAATCCAACGTTCCTTCGAAATAGTTTTCAATTCTCACCAAAACGAATTGATTCACTCGTTTAATATTGAGATTCATTGTCCTTTTCTCTTCCGATAAGGTCGATAGATATTCGATGGCGTTTTCGATGGCGTTCCCAAAGAAAGAATAAATATCATTGGCTTCTAGAAATGATAAATCCGTCGCATCTGCCATGATTGTGAACTGGATGTCTTTTGACTCACAATGTAGTTTTTTATCCATAAGAACAATATCAAGAGTGGTATTACCGGTTTTAGTGTATGTGTCGTAGATGCTGATAGAATCTTTTAATTCGTCGAGATATTCCTTCTTGTTTGCATCGCTTGTCGCGTTAAAGACGTGTCTGATGTCGTGGACTTTGATATTGATGCGTTCCATCGATTCTTTTAAGATATCGAATTCTTTCTTCTCGGTGGCCGCGAGCTGTTCCTGGACGAGTTTTTGGGCTTTTACGTCTTCCGCCATAAGTATATAGAACATATAGAAGAAGGAGACAAACGTAATCAGGAAATCCATGATGTAGAAATAAACGTTTTTGTACGGTCCTGACAAAACGGAGATTATGATGTCGACGATCAGAATCAGAATATTCAAAAACAAAAGCAATATGTTGTGCCTTATGTTGTATTTTCTGATTTTCCTGATGAACAAGAAATAAAGAACAGCGCACACGGCCACATAAACGGAGATTTGGGATAAGAACATTAGCCCCTTCATCAAAGACGTCTCTTGTAGATACGGCGTAGGAATGCGACCATAAAGAATCGATGACAGATGTTGGCATGCCATAGCCCCTGCCGTATAGAAAAGAGCCTGATAGACATTAACTTCAAAAACGAGGAAAACGGTCAACCCAACTCCGAATGCCAAAACGAGATATCGAATGATAGAGAAAACGTCGTTATTCTTCAATTCAGAGCTGTAGAAATATCCGACGACGAGGAAGGTTAGTAAGGAAAGAGTGCCCCAGATATAAAAATATTTGCGGGTCTTGATGTTCTTTGCAAAAAGTAAAGATGCCAAAAACATCTCGATGAAGAATCTTTCGCGAAGAAGGAACGCGAAAATCGCTTCGACGAATTTCATCAATAATGCCCTCCCATGTATCTTGTGACATCATCCATGAAAGCCTTTTTGCGATTACGCGAGATAATGAGTCTGTCCCCATGGACTATGACATCGTTCCCGTCAATCCCTTCAACGTATTTCAAATTGACCAGATAGCATTGGTTGCATAGAACAAAAGATGACGGGACTTTATCGATATAATCCTTCAAAGCGCCCCACACTTGATAAACCTTGTCTGCGGTATGAACGCGGACATAATGCTTGAGGACGTCTATGTAGAAAATATTGTCAAATGACAGTTTAATTATGCCGTTTCTTTGTTGGATGATTAATGATGAATCGCCTTTTTCTTCCTTGAGGGAAATTAGGCGCATGAGAATCGATTCAAAAGCGTAGTAATTCATTGGTTTGAGGATATAATCCATGGCCCTGACGGAATATCCTTCTATCGCATATTGAGAGAGATTGGTGATGAATACAAGGGGCACTTCTTCATCTTTGATTCTCAAAGCCCGACTGGCATCCATGCCATTCATCTCCGGCATTTGAATATCCATGAACACAGCGTCAACATCGCCGTTATAAGTGCTCAAAAAAGTAACGGGATTAGAAAAACGCTGAACATTTATCTTTATTCCACGGGATTCTTCCAAACGAGAGACGAGTTGCAAGAAATGTTGGTGTTCTTTTTCTTCGTCCTCAACAAGCGCTAAATTAAACATTTCATAAATAATATATTTATTTCGAAGCGGTTTCTCAATAGAAGTTTTGAGATAGGCGGCATCATGATTTCTATTTAGAAATTGGAATTACCATAGTCTACTTGAATGTTTTACTCACAAGAACGTATCCTTGCACACGAGCAGAAATTCTTTAAAGTCAGGGCTAAGTAACCCTCTCTTCTTCGCTTGGCGATAGATTAACAGAAACTTGATGATTCTTATTAATGTGATGTCGTTAACTCTGAAAATCCTGCTTTCCGTCATCAAGTACTTGCAGGAAGAGATAATTCTCTCAGTTCCATCCTCGCCGATTTTAGATACAAAATCATTCATTCTCTTAGCTTTTCTCAAAGAGTTTTTTGAAATGGTCGGAGATTTGCCAAGCGAAGTTCCATCGACTCGCCAAGAGAATACCATATGATGAGGAAGCCAACGGTTTTTCCCATCCACAATGATGTATTCGTGCGGATTTTTTAACAGAAGTCCAAACATGGTGCGTTTGGTGACAAATTTCTTGGTCTTCGAAGATAAATCGGCTAGTTCGTCCCCTTTTGGGATATCGAACATGCCCGGTCCATCAAAATTATAAATCCTTGCAATTTTCCGTTTGTTTTCTTTATTTAGCCGAAGATAGGAACATTCACCAATTGTTCCTCCTTTAGAGTGTCCGATGATGAAATTTTCGGAATCATCATCTTGAAGAAGATCCGTTAAATAAATAGTGGCAAGACCAACCGAATCAGGGCCTTTCCTAAGGGCAAACACAAGATCCTCAAGGCTGCCAAAAACAGTTTTGTTGGTCCCACGAAAAAGAAAATAGTTATGCTTATTGGAATCGCTTATTTTGACCGAAAAATATTGCATCATGTTTTCCGGGAGTTCCTTAAGCAACGCATTGGAGAATTTCAGCTCTTTATATCTGTTCGCTGCCGAAAGAACGGTGATTAGCTTAGAATCTAGAGAAGGAACAAAAGTGTCTTTAAGGAGTGTTTTCTTGTTCTTTTTAGAGATGACGTCTCGAAAAGAATGTTCCTCGTTCGTTTCCATAACGCCTTCTAGATTTAAATAGGAAAGTTCAATCAGAATTAAAGCGTCTACATCGTTAAACGCAAGTTCAGCGAAAGATACATCAGAATAAGTCTTCAAATAAGAAAACAGATTTTGCATGGCGTATTCTTCTCCTTAAGACTTTTATAAAGAATGGAGCAAAATAAATCAAGATGCGCAATCTAAAAACTTGGAATGGCGTCAAATGAATGGCTTTATGAGCGTTCCATTTTTTCATAAACGGAAAAATAAATGACATAGTATCGAAATCATTGTATCCTTTTTTCTTGTATACAAGGAGAAATGCGAAATGAAAAATAAGTTTGGCATATTAACGATCTCGGCATTGGTAACACTTGGGTTGGCGGGAAACTTAAGTTCATGTGGGAAAGCCGAGAATGGTTCATCAAGCGATAAGGCCTCTTCATCTAAGGTTGAAGAATGCGAACCACTGCTCGATTATAACTTCGACCATTGGAATGACGAGGAAAAAGCTTTAATGGAGAAATGGTGCGGCTGCATCTTGCCAT
Source organism: bacterium (assembly GCA_963643345.1). Lineage (GTDB taxonomy): Bacteria > Bacillota_I > Bacilli_A > RFN20 > CAG-826 > UBA4951. The sequence continues at coordinate 29,513 of CAVIJK010000002.1, read as the reverse complement.
ATTCCGAAGATGTATTCGGCGAGAATATCAAATTCGAGGAGATTCTCGATAGCGATTATGAAGTGGCCTATCTTCAGATTACGGATGAATCCAATGAATTTTCGCTTAGAGACTATTATGAGGCCTTGGAGTGTGCCGGTTGGAACGTCATTGTGACTTACAATGGCAACGTATTCCAAGAGGGAAGCACCGGAGATGATCTTGTCGAACTCACATATTCAAACCAAGATAAGACTGTTGGATATGACTTGATGTATTTTCACACCGATAACAATTACGATTACGAAAAAGACAAGGTTTATTCATCCAACGTCATCAGATGCTACGCCGATCTTTGCGCAACTAGAACAACAGATACCTCATGGAACGCAAAAGACCTTAAGACAATAAAGGATGTGGCCAACATGGAACTTCCTTTCATCAATTTAGGTTCCACAAACGCTGTGACGAAGTTGAATTACAATCAGATGCAGATCGTTGATTCATGCGTTGAAGATCTATCCGAGGAATATTCCGACTTATTGCAGGAAAATGGATTTACGCTTGAGGAAAAACTCAGCAGAAAATACGATTCTTATATCCTAAGTAAGACATTAGATGACGGTTCGGTGATAGAGATTCAAATATATTATTACGCTGGAAACGGAATCTATGTCTATTACACTCCTAAAATGACATCTTATAGTTCTTGGCCAACCGATATCATTGCAGAAATCAAGGAAAAATCGGGCGTTGAGATTCCTAAGTTTGACATCGCAGAAGGTGGCACTTATTCCTTCTTCAAGAAGAACAACACCTATTATATTCTCACTTATGATTTAGCCGATTTTGACTATGAAAACTACTCCTATTTCAATTTGAGGGATACCGCACTTGACTGGAACGAGACCGTTTCAATTGTAGTCACCCACTTCACTGAAGAAGCTGAAAATGAAGATGGAGATACCATTGATAAACAAATTGGTTTCCAAATCGCAGTCGAGATCACAACACCTACTAGCACCTTTACAAAAGAATGGCCAAGCGCGGCGATAAACAACATCGTTTCAAATCTTTTGGAAGTTGATGGCGTAACGATTCCTTCGCTTGATTCTTCATTGATTGCAAATTCGGGGAAAGACATCAAATACTCAATCAGCGGCAAAGATGTCTATCAAGAGTATTACGAATATTACTATGAAGATATCAAAGTAAACTATGAAATCTATGAATATTACGGAATAAACGAACATTCAACTGATGATGAAATCAAAGCGCTGGCATCTAAATTGGCCAGGAAAAAAGAAGGCATCGAGATTTCCGTATATGACATCGGTAACCTGACCTACAATGGATATTGCGAAACACTCGAAAAAGCATGCTGGTACCAAACTTCCGCCTTATCTGGAGACATAGCCTATGAAGACCCAACCGGAGAAATAGTCGTTGTCCTCGATTCCGAATCCGTTGAAGAGGGCAAAACAACAATTTCAATCATGCCTGGTTCCGGTGAAAAGCATTCTCCTGAACTCTATTTCGAAGAAGATGAAGCAATTGTCGCGCTCGATGGAGAAAAACAGCTTTATATCGTCGCCAAGATGCTCCCTTATGAAATCACTTATTCATCTTCTGATGCAACCGGAAAGATAACCGTTGACGATAATGGCCTTGTCAAGGTTGCAAGCGATGCTGCTGACGGATTAACAGCCACCATCACAGCTTCATTGACGGATTCCGACGGGAAGACTCATAAAGCAACTTGCATCATTACCGCCAAGAAGGTGATTACCTACACAGAGAATTCCGCCATCGAGAGCGTTGATGCTTTAATCAAGGAAAAAGGTTACACTACAACCACCAAATACATCGAAGAAGGAGACATTGATTTACCAAGAGTAACTGTAGACTTCGGAAAATTAACCATTGCGGAAGTTGAAAAATTGGTAACTGAAAACTTCATCCCTGAAGGATTTGAGTTGCCTGAAGACAGCGATGGCAAATGGACTGAGTGCGAAATACGCGTAAATGATGACGATGACACTCTATATAACGGAGTCGAGCTCGAATACAGGATCGTTAACGAGGCTTGTAACATTTCACTTACATTCCGCATTTATATCGTCGACGGTTCCACAATGATGTTTGCGGAAGCTATCTAATCAATAAAACCAAAAAAAGGAGACTTTTGCCTCCTTTTTATTTTGCTCACCTCTAAAAACGCGTTGCACTTACTGCGTAATTTGAGAATTGGAGGATGAGCAGGGTTTATGTTTATCGTAATTTTCTTTAAGCGTTGTATTTTCGGCTGATGATTCACTCAGGGAATCGAAGTAATTTCTTGAGTTAGTCTTTGAACAAAAAAACTGAAATGAGCAAAAAATAAAACGGATATTACATCCGTTAAATCCTATAAATGGTGGCTAGGGGGGGACTCGAACCCTCGACATGTCGGGTATGAGCCGACTGCTCTAACCAACTGGGCTACCTAGCCATTTTATTTGGTGGAGCCACGGGGAATCGAACCCCGGACTGAAGCTTGCAAAGCTACCGTTATCCCGTTTAACTATGGCCCCAAATTCAGCCGCCTGTTTTTGACGGCTTGGATATTATATG
>CAVIJK010000002.1:0-26877 GCA_963643345.1 bacterium | reverse complement strand
TTATATGTTTATAAAATAAAATCGGCAACAATTATTTAAGATTTTTTGTAATGCCTGAAACTAAAGCCAATAACATCCGGCCCACCGTGGCATGGACAAGTTGCATTGCATTTGGTGACGACAACTTCTTTGAACCCCATTTCTTTTAAGGTGTCCGCTGCAGTTTGGACACCCGAATGAAGCTCAGTTGAATACCCTACCATTGCGAGGGAATAATCAATCTCTTCATTTTTAGAATACTTTGCGACCATCGTCTCAACATATTTTTTGCCCAATTTGCGAATATTTCCCTGAAATTTCTTCTCATTAGCGAGTTTTCCGTTAACAACTTCGAGCAGCGGAATGACGTGAAGAACGCTTCCGAGCAATCCGACTAACGATGAGCATCTGCCACCTTTAGCCATATACCAAAGGTCTTTGACGATAAGAGAGGCGGAGACTTCATTCTTTAATTTCTCCACTGCTTCTAAAATCTCATCTACAGTTTTTCCTTCGTCCACCATCTGTTTAGCTTTATAAGCCATGTAGCCAATGCCTAATGAGAACGAATTAGAATCAATGACATGGATTCTTGGATCGCCTTCAGCAGCATTGCAGGCATTCTGATAACCAGAGGACAACCCACTGGAAATCGTGAAATGGATTATCTCGTCATTGTCTTCAAGAATCTTGTCGAAATGGGCGCGGATTTCTCCGATATTTGCAGCCGCAGTCCTAGGGATCTTCTTTGTTTTATCAAAATACTCAAAGAGTTCTTCGTTGGCGTGTTCGCCATTGTCTAAATATTCAACGTCACCCAAATGGATGTGAAAAGGGACTGAATACACTCCAGTTTTGGCTTGAAGTGCTTTATCAAAGTCCATTGGGGACTCACCTGAAATAGCAATTTTCATACTATACTCCTTTCAAAGGATGTGACTAGTCTACATCTAGTTTTCAAAACTAGCAACCCTTGTTCTCTTTTTTTGTTTTCTTTTCTTTAGGATTCCTCACTCCCTCCAAGATGCGAGGATAAACGATGATGGCAACCTGAAGGACGAGCCCCAAAAGGATCAGCCAGTTCCACCCGGGTTTAGGTTCGCCTCTATTGATGATGGCCAAAATCGTTATAACATAAGTCCACATCGTTATGGAGATAACCAATGGCAATAATACCTTTCTTCCGGTTATGATTTCCGTAATCAAAACAATGGACGGAATTAGGGGCGATACAAACACGACCCATATCATGCTGGCCGGAAGCTTATTAATCTGCCAAAGTGAGAAAATCCCCAAAGCGACAATCGTAATTACGATCGAAGCCAATACAATAGCGAAAATCCATCTTGCTTTCATCTCGCGGGTATGAAGTTCTTTTTCAATATCCTTCGGCAATTCGGCATTGTTGTGCTCTTCGAATAAATAGCCGATTTCAACGCCAAATAAAGTGGCGATGTTGTAAAGCATTTCCGCATCAGGAAGGGATTCTCCCCTCTCCCATTTAGAAATGGCTTTATCGCTATAGTTTAGTTTATCCGCTAGTTCAGCCTGTGTATATCCGGCCTTTTTGCGGAGTGCCAAGATGTTTTTGGAAATTATATCTCTTTTACTCATAAGGTAATTATTGCACGATTCCAAACATAATTTACAACCTATTTTTTAAATATGTCGTTTGGCAAGGACATTAAAAAACGGAATCTTATTGATTCCGCCTAGCTTTTACTCGGTTCTGAGGGCCTCAACAGGATCCTTTCTTGCGGCAGCTGAAGCTGGAACAAGGCCTGAGATAGAGGTCAAAAGTATGGAAATTACGATGATTACTATCGCATAATACCACGGAAGTGCAGCAATTGTGTATATTCCGAAATTCACTCCAATAATGAGGTTGAGAATGAGTGATGCGATATATGTAATTGCAATACCCACCACACCAGATAGGCCGCCGATAATGAACGTTTCAGCGTTGAATAAGTGAGAGACATCTTTCTTGCGGCCGCCAAGAGAACGGATGACGCCGATTTCCTTAATACGTTCCATAACAGATACATAAGTGATGATTCCAATCATGACGGTTGAAACAACAAGCGACAAGGCCGTAAAACAAACTAAAGCTATTGTGACGATGTTAATCAAGGTGGAAACGATTGCCATAATGGTCGAGATCGTGTCTGTATAGGTTACGGGACTTCTATCCTCGTATTTGAGTTCAGTTCCGTTCTTGAGGGTGATTGTGCCTTCATTATTCCATTTATCAAGGTAATCGGTGACAAGGTTCTTTTCGTCAAAACTTAAAGGGAAGACGGAAACGCTATTTGGCAAGTTGCACCCTCCCAATTCTCTCATGGACAAAGTATAGCTTTCCGATACATTTAAGCCCATCATTCCAAGAAGAGATGACATAGCGTTAGTCGAACCGACAAACCCGTAGTTGTGTTTATGAGGCTGATCCTGGTATGAATATTCATACTGATAAGTTATGCCATAATTGATGGTCGTCTTAGATCCGCTGGTTGTGGTTGTTTCCATAGCGGCAGAGGTAAATGAATCCTGCTCATTTTCGACGAGATATTTAACAATTTCAGATTCGAGTGACTGTTGTATGGCATATTTGGTTAATTTGCTGGTGTAATACATTCCGGTACTCAAACAACCATAGCTAATATCCTTCTTTGGTCGGAGAATTGCGGTTATTTTGAGCGGAAGGCCATCTGACCACTGCGTTTCGGCAATTGGATTATATGTGAATGGGTTAATTTGAGCCTGGGCAGAGTCAGGGTTGGTTTTATTGAAAATCGTATCATTCGGATAATAAGTAAAGGTTTTGCCCATGATTTCATCATAATCGAAACGATCCTTATCAAGGCTTGCGTCATAATGTTCAGAATCATCGCCGTACTTATAGACAATGTTAAGGAACTCGTCCTGAGTGTAATAACCAAGCTGAGCAAGGAATAAATCCGTCGCTTCGGTCTTCTTAGATACGACCAGCATGATTTCGTTGGCCTCTGTCGGGAATTTAGAAGTTGATTTATCGGAAATTATGTCATATTGAGATAAGATATATTCCTCCGAATCCGGAGCCTCGTGGAATGAGTTGGTGTATTGAGAGATAAGCGAGGAGAAACCTCCATACTCCGTCTCGCCTAGGATAGATGTGTAAATCGATTCGATTGCGGTTAACGAGTAGTTCTTTTCTTCCTGGCCCTCGAATTTAATATTGGTATACAGGTTATTTCTTATATTAAGGCCGTAATATTCCGCCATTGCGGAGTAGTATTCCTCAGGCATCTCTCTTAGGAATTCGATGTAATTCTCGTTTAAATCGTTAGTAACGGTCAACGAGGACATGTTTTTGGATTGTTCAACGAAATATTCGATGAGATAGTTGACGTTGATTTTGCCATCTTCAATGGATTTAACCACTCCAGTTGCTTTAGTCGAAGTCGACATGTTAGAGAACATGCTTGAATAATCAGTTGATGTCTCATCAACGGAAATTGGATACCCTGATATCATATCGTCTTGCATGGACTTGATATATCCCTGAACGCCACAGGAAACCGCAAGAACAAGGGAAACGCCGATAATACCTATTGACCCGGCAAAGGCAACCATCGCAGTTCTTTTCCCTTTGGATATAAGATTGCGAGCGGATAGTTTGAATGCAGTCCAAAAAGACATCTTTGCTTTCTCTTTGCTGTCATTTTCTTTGATGGACGTTTCTCTTTCTTTCGCTTCCTCTTCATCTGTATAAGGATTGGAATCTTCTTGCAATTCTCCATCTTTGAATTTGATGATACGTGTTGAATATTTGTATGCAAGCTCAGGGTTATGAGTAACCATGATGACAAGTTTCTCTTTGGAGATTTCTTTGATTAGGTCCATGATCTGAACCGAAGTCACCGAATCAAGAGCACCCGTTGGTTCATCCGCAAGCAAGATTTCCGGCTCATTGACTAAAGCCCTTGCGATAGCGACTCTTTGGCATTGTCCACCCGACAATTGATTGGATTTCTTTGTATATAAGCCCTTTAATCCAACTTTGTCCAAAGCCGCTTTCGCACGGTTGGTTCTTTCTTCCTTGGAGATGCCTGCAATAGTTAGAGCGAGTTCAACGTTCTCTAAGATATTTTGGTGCGGAATGAGGTTATATGACTGGAAAATAAAACCAATACGATGGTTACGATAGACATCCCAGTCATGCGAGGTATAGTTTTTTGTAGAAACACCATTGATAAAGAGGTCGCCTGTTGTGTAATGGTCAAGCCCTCCAATTATGTTTAAGGTCGTGGTCTTTCCACAGCCGGAAGGGCCAAGGATTGAAACGAACTCTGATTTTCTGAAATTGATGTTAATGCCTTTTAAGGCTTCAACCTTAATTCCACCAGTCTCATAAATTTTGTGAATGTCTACCAAACGAAGCATAAGATAACCTCCAACGCCGCATAATAGTAAAGTTATTTCCAAAGAAAAAAAAGAAAAAGACCTCATATTAGCGGTCTCTTTTACGTAGATTGTCCAAAAACCGGCATTTTTTGCCGCTCTACTCTCTCTTTACTTGATGACAAGACCTCCAGGTCTTATCCGATTATGCAATCAGCTTTATCCCTGATTTTCAGCTTAGTGAAATAGAGCGTTTCCATTGGAATCCATTTCGTTTTGAAATCATTGAGTTTAGAAATATCGCGTTTTGCTAAACGTTTTATTTGGTCTTTTGGGTCACACTCAAGGAAAAACGACAAATCATAATACCCACCGAAATCAGGATGCATCGAATATGTTCCCTCAATTATGGTTAATGGTTTGGCGGCAAGTTCTCTTGTTTTGACCACAGAGTCAGTTATGCAATCGTAGATTCCATACGCAATTGCATCCCTTATGTGGTCTATAACTTCAATTTTCATCCTTTCGTGGTCGATATTGCCCCCAGGAATGCGGCATCTCTTATCCGTCCTCATGTCTTGCGACAGATGAAAATCATCGGTGGAGATAATGCGAGAATCTGCGATTGATGACAATTTCTTTGCAAAAGTGGACTTTCCAGCCCCTGCCATGCCATCGATTGCGATGACAACACTGCCTTTTTCTTCGATGAGTTTTGCGATATATTCAAATAAATCCATTAGTCGATATAGACTAGTTCATAGTCTCTAGTTCCAATGCCGTGTTTCTCGGCCATTTCGATAGTATGCTTACCGTTGCGGGAATTGACCCTCTCCATAAAATGGGCCACTCCTTTATCCCCTGACTTCTCAACCAAGTCAATGCAGGCTTGGTCTATGGCAACAGGGTCAAGCGAAACCAACATACCGATATCTTTCAAACAAGGGTCTTCCGCCACTGCGCAACAGTCGCAATCAACGGACATGTTTTTCATGATGTTGAAATAGATAACATTGCCATTGAAGAGTCTTACAACTGAAGTTGCAGCATCCGCCATCGATTCAAGGAACGAATCGTGATTTGCCGTCCATATTTCATCGGTGTTGCCCGCGCCGTGAATATAGGCTTTGCCATAAGATGATGCGCAGCCGATTGACAATTGCTTTAAGGCGCCGCCATATCCTCCCATCGGATGTCCTTTGAAATGCGACATAACGATAAGGAAATCATAGTTCTTGATGTTTTTGCCGAGATAATTCTTCTTAATTCTGAAGCCATCTGGGATATCTAGGATATAATCAGGTCCTTCTGCGTCTAGTAAGTCAACATCATAATAGTCGGACCAGCCATGCTTTTTTAAAAGTTTTAAGTGCTTTTCCGTTGTGTTTCTTGCCCCATCGTACGCGGTGTTACATTCAACAACTGTGCCGTTTACCTTATCGACAAGCGGTTTCCAAAATTCTGGATGAAGAAAATTTTGGTTTCCATCTTCTCCGGAATGGAACTTACACGCCACTTTGCCTGTTGGCTTTTTCCCAACAATCTCAAGAAGCTTAAGCAACGCTTCTTCGGTGAACTCTTTTGTGAAATAGACTTTTGATGACATATCAATTCCTCACTAATCCAATTGATTAGTTGGTATTTTAAACTAAAATTGAAGAATGAACTATATAGATGCACTAAAATTGTTAAAAACAGGTAACGAAAAATATGTTACAAATAAGCAAAATGGAGACTATTCAGTATCCAAAAGGGAGAAATTAATCAAAGGGCAAGCTCCTTATGCAGTTATTATCGCCTGTAGCGATTCTAGAGTTGTGCCGGAAGCGATGTTCTCGGCAGGCTTAGGAGAATTATTCGTCATCAGAGTGGCGGGCAATGTTGTTGGCGAGCATGAACTCGGTTCGATCCTCTACGCAACAAAGCATCTGCACACCAACTTAGTCGTTATACTTGGGCACACGCATTGTGGCGCAATACACGCAGCAGTTAATGGATGCGAAGAAAAACACATTGAATCTTTGACCTCTATGATTAAGGCTGCTATTGGAGACGAGAAAAACGAGGTTAAAGCCTCCAAGATTAACGCAGCTTATGGAAGAGATAAGGTTATCCCTAAAGTAGGAAATGGTGTTAAAGTTATTTCAGCCCTATTTGATATAGAGACGGGAATCGTAACGTTTGAGGAGTAAGAAAAATGGAAAAAGATGTTAATTGCGCTTATTGCATGGACAATGAATTAGTCGATGCATTTGGCATAAAGATTTGCGATTTAAAGGTATCTAAACTCTATTTATTTAAGGAGCAATCCCACAAAGGGAGAGTAATCGTAGCCTATAAAGACCACGTTTCTGAAATCGTAGAGCTCACACCAGATGAGAGAACAGCATTTATCGAAGACGTAAATCATGTAGCGAATGCCATTCACAAAGCTTTCAAACCTAAAAAGATTAACTACGGAGCATATGGAGATACCGGTCACCACCTCCACTTCCACCTTTGCCCTAAATACGAAGATGATGATTTCGAATGGGGATCAACATTCGCAATGAATCCAAAGAGAAAATTCCTAACCGATGAGGAATATCAAAAGTTAATCAAAACCATCAAAGACAACTTATAAAAAGAATCCATCCGTGATTTGGATGGATTTTTTGTTTCGAACAAAGCTAATTTAACCTATATAAATTTTCTATTTAGTTTTTCCGTATTTACGTTTTTTTACTAAATAGAACGATTTTAAAATCGTTTAAAGAAACACAAAAACAATATGTTTGCTTTGATAAAACCCTAATATTTAAAGTTTTTGAGCCTATTGATAGCGTCCACCACTCTAGACTTCTGAGTGGCGACGTTCATCCTGACAAAACCCTTGGCTTTGTAATGTGAACCAGCATTAAGTATCAAACCCGTTTCTTTAGCGAGTTTATCGGCGAAGTCTTCATCGTTAGAGGTGACTTTAGAGATATCGATCCAAAGAAGATATGTTGCTGGTCCTGAAACTTCGGTGTACTTAGTCCCTTTCAGTGCTTCTCTAACATAGTTTTTGTTCTCGGCGATATAAGCGTTAACTTCTTCTACCCAATCTTCAGACTCGTTATATGCAGCAAGAGATGAGGGAATTGCAAAGAAATTAGGCTCTGCACATTCATCCGTGTTAAGACCTCTCCAAACTTTATGTCTTAAAATCGGGTTTGGGACGATTGCCGCGGCCGCATGGAATCCAGCCATGTTGAATGTCTTGCTAGTTGACACAAGCATGATGCCTGTCTCGAAGTTTTCTTTGGATGCGCTTAAGTATGGGGTGTATTCGCTGCCAGGTTCTTGAACGTCGCAATGAATCTCATCAGAAACAACCTGAACTCCGTGTTTCCTAGCCAGTTCACCGATTCTTGCAAGCTCCTCTTTGCTCCAATTCTTTCCAATCGGATTATGAGGATTGCAGACGATCATAAGGGAAGTCTGCTTATCGGATAATTTTCTCTCTAAGTCTTCCCAATCAATGGTGTATTCGCCATCTTTATAGACAAGATCGCTGGAAACAAGATTTCTCCCGTTATTTAAGACCGAATTGAAAAATGTATTGTACACAGGGAACTGAAGGAGAATGTTCTCTCCCGGGGTTGTCAATTTCCTAACGATGGAGGAGATGGCGCATATCACACCATTCGCATACACAACCATATCTTTTGTTATTCCGGCGTTGTGTCTCCTGTTCCACCAGGACGCGATTGCCTCGTAATACGCATCTGGGATATACGAATAGCCACAGGCAAAAGGCCTATTCGGATTGATTACGGCTTCTTTGATTTTAGGAGCTATCTCAAAATCCATGTCAGCGATGGTCATAGGAAGAGCGTTTATAACGTCGCATTCCTCCCATTTACAGCAATATGTTCCGACTCTATTCGTCGGAGTGTCAAAGTTATATTTCATATTTCTTACCGCCGATGATGATCTCAGTCTTTGATGGGTCTACGATTGCCTTATCGATTATCACCTCATCGCATGAATCGCATACGATTCTTCCTGAGATTGGGTTCTTGATTGAAACAATATTTCCAATGATTTCCGCGTCGATATCCTCGCATAACTCAAACGAAAGGTTCGTACCTTTGAGCCTGCAATTTCTCATCTTAAGCCCTTTTATATAGCAGAAACCTTGCTCTGATTCTATCTCGCAATTGACGAATGTGAGGTTCTCGGAATTCCAGCCGATATATTCTCCGACAATCGTGGAATCCTCGACGTAAGCGTTATGAACGTTCCAGAACGAATCTTTGGAATTAAGGGACGAATCCTTCACTTTGATGTTTGATGCGCCATCAAAGACATAGTTGCCATCGAGATGGAAGCCGTCCACTTCAATGTTATTGCAATTCATGAACATATAGTCTCCGTCTTTGAATGTCGAGTTTCTGACAACAATGTGGTGACAATTCCAAAACATCTCGCCCGAGGAGTTGAATTTGCAATTCTCTAGAGTAATAAAGGATGAACGCCTAAATGTCTTAGGGCAGTCAAAAACACTGTTTCGAATGATGATATTGTCGGTATACCATATGCCAGAACGGCTCATCAAGGCAAAGAAACAGTTATCCACCACGATTTGGTCGGAATACCAAAGAGGGTATTTCCATTCGAAGCTGGAGTTTTTTATATCTAATCCTGAACATTCCTTGAGATGGGATTCTCCATCGTGGAATCGGCAATGATCAATTTCTGCGTCGTGTGTGTTATAGAGGGCTCTTTCGCCTTCAAATTCTTGATTCTCGTATCTATTCATACGCGTATTTTAACCCAAATATAATATTTGTCATTTGTAACGCACTAAATTTACGATTTATTTTTTTGACGAAAAAAAAGAAAACCCCGCAAATGCGAGGTCTAACTCAATGCAAACGATTCTAAGAAGGCAATCATTCCACTGCATAGCGTTCTAAAATCGCTTAATGGGCTATTTAATGAGTACGATAATCGGAAAATTCTCCACCTCAAGCCTTTTGATGGATTCGCAACCTAAATCAAAGAAAGCAACCTCTTCGCATTTCTTAACGCATTTCGATAACAAGGCGCCTGCACCGCCTGTTGCGACGCAATAGACAAGACCGTACTTTCTGCAAGATTCATTGAATTCTTCTGATCTTGGGCCTTTACCAACCATGCCTTTAATGCCCAAAATTGGCATCATATCGATGAACTTATCCATTCTAGAACTGGTGGTTGGGCCAATTGAGCCAACGATATGCCCGGGTTTGGTTGGAGTTGGGCCGGCATAATAGATGAAAGAATCTTTGAAATCAACCGGAAGACTTTCTCCATTCGCAATCATCTCTTGGAGTCTTTTGTGTGCGGCGTCTCTAGCGGTGTATAAAACTCCGGTATAATAAATTACATCGCCCTCTTTCCATGTCCTGGAATCTATCATAATTCCACCTCCACATGCCTATTGGCGTGACACTGGATATTGACCGCAACCGGAAGAGAGGCGATATGACATGGATAGGTTGTGATAAAAACCCCTAAACACGTGGTCTTGCCACCTAGCCCCATAGGACCGATGCCCGTTGCATTTACCCCATCCTTAATTTCTTGCTCCAGTCTTGCGATATCCGGATATTCGGATGGGGTTGTTCTCATGAGGGATTCCTTAGCCATCTCTGCGGCTTTCTCGAAATTGCCTCCGATTCCAATACCCAAGAAAATTGGCGGGCAAGGCCTGCCGCCGGCATCTTTGATTGTCTTGAGCACGAAGGCTTTAATCCCCTCGATGCCATCGGTTGGATTTAGCATCGCTAGACGCGACATGTTCTCAGAACCTGCGCCTTTTGGGGCCAAGGTGATTGTGAGTTTATCCCCTTCTACCATATCGATATGAATTATGGCTGGCGTATTGTCTTTGGTGTTGAGCCTAGATAAGGGGTCGGCTACCGATTTGCGGAGGTAATATTTATCATAGGCGTCTCTAACGCCATCGTTGATCGCCTTATGAATATCGCCATCCAAATGGCAATCCCTCCCGATTTTAACAAAAGCGGTCACGATTCCGGTGTCCTGACACATCGGAATTGATTCATTTTTGGCGATTTCAGCGTTTTCTAGGAGTTGGCTAAGTATTGTTTCAGGCGTTTTGTTAACTTCGCTCTCACGGGCTTTTTTCAATAAATTAAGCGTGTAGCTATTCAAATTATGGCAAGCCTCATAGAGGGCATCAGACACCTTTTGGGTTATATCTATTACATGTATTTCCTTCATACGCCTTAGTATAGCATAAGAAAAGCCCCGTTTTGAACGAGGCTTGATATTAGTCGACTTCTATTTCCTTCAGCGTGAATTCATTGCCTTGGACCAAATAAGTGTTTTCCGAACCGCAATGCGGGCATATTTTGCCATATTGGATAGTTGGATACTTCTTCTTGCAGTCCTCGCAATAAGTGAGGGCCTCAATCGTCTTTATATTGAGTTTGGTCCCTTGTGTCTCATCATGCTTTTTGCACGCCCATTCCCAAACGGAATTGAGGTACTCGGGAATAACGCCGGAGACCTCGCCCAATGAGATGGTGACGGATTTGACGTGGCTCACATTGTTTTGGTGGGCAACGTCAATCACCGTGTCAATGAGATGGAAGGCGATTCCAAGCTCATGCATTATCTGGCCTCGGCCTTCTTGGCAGCTTTTTTGGCTTTCTTATGAGCTTTGTGCTGCTTCTGGGCTTCTTTCTCCTCTGGAGTCTTCTTGCCAAAGACAATCTTTCCGGCACGCTTGATGGCGTATGGGAGAATGTATTTGAACTTATCTTCGGCAGAGACCATCTTTGTGGCCTCTGGGTGGGTTCTCAAGAGGTGGATAGCGTCGAATTCGCACTTGGTCGTGCAGACGCCGCACCCGATGCACTTGTTCTCGTCGACGACTGAAGCGCCGCAGCCTAAGCAACGGTTGGCCTCTTTCTTCACCTGCTCCTCAGTGAGGTTGGTGTGAGCGTCTCTAAATGAGTTCTTGGCATCGATTGTCGGGTCGAGTGTGATATCGCTTCTCTTAGCGTTATCATACCCCTCGACTAAGATGTCATCCTTGTCGAGTTCGTTGAACTGCCACTTGTTGCGAGCGATGGTCAAAGATGCTCCAGGTCTTACGAATCTATGCAAGGAATCAGCGGCGATTTTGCCAGCTGCAATGGCGTCGATGACGAATTTTGGACCGGTGTAGAAGTCACCGCCTACGAAGATATCATCTTCTGCGGTCTGATAAGTGACTGGATCGGCTTTTGGATAAGAACCATGCCATAATTCGACTTTTGTGCCATCGAACAATTTGCCAAGAACAGGGTTCTGACCGATGGCGAAGACGACGTGGTCGGCCTTGACGGTCTTGGTCTCGTTCTCATCGTATACAGGAGAGAATCTCTTGGTTTCTGGATCGATTGTTCTTAAACATTTCTTGAAGACGACACCGGTGACATGGCCATTTTCGGTGAGAACTTCTTTTGGACCCCAACAGTTGTTGATGGAGATTCCCTCTTCAAGGGTTTCTTTCTGTTCTTCTTTTGACGCAGGCATTGAAGCCTCATCCTCAAGGCAGAACATTGAGACGCTGGATGCTTTGAATCTCTTAGCGGTCCTAGCGCAGTCAACCGCAACGTTACCGCCACCGATGACGACAACATCGCCATTGAGGACTGTATCCTGATGCTCTATTGCCTCATAGAGGAAGTGGACAGCAATGTCTGTGCCCTCGGCTGTGTCACCTGGAACGCCAGGGAGTTTACCGCCTTGGCAACCGATTGCCACATAGAAGGCTTTGTAGCCCTGTTTTCTCAATTCCGCGATTGTGACGTCTTTACCGACTTCGACTCCGCATTTGATTTCAACGCCTAATTTTCTTAAGACGTCGATTTCGGCATCCACCACATCTTTCTCGAGCTTATAGCTTGGGATACCGTATGTCATCATGCCGCCAGGTCTTTCGTTCTTTTCGAAGATGGTGACCGCAGAATGGCCTTCAACTGCAAGGTAATATGCAGCTGTCAAACCTGCTGGGCCAGCACCGATGATTGCAATCTTCTCTTCAAACGATTTCATTTGGGCGACTGGAGAGATGGCCGGGATGACTGGTGGAATGTATCTTGTCTCAGCGTCTAAATCCAGCTGAGCGATATATTTCTTGATGGCGTCGATTGAGACTGGGTCATCGATTGTGCCACGAGTGCAAGCAGCCTCGCAGCGCTTGTTGCAAACGCGACCGCAGATGGCTGGGAACGGATTCTGCTTTTTAATGAGGGCAAGGGCATCCTGATATCTGCCTTCTTTTGCCATCTTGATGTAACCCTGAACAGCAACGTGCGCTGGGCAGGCCGTCTTACATGGAGCGGTTCCGGTTGGATAGCAATTGGTGCGAATGTTGTCTCTATATTCAGGATCCCACTTCTCTTCGCCCCAATTGAGGTTGTCAGGAAGCAAAACTTTTGGATATTGGACCTGCGTTCCGTCTTTTCTCTTTAATTTTTGTCCGAGTTTAACGGCACCTGCCGGGCAATATTCAACGCAGCGTCCGCAAGCCACGCAGTTTTCTGGAGTGACTCTAGCGGTATATGCCGATCTAGAAAGGTTTGGTGTGTTGAAATACTGGGATGTTCTTAAGGCGTTGCAGATCTTCACGTTGCAGTTGCAAATGCCGAAGATCTTGTTTTCGCCATCGATATTCGTGACTTGGTGGACAAAACCGTTGTCCTCAGCTCTTTTGAAGATTGCCATCGCCTCATCATAGGTGATGTCACGTCCCAATCCGGTTTCTCTAGCATAATCAGCGAAATCGCCAACGCCGACGCACCAGTCGTTGAAATCATCGCCGCAGCCACCAGGGCCATCATGATCTAATGTCAATGCTCTAGAGACACGGCAGGAACACATGGATACGCCGATATGTCCTTCGTATTTCTTGAGCCAATATGATATATGTTCAAGGTCAACTGTCTCGTTGATTTGAGAAATGGCTTTTTCAACCGGGATGACATGCATGCCCACTCCTGATCCTCCAGGCGGGACGAGCTGAGTGATTCCGGCAAGAGGGATATAGGTCATTCTCTCAAAGAATTTGCCGACCTCAGGATGGTCTTTTAGTCTCTGAAGGTTCATGTTGATCAATTCAGCCGAACCTGGGACGAATAGAGGCAAGCAATATCTTCTCGTATGATCGCCCTCTATTGCGCCATCGTGGTTATAGCAGTTGCCATAATCGTATTCGAGAAGTCCGACTTCACACATCTTGATGAGTTCGTCTTCGAGGTGAGCCTTCTCTTCTGGGGTTTTGCATTTTCTTATTTTTGCGAGTTCATCGAGTGTGTAGTGATGTCTCAACTTCATGCTAAGCGCGACATCAGCCATCTCATCATCGATGACAGCGGCGAGTCCCCAATATTCCGGATCCGTTGGCTTTACAGAACCGAATTTGTGGGCGACGACGTCAGTGATTTTTTGACCGAGTTTTAAAATCTTCTCGTTTGGGTTGGCCTCGCCACTATGGACGGGGGTAGACTCTACGAATGATTTTCCCATGTTTTCTTCCTCCAAGCGCACAATAAAATGCGCCTATCTGCGCACATATTACACGAAAGGGAGGATGAGGTCGACAATGATTTTTTTGATTGACAAAATAAATTAATATAAAAACGCTAATTAAATTTAGCCTAAGATAACTTTATTTAGGTTGTTGTAGCCTAATGTATTGACAAATCATAGATTTTTGTACATTTCGATATGTTTAACGCCACATTCATCGAAATAATCACCTCTAGTGAGGTAGCCCATGGACTTGTAGAAATCCTCCAAATATGCCATGGCGTGAAAGTGAATATTCTTGTTTTTGTATAGTTTTCCAAGTTCGGTAAAGGCGTATCTTCCTAGGCCATTCCCCCTATGTTCTTTGAGGATGGCAAAGCGGGTAAACCTAACGGTGTCATCACCTTCTAAAATGACGCGGATCGTCCCTACCATCTCGTTATCATCCAAAATGGCATAATGATGAGCGGTCGTTGGTAAAACATCATAGTCATCCACTTCGTAATCAGGCGGGATTTTGAAACCCGCGACAAAAACTTTCTTACGGATTTCTAACGCTTTATTCAATTCCTCTTCTGAGGTAATTTTTCTAATTGAAAACATAGACCACTATTGTAGCGGTGAGCTTAACGATGTGGTATCTTTTTCTCGCGGAATAACGAATGCGTCAAAAAAGATTTATAGTGATGGCAAGACAAATTTTAATATGTTTGATGCGTAAGAATGGTCAACAATAAAATGTAGCTTATATCGAATTTTTTTAAGTGGATGTAGAGGTATGAGTATCCATTGCACACATTAATTGAAAAAAGACCGCCGGAGCGATCTTTATGAATTTTATTTGTCTCCGAAGTAGCCTTGGATATAAGAAGCGAGCCCTGGAACAATCTTTTTGATCTCCACGCCACTGGTGTTGATTGCCATGGTGTAATTTTCTTTCTTGCCCCATTCCACGCCGAAATACGTCTCGGTGTAATGACGCCTGTTCTTATCGATTTTCTTGATCATCTTCTCAACGGATTTAGCGGTTTCTTTATGTTCTAAATCTCTAGCTAAGCAACGAGCGACTTTGGTTTGCATATCCGCGTAAACGAAGATGGAAAAAACATTTTCGCCACCGCCTACCAAACAGCTGGATCCACGGCCGACGATAACGCAATTGCCTTTGGACATCAATTCCTCGAAAACCTCTTTCTGAGCGATGAGCACTTGAGTGGTGTTGTCATATAAAGGAATGGCTGAGAATGTAGCGCCAAAGTGGATGGCGTAGGATGGGGATGACTCCAAGATAGTCGAGACATAACTCTTATCCATGCCGGCTTTTTTGGCAATCATGTCAATGATTTCTGTATCGTAATATGCATAGCCTAGCGCATCGGCGAGTCTTTTCCCTACTTCACGGCCACCAGAGCCGAATTCACGAGAAATAGTGATAACGTTCATAAGTTTTCAAACCTCTTTTTTCGAATTTAGAATAGCACTTTTTTAGTTTTTTTGTCACAAAACAATTTCATAGGCAAGGCGTGAATTATCTTCTTCGTCGCGTTGGATATATATTATCCCTTTATATTCGAATCCGTTCTGCAAACACAGCTGTTGCATAGCAATGTTTGTAACGTGGGTGTCCGCTTTTAAAGATTTATAGCCTCTACGCCTAGATTCTTCTATCATGAATTTTACCATGTCGATTCCGTACTTTTTTCCATGACACCCGGCTTTTACGGCGATTCTATGGATTGTTGCATCGTTATCGCCCGTCGGATATGTCCAGTTTCCCTTTTCGATTACGGCGTAATCCCTGTTAAATCCGGGAACCAAAGAAGAGATTGCAACAAGCGTTTCTCCATCATATAAGCCATAGACCCATTTGTTTTCTAGATCCCGTGCCATGACGTTAGAGTTTGGATAGCCTTGCTGCCACTGCAAAGAAAGATGTGAGAGGAGTTCAATCGCATCATTGATTATGGCCATCACCTCATCAAGCTGATCGATGGTGAGAAGTTTGAAAGTTCTAGTCATTTTCACCTCTCCTCAAACTGAATTTGATAAAGTTTGTAATATAATCCTCTTCGTTTCAAAAGCTCTTGATGAGTGCCTTTTTCTTTAAGGACTCCTTTATGGAGAACGATGATTTGGTCGGATTTCTGAATTGTTGAAAGTCGGTGGGCGACCACAAGCATCGTTCCGATGGATTTCATCTTCTCTAAAGACTCTTGAATCAAATGTTCGGTCTCAGTGTCGATATTGGCGGTCGCTTCATCCAAGATAAGAATCTTAGGATTATGCAAAACTGTCCTGGCAAATGACAATAGTTGTCTTTGACCTTGCGACAAATTCTCGCCACGTTCAGCAAGTTTAGACATCAAGCCATTAGGCATTTTGTTGATGAATGAGTCGGCATTGACGTATTTACAGGCATTTTCGATATCTTTCATCGGGATTTCATCGTCGTGCAGAGTGATGTTATCTTTAACAGTCCCGCTGAAGAGAAACACGTCTTGGAGCATCTGGCCCAAAGCGCCTCTTAGGCTGGTAAGCTTAATTTTGTTGACCGGAATGTCATCGATGAGTATTTCGCCTCTTTGCGGTTCAAAGTTGCGGGCGATTAAGCCTAGAATCGTGGTCTTTCCCGCTCCGGTTGCGCCCACGAATGCGCAGGTTGTATGGGGCTCAACCACAAATGATACGTCCTTTAACACCCACTCCTCTCCCGAGTATGCAAACCATACATTTCTGAATTCAATCTTGCCCTTCACACCCTTAAGTTCCACGGCATCTTCAGCATCTCTGACCTCGGGTTTAACGTCAAGCAAGTTGAAAAGTCTTTCAACCGCGGTTGAACCTCTTTGGATATTGTTCAGCTGATCGGCTATGTTCTGAACCGGCTCGAAGAATTTCGATAAATAGAGATAGAAGGCGACGATTGCCGGACCCGTCAACGAAAGAATTGGTCCAAGGAAGAAGGTTAAGCCTAAGGCAAGATAATATAAGAACGAGACAACCGGTCTATAAATTGCAAAACAAATGACGACGTTGTAGCGGAGTTTGCAAAGATCGTCGGCTTTATTGTGGAATTCATCGTATTTCTTCTTTTCCTGGTTGAAGACCTGGATTATTTTCATGCCGGATAAGGATTCGGTTAGGAAAGCGTTGAAGTCAGAAACCGCCTTTCTTTCCTTGTGGAAGAGTTTTTTCACTCTCTTGTTGAAGAAATAGCTGATGAGGAATAGCGCCACCATGAATCCCGCCATGACAAGCCCGAGTTTCGGGGAGAGGATAAGCATGATGATGAAAACACCTAAAACGGTCAGCAAATTAACCAAAATGTTAACGATGGTCGTGACAAATAAATCAGAGATATCAGTTGTGTAGTTAGCAACACGAGTGACAAGCGATCCAACGGGCATTTCTGATAATTGGTTCTGAGACATTGACTCGATATGTTCGAAAACCTCATTTCTCATGCGATAAACGATTCGTTCGCCAGCCTTAGACAAAACGATTGTGTCGATTTGTCGAAAAACGTTAGATAGAATGGCAATGATAATGAATGAGACACCTAGAGTCATGATATAAGAGAGAACGATATTAGGTGCTGTCATGTCATAACCGCAGAAGTTATAGACTTTCTCGGTGAACTGAGTGATTGAGGTGGTCTCGTTATTGAGCAGTGAAAGTATTCCCTCCTCTGCAAGAGGGGATAACAAGCCCAACACGACTTGGAGTCCAAGGCATAATAAAGCGATTAAGAAAGACGGCCACTCCTTAGCAAGATATGGCATCATACGCCTCAAAATCTCTATAGATGAGAGGTGTCTATCAGATGATAATGTCAGTTTTTCTTCTTCATTATCCATTAGTTTGCCTCCTCTCTATCAAGTTCCTGGAGCAAAGCCATTCTCGCGTATGTCTTCGAAGTCGCCAGTAATTCTTTTGGCGAGCCGAACGCTTCAACTTCCCCGTCGTTAAGAACAATAACCTTATCGAGTTTGGATACAGTTGAAATGCGGGAAGCGATGATGATGGTCGTTCTTCCTGCTCTCTTCTCTTTGATGTTGGCTAGGATTGCGGTCTCAGTCTTAACATCCACTGCAGAGACCGAATCATCCATTATTAAAATCGGCGCATCTTTGATATAGGCCCTCGCCATAGAAATTCTTTGTTTCTGACCGCCGGAAACGGTTGTGCCTCTCTCACCCAATAAGGTTTGGTACTGGTCCTTGAAGTCACAGATATCGCCATCAACCGAGGAGAAGATTCCCGCTTCTTTAGCAAGGGCCTCATCGCCATCCGATCTAGCAAGTAAGATATTGTTTTGGATGGTATCGGAGAACAAAAAGTTATCTTGAGGCACATAGGCAATGGAAGCTCTAACATCGCTGATTTTAGCCTTCATGATGTCCATCCCATCGATTTTTACAGAGTTCTCTTGGATGTTATATAGTCTCAACAAACAATCCATAAGAGTAGTTTTGCCGCATCCAATCTTGCCAACAACCCCAACTGTTTCGCCTGCATTGATATGAAGCGTAATATCTTTTAGAACATTTAGGTCCGTTCCAGGGTAGGCAAATGTCAGATGGTTGAACTCAATCTCGCCTTTAACGTTTTTGAGCTCTTCAGTTCCATCAGCGATGGCCACTTCTTCTTCCTGATCCAAGAAAGCCGAGGCTCTTTTTAACGATGCCTTTGCGCGACTGTGCATGGCGATAACCGAACCGAGTGCAATAACCGGCCAAATAAGCGTATCAAAATAAGCGATAAAGGTAACAAGCTCGCCTGTATTAAGATTAATGTCCATTCCAAATAAAGATTTTGGAGCGCCTTTAACTGTCCAATACGCAAAGAAACCGCCAACAAGGAGGAATCCTCCGAAAACCAAATAGATTAGAACATCAATCAGTCTCTCGAATAAGCCAGAAATCTCCGCAACTTTAACGGAATTCTTCTGACATTCCTTGGTAATTTTTTTGAACGCCCTAGCCTGTTGTTTCTCTTTGACAAAGGCTTTAATGACGCGGATTCCGGAAAATGCCTCAGTTGAGAAATCATAAAGCTTATCGTTAGATTGCTGCCTAGTTTCCCAAACTTTTGAAAGGTATTTTTCAGATAACCAACCCCATAAAGCGATTAATAAAATAGGGAAAAGAACGAGCAACGTTAATGGAACGCTGAGCATAAACATCTTCACCAATATCAAAAACGTTAGGAAGAAGGCGTCAATCAGCATGACTGTGCCCCATCCGACGAAATCTTCAATGGTGTCTAGATCGCTAGTGAACCAAGAGACGATATTTCCAACTTTTTCAGTGTGATAATAACGCTGCGACAAACGTTCAGCCTTTGTAAACATCTCGAGTCGCATATCCAGTTTGATTTTGTTTGAGGCGTAAAAAAGGGTGCTTCTCCAAATGATACGGCCAATCATCATAATCAAACCGACAATAACAACCTTAAGCGCTAAAGCATTAATGGACTTTAGATCCAATTCGCCCTCGGCATTAAAAAGATTAACAATCTCACCCAAAGCCTCAGGAACGACTAAATTAACGATATCAATTGCCACCAAGGTGATGACACCTATAACAAAAAAGATCCAATATTTGGCATAGTACTTATTGAAGTGTTTTCCAAAAAGCATATTGGATCCCCTTTCGTAGCGTTTGCCATTCTAACAAATAATCGAGTAAATTCCACTAGTTAAGGGCTATCACTGCAATTTAATTTTTAAAGATAAAACTTAGTTTCGATTCAAAATGTTCCATATATGGAATCCCCCCTAGTTTTTAAGTGATGGTTTCAAGACCAATACAAAAGACTCATTTCACAAATGATGGCTAAATACAGTTCTTATAATTAAATCTCAACAATTTAGGGGGATTTTGCTTCTTTTTTATAATAAATCGTTCATTAAGGCAACGATTTCATCCTTATGTTTTCCATAGAAGACAATGTGATGGTTTCCACATGGAGTCTTCAAAATAGATTCAACATCCTCATCAAGATGAACTTTGATTTGCGTTCTGCAAAGGTTCTTCTCCTCAAGATTCTCAATTATCTTGCCATTTGACACGAAATACCTTTTTAAATCTGCCGAAAGTCTAAAGACAGTTACGTCACTTTCCTTTAAATAACCTTTAATGGCGACACCGATTCCAGATTCGAAATGGGTGTCGAGTTTATAATGGTCAAGCATTCTGGTCGGGATTGTGCAATGGGCAAAGACGATTGTGTTATTCTCAATATCAATTCTTGATGGGTTGCACTGGAATGTATAGCCATCCCCAACCATCGAGGCGATTGTCATGGAAAGCATTGCGGCAACATCCCCTTCGCAGCTAGAAACGTACCCAGCATCATTAAGAAGCGATAAACCCAAACACGACGTGGTTTTTAATGCGTTCAATAAATCGAAACATCTAATGGTGAATCCGTTTAGCTCTCTGGTTTCTAAAACGGTTTTGATTGCGGAATAAACCTTCTTGGCTTTTCTGAGTTCGAGATTATTGAACGGTGTATCGCAGAAGAAACCAGTTCCATCCCCTGTTGCGTAGGAATAATATCTCTCGACTTCTTCTAAGGAGACATTCTCAAGAGTAATCCCCAGTTTTCGTTTGACTTCATCGTAATTCGGAATTGAAGAGATAAGCCAATCAGATGGGGTTCCAATGACGCCCAGCCTGATTGTTGATAGTTTATTCTTAATCTCAGATATCGTTTTTAAACTCGATATAGATGCAAGCTCTTTGATGCGAGAGGCCATATAGGATAATGAGCCATGAATCGCCTCGCCTTTTAAGCCTTTTGAGGCCAAAAATGTGAGGATTTCTAATGTTGCCGCTAGAGAATTATTCTCCCCGCTGGTGAGAAAATAATAAGGGCCCTTAAGTTTATCAAAGTTCTTAAGGAATAAGCCCTCTGATCCTCCGGTTTCGATGAATATTAACTTTAAGTCGCAGTCGTAGTCTTCAAGGGGTGCGAGTTTAATCTCTTCGCCCACTTCTTTTGCGACGGAATCAATGAAAGCGAGGGAACGCTCATTGAAATTATCTCTATCGTGGAGCACGGAACGGAATGCGGATATTTTGATATTCATATATTGGACCTCTCTAATAATAGTTTAAAACCTTTATTAATAAAAAATAAGACGGACTGATATAATTGAGGCATGATTAAAGAAGTTTGTCACGATTTAAAGATTTTATCTTCCCAATCCACTCCATTATTAGAGAGTGACGATTTATCCATTATCCAGGATTTAAAAGACACATTGATTGCCAATAGAGACAAATGTGTTGGTATGGCAGCTAATATGATTGGAGTTCTGAAAAATGTCATCGTTTTTATCGATGAAGAAGGATTCGTCAGATGCATGGTCAATCCTGTCATTGCGAAGAAGTCAGATCCATATGATGCACAGGAAGGCTGTTTGTCACTTGATGAGGGAGAAAGACCTTGCAAGAGATACAACAAAATCAATGTCGAGTTCTTGAGTGAGGACTTCAAAAGAAGAAAGAAATCCTATAAGGGGTTTGTGGCCGAGATAATCCAGCATGAAATCGATCATCTAACGGGCATCATCATATAGTCACTAAATATAAACCGAGCAATGCAGCCGGAAGGGCAACCACAAAGACCATTGCCCCGTATTTACAAAAATCCAAGAAGGAGAATTCAATTCCTTCTTTTTTTATCAATCCGAGGAACATAATTCCCGCCAAAGCGCCAATCGGGGTGATAAAAGCACCCAGATTTGAACCGATTATCGACGCAAAAGTGGCTTGAACGACGTTTGAGGACAGAGTTGCGATATCCGCAAAAAAGACGCTCATAGGAATATTGTTCATGATGTTGTCGAATATTGATGAGAATAGACCATACATGATTATCGGATTGCTTTGAGACAAGAATTCGGCAACCTTGTTAGAGAAGCCAGAGGCATTTAGCCCAATGACCATGATGAACATTGAAATCAATAAAGGGATGACTTGATAAGGAACACGCATGAACGCTCTCCCTAAACGAAATCCAAGATTCTTTTCATAAATCATGTGAATCAGTTCAAAAATCACTAAGAACAAAAAGCAGCCTAGAGATATAAGATACATCTCGACTTTTATGTAAGTTGATATGGCCATAAAAACTACTGAGACAAGCAAAGTAATCAAAGAAACAATTAAGGAAGTCTTTCTCCTGATGACGACCGGGTGAACCTCTATTTCCATCGGCTTCTTTAAATCTTTGCGGAAAATAATGAATAAAGTCAGAAACGAAGCCATTCCCGATAAAATCGTTGGAAGCCAGCTGACTTTAAGGTAATCAACGAACCCGATATTTGCAAAAGTGGCAATATAGATATTTGTCGGATTACCAATGATAAATAGCATAGAGAAAGAATTTGCGGCGATAAACTCCATAACTAGATACGGGATAGGCGATATTTTTGCGCGTTTAGCAAAAGCGCAGATAAATGGGGTAAATGTCAAAATAACGATATCATTTGAGGTGAATATCGTGAGTATTGAAACGATAAGATATAGTCCAATAAATAGGCTAATCTGGCCCTTTTTGAATTTGGTGATGGCTAAACTTGCAAGATATGAGAAGAAGCCCATCTCATCCAAATAAATGGATAAGAAAGACATGGATAAGAACAAGACGAGAATCTTCAAAGGATTAACCTCTGAATTCGATAAGAAAGATTCTTTGACCGTTTCCCAAGGACTAATTTTCAAGACTAAAAATAGAATTGCCCCGATAATAAGCGGGATTAAAAACAAAGGAAACGGTATGTTCTCAATTTTCTTCACAGTGTTCTGAAGAATAACTAAGGCTATCATGGCCACTATTGCAATTATGAATATTACCAAAGCCAATACCATAGATATGAATTATAGATATCTATCCCTTGCGAAGTTAGTAAAAACGCATGGAAAAAATAAATGCATATGGAAAACGGTGTGCGAAAGAAGAAACCGTGATTAATCCTTTTGCTTGCAGTTATTTGATTTTACGAATTCTATGAATTTCTTATCTGGCAGGGCTTTAGAAAAATACCACCCCTGGATATAATCCACTCCAAATCCTACAAACGAATCTAATTGTTTTTGTTCTTCAATGCCTTCTACGATGATCTTATAGCCCATCTCTTTGACCATATCAACCATATGGGAGACGACCCTGTGACCATCCTCAGATTCATCAAGTAATACAAGTGAACGGTCGAACTTAACAACGGAGAACGGAAGATAAACCAAACGCCTGACATTTGAATAACCTGAGCCAAAATCATCCAATGAAATCTCAAAACCCTTACTATGAAGTTCCTCAACATTTGTTATAAAGGACTGGACTTTCATCGTTGCGGCCGTTTCTGTAATTTCGATGTCAATATCTCCGGATTTAAGTCCGAAAGCATTCGTCATCTTTTCAATCTTCTGCGGCATTAAATGATCGAGGCATTCCGCGACTGAAAGATTTAAATCCATCTTGATTAATCCTAATTCCCTGTATTCCTTTGAAGAACAGAATTTCATGGCTTTTGCAAATACGATGTCATCAACTTTATGAATAGCACCACTCTTTTCGGCGGCCTTAATGACAGTCTCCGTATCTATCCAACCAAATTTAGGATCCTCGAGTCTCATCAAGGCTTCTGAAGAGACGAACTTGCGTTGTTTAACGTCATAAATTGGCTGGTAGTAAACCTGGATCAAATCATTCCTGATGGCGTTATCGATAATCTGGTCGATATGTGATGCAATTAAGAATTTCTTATCATTTAAGAGTTCACTGGAGAATGTGATTTTGTTTTCGCTATACGACGGGAAGATAGACGAGAAGAAAACATAATCAGATATAGACTTAACATCATCTGGACATGATAGGACAGAAACGGCAGGAATAGGTTTAATCTCAATATCACCGAACCGGGCTTCTTTACTTACCTGGTTCATAATCCCGTCCAACAAAATATCTAAAGTATCAAAATGCGATTGTTCGATAATGATCCTGAATTTTGAATCTCCAAGATGAGCGATATATATCGAACTACGACAGAATTTATCAATGCTTTTAAGCCTTTTGGCAATTAATGCATCAAATTTTTCGTATACCTGACCACCCAAAAGTTCTGCAATTGATAAGTAATTAACAATGCCAACCAGGATGATTTTGCAGGGTTTTTTGTTGTAAAAAGTCTGATTTAGCATCAATTTAAAGGATTTTTCATTAGCAACGCCGGTGACTTCGTCGTTGTAGGTATCCGGTTTGACGATATCGATAAACATAACCAAATATCCAATGCCGTTGACAAAAGGTTCAATGACAATTTGTGGGAATATCAATTCGATTATCATGGACGCACCGATGATTGGGAAAAGGAAGAGAAGCGCTCTAAGGGCATCCCATTTGATGGCTTTTCTACATCTGATGATGGTGTAGGCCAGTTCAGCGAAATATAGGGCCGCAATAATGTAGGAGACCATAAACAAGAAATCTCTTGTATACACACCTTCTGCACTTATGTGATAAATGATAGGCACAAACGCATTAACGATAAGCAATGTGTGCCAAATCGTCAAAGGAAGGAATATTGCCGCTATTAGAAGCGGTGAACGCCAAAGCTTGAAGAAAACATCGGAAACTGAGCAAATATAGATGATGACAACAACCAACGTCGACATGTGAAACAAAAGATAGATCCCATGTGATATGAACTTCCAGACATCATTACTCGTTTCGGCGTTATCTAGCATGATTGAGCCAAAGGATGCGCCAGTTGTAATGAAAAGGATGATAAGCATGAACAAAAAAATCAATTGGGAACGTCTATTTGGTTTCTTGAGGAGCAATAGAACGAACAGAGTTCCCACAAGAATAAAGGTGGCTATATCGAAATAGATAATTTTCATATTATTAAAATACAGCATATTCTCATAACTTCAATCAAAGTAACGAAAGAAAGGTGTGAGAATTTTAAGAATGTGGTATTTCCTTAAAAGAATTAAGCGTGTATTCACATTCCAAAATTAAAAACCCAGGAGATTTGATGCAAAAAACATTCCTTTATCCGTTTAACCCCATAAAAACAAATTAATTCAAAAAATGGAAAACTAACGTCCGAAAAACGTGGATTGGGGCATTTCCCAGAAAAAAGGCCTGACATTATGTCAAGCCCAAATAGTTTAAATACTTAAGGTTTATGGATTTAATACGATTTAAACGTCTTAGATTTAAATGCTTTTGATAAGGTTTTAACAAGCATTATTTCAAAACAACGCCTTATTTATCATTGAATTCGGAATTATAGACTGTTTTACCTTCTCCCCAATCATTATTGGAAATGTCGTATTTAATTCCGTCGGCAAGACTTGAGGCCTTGATAACTTGTCCGTCATCATCGCCGGAATTTGTTGCAACATTATTCTTTATTATGATTTGAGTATCTGCACCTACAGCATTGAATCTCATGATACGGTCGCCGATGTTAGCAAACGTGTTGTTGGTGATTTTGACTTTGCCATGATCAACAGGTGCACCTCCGCCATCTTGAACGGCGATTGCGTTATGAGCCGTGGTGTCGAACGAGGACTTGTTAACGGTGACGCCGTAGATGTTTGAAGTGAAAACGCCTTGATAGCAATTATTGAACTCGCAATTGTTGACTGTCAAATTACGAAGATTGCCATTAGGGTTTTCGTTATAGAATCTGATGGCCTGATTTCCGCTTGCAGTATTATTGATATCGAATGTGCAGTTATTGAAGACAACGCCATTAATCTTTGTTTGAACGATGCTGGTATTTATGTCGGTTTTAGCGGTGAATGTTATTCCTTTGAAGGCGATATTGCTTAAAACGTTAGAAACGAAGTAGGTATTAGTGCCATCCGTTACCGTTTTATCCAAAACGTAGTCATATCCACTGTCATATACTTGTCCAGTGCTTGAAGAGATGCCAGCAACCTTTACATCCGCTCCTTCTGCGGCTTTGAAGGTAACGTCGCTAATGCTGCGCGAATAATAAGCAAATCCGACGAAGCTAGATCCGCTCATTTTCGTTGAGAATGCATCATAGGTTAGTTTTTCTGCATCGAAACCATCAATGCGATATTCGGTATTGCTGCCTTCATATTTTGTTGCACGGCCCAATTCAATGGTGTCATATTCACCCGCCTCTAAGATGATTGTCTTTCCGTTGATTGAGCCATATTTTCCGTCAATGTAATCTTGAATGTTATCCTTAGTAACATGAAGGTCGGTCAATGCGTTTCCTTGTACAGCCTCTACGGCATAAGAGAGAGTGCAGGTCTTATCCTGGTATGCATTAGAGGCATCCTCAGGCATCTCAATCGTGACATCAATCGTCTCGTTTCCTTCTTCAGCCCATGTCTCGTAATTTGACTTGGCCTCGATACCATCGAATTCCTCCCCGTCGATTGTGACGATTAGCCCATCGAATAAGCCATCATCCTCCAAGGCTTTGACGATTGTTCTATATTGAATCACGACATTGCTCTTGTTCTCTAATTTGATTTTGAAGGCGATTTTGTCCATCGGAAGCATATTAGAGATTGTTATGGTTTGGGCGTCTTGATCTAAGGTTGCAGTTCCACTATAAAGACCCTCGGCATCCTTGTAGACACCATTATCAGAGTCCCATTCCTTGTGTGAAAGAGCGAGGTCACCATCGACAGTGGCGAGGACATCTACCTTTCCCGAGGTGATTGCAACATTAACTTTAGCCTCAGATGTGAAGAGCGCATAGGTTGAGCCTGCGATTACTGCGGTGCATCCTAAAATGCTGAGCAGCGCTGGAACGACGATTTTTCTTTTGTTCATTTTTTCTCCTTAAGGCCGCGAAGTACCCTTGGTTAAAACAGGCTGCTGATGGCGGTCTTTCCCGACATTGTTTTGCTTCAATGTCTTCCTTTAATATCAAATTATACCCATATATATATA
>CAVIJK010000001.1:0-96866 GCA_963643345.1 bacterium | reverse complement strand
ACTTCTATCTATGCTGCACTTTAACTACGTAAGTCTTTCCTTTGCAAAACCATGCATCGTAGTGCTTTTGTTATTACTACGAATATTTTTGGCTGTTTATCATTTGTCATTCCCTAATTATTATTTATATAGATTTAATTCATATAGAGGTCGTTAAAAATGAAAAACAAAATAGGTTTTAGAATGTGGTTATTCGTTATTATCGTGGGTTTCATAGGCCAGCTAGCTTGGGCTATTGAGAATATGTATCTCAACACCTATATCACATATCTAAATTTTTCTGCACCTGCGGGTCAATCTTTTAACTATTCGCTTTTAATAGCCATAACCACCGCCACTTCTGCAATCGTCGCAACTCTTACAACGATCTTTATGGGGAGTCTCACAGATAAGGTCGGGCATAAAAGGGAATTTATCTCAGGCGGGTATATTTTATGGGGACTTGCAACGGCTTCATTTGGCTTATTGAACGTTAACTCAACAAGCAAGATTCTACCTGTTGCAATGGTTTCTGTTACTGCCGCAATAATGGTCATCGTCATAGATTGCGTGATGACATTCTTTGGTTCCACATCCAATGATGCGGCATTTAATTCATACGTCACTCGCAATATAGAAAATAAAGATAAGTCAAAAGTTGAAGGTGTCTTATCCGTTCTTCCGCTTGTGGCGATGTTATTGATTTTCGTCGTGCTTAATGGATTAACGACTGATTCGGCGCCCGGAGTGCATGATGCTAAATGGGATTTATTTTTCTATCTGATTGGAGGTTTGGTAACCGTTGTTGGCATTGTATCTTACTTTTTGATTCCTAAAGGCAAATCAGAAGAACCGAGGAGCGAAAAATTCGGACGTATACTCATTGAAGGTTTTAAGCCATCAACGGTTAAGGAAAACAAAAACCTCTATATCATCCTTGTCATATATTTCATTTATGCCACAGCAACACAGGTATTTTTCCCATATTTAATGGTTTATATAGAAAGAACATGCCTAATTGCCAATTCAGGAACAGATCTTCTGACCCCGTTTGCTATCGTAATGGCTGTCGCTTTGCTTGTTGGGTCTATATTAAGTGTTGTTTTGGGCTTTATTGCAGATAAATTTGGGAAAAACAAGATGATAGTACCGGCGTTCATCATTTATGCCATAGGAATCCTTTTAATGTTCTTTATACCAAACATCGGACAGGACGGTTCAACGGGCAGAACCATATACGCTTCTATCGCGGGATTGATAATGATTCTTGGGTATGTCGGAGTTCCAACGATAATCAACGCATTGGTAAGGGAACTCATACCAGAGCATAAAGAAGGTACATTCATGGGCGTTAGGATGTTGTTCGTTGTTGCACTCCCAATGTGCGTGGGCCCGTTTATCGGTAATGCGCTGAATAATGCGTTTGGAAAAACATACACGAATGAATTCGGCGACATAAGCGCGGTTCCATCATCCTGGGGTTACATCGCTGGAGTTGCCATACTTCTTCTAGCGATAATCCCAATCGTTCTCTATTTGAAAAGAATCAAAAAGAAAGCATAAGAAAAGGCCTGGCATCATAATAATCCAGGCCTTATTCATTAGACTATCGCGTTCAATGCGTCTCCTGCGTGAGCGGATATATATGTTGACCAGCTAGATTCAACATCATCTGTCCAATTGTCTCCGCCAGCATTCAAATTCTCGAAGTTTCCAACGATATTGATGACTGAAATATCAAGTGTTACGGATAATGTCGTTAACAGGTCTATCTCATTTGCTGCAAATGTTATATCGGCTGTTCCAAGAGCGTCGTTGCCGGCAAGTTCACCAACGTCAAGTCCAATATTCCATGTATGTGAGGATTCAGTGTATTGGAATTTTGTGATCATCTCATCGTATTGGATTGGATTTTCCCTTTGAGAATCTTTTGTTAACGAATTGATGTCAATCAATCCATCATCCATACCAATAACATAATTAAGTAATACATCGGCGATGTTCTCAAGGAAGTAACTTTGAGTCATTCTATATGAATCTTCTTTGTTCCATGCGGTAATAAGAGACGAAACTTTGTCTTTTCTGTGGAGATAGAAGTAATCGTTTGTGTAAATGAAGGTGATATATCTCTTTGCGCCCGTCAACCAAGTTGTGATGTTTGACGCGTTGATGCCTGCTCTTAAAGGAATCTCAGCCGTGCCATAAACTTTGACATTGTCGACATCATCGCTGACGTAGAAATCCAAAGGAATGTCAAGTGCGGTAATGGCGCTTCCAAGTTTGACCTTAAGAGTTGCCTTTAAATGGAATGTATCAACTTTTGCAGTGTTGTAGAAGCATTCAAGTAAATCCTTGATTTGTGAGAAATCCCAGAATTCATCAACCGAAACCGATTCTAAACGCTGAATATTGTCATCGTCATAGTCGGCTAAGCTTGCCTTAACGTCAATTGTTATGTCGTTTACTGCCATTTGCACCCTTAAATAATCAAGTTCGCCTGTTGCGGTCCTCTTGATATCTAGAGTTATATCGGAATCGAATCCAAAGTCGGCTGCATTAACGATAAACGTCATACCGCCGTCTTCATTAATCGTTGCGCTCTTGAGAATGTTTGCCTGAAGGAGCGAGAAGTAGTTACCGCTTTGTATAGAAGCAATAAGTCCGTCGCTCGCCATTTCCACCAATGAACTCGTAAACTTGGTGATTTTTGGATCATCATCTCCGAGAATTTCTTTAACGAGTCCCGCGATATCCTTAAGCGTCTGGAAACGGAATTTACCCCTTAAGTACTTTCCGTTATCTTCGCCTGTCTGATACTCGAATTTCATATCCTCTTCGCCGTCAACATCGATAGTGAGGTTGTGATTAATATCACCGAACGTTGAATCGTGTT
Source organism: bacterium (assembly GCA_963643345.1). GTDB lineage: Bacteria > Bacillota_I > Bacilli_A > RFN20 > CAG-826 > UBA4951. Next base: position 93,994 of record CAVIJK010000001.1, on the reverse strand, counting down.
CTGTAACATTAAGGTATGCGTTTCCGATTTCGCCAACTGTATCAAACTGAGTTTGAGCTGAGAAGTCGAACCCGAGATAGTCACCAGTCCCAAGGATAGAACCTTCCAAAGCTATGCCGGTTTTCTTAGCTTGTGCGATGTTATAGAACTGATCATAAATATTGGTTAGATGGTCAATCTCCTGATATTCCGCAAGTTCCACGGCTTTAGCCTCGTAATCTTCAAGTGTTATCGATGCGTTAAGTTCAAATTTAGAGAATTCTGCATCCTTGATTTCAATCGAAGCAAGACTTGTTGCGGTAGATTGGGCATTAAGCACAACAACGACTTCCGAATCGTTTCCTAAGCCTAAATCGTTAAGACTTACGGTAACAGAAATCTTATTATCTTCACATCGGACATCTTTCAGGAGTTCGATAACCCCTTGATAATGTCCGTTTTTAACCTCTTTAATCAAATCGCTTTCTGTAACGAAATTGGCAAGTGAAGCGAATGTAGATGCGTCAGCATCTCCCATATCATCTTGAATCTTTCCCATGAGTTCACCAATTGCGGTTGTATTTAATGAGGCTTTGAAAACATCGTTGTAATTGAAGAAAATGGAATCATCCTGGTAACCACCACCGATTTTTTTCTTATAGGTTTTTATTCCTTCGTCGCTCTCGATATCGTTAGAAATATCGGCCGCTAAATTGAATATGTTGTGATCCAAGTCTGCGTTTACGCACGCTGAGAGGTCTAGATCTTCAAATTGCTCTTTATCATCGGTTGAATAGTCATGAGTAACCGTCGCATTGAGGTTAACTCCGAATTTTTTCGATTCAACGAGGTCGTAGAATTTTTGGATTAAATCCCAGCTGCTGACAAAATGAAGATAATCGTTTTTAGAACCGACAGGTAAAAATTCACCAGATGTTGATGTGATGTTTGTGTTCATTAGGACGCCGATATGAACATCTCCGACTGCAATATCTTTTATTTCCAACATCTTGAGGTTGTAATCCAAATCAGATTCAAGATTAGCGTTGATTTTGAATGAGCCAGTATCAAGGGAAAGAGTGTAGCCATATCCACTATCGCTTTCCGAGGTGCATTCAATTTTGAAGTTCATGTTATCGGTGGACATCGAGGAGGTGTCGACCGTTCCGGCATATGTCTTAATATCCCAAATATCTGAATCTGTACCAACGATATCAACAATATGCAACAACAATGTATCAAGATCGTTGTCTATCATCTTGTACTTGATTCCGCTTCTTTCGGAAAATGAAATTTCGTCATTATGTTCAGTAAGCGAGAAATAAAGTCCATCCTCAGCCATGGTGGCCGAGATATCTTTTTGAACGCCATTGTAATCAAGTGTTAAATCGAGTTTAACCTTAATGTCATCCAAATTCTGCATAGCAAATGCAAGGGTTCCTTTGAGGTCAATCAAGTTGCCAGTTGCATCGTCATTGTCATTATCGGGGAAACTCATTGTTACATCTACGTCACCCGAAATATGTGGATCAGCGGCGAGTTTCGCGATTAATAGATCGCCATGCGAAGGCGAATCGACATCAGGAAGGGTAACATCATTGGCATCTTGGACGTTATTTGTGGTTTCTCTAACCTTTGTTGGCACAGAGAAAAACGCCACAGATGCAGCAATTCCAAATATTGATAAAAACAATCCTGAATAACTGATAATCTTTTTTGCTTTAGAGTGTTTATTTTCAATCATAAATTCAGCTCCTTAAATCTTAATCCGAATACACGTATTTACATGGTGATGATAATTTTGGTATTTCTATCTCACCATCGTATTGATATCTTGAAGTCATCGTGCATGTGACCCACGCACCAATGCTACCTGTGTTAGCAAAATATTTTTCGATCGCTAACGATTTGTTTAACCTCAAATTCAAATCCGTTTCAAATACGAGGTGGCAGTATTCAAACGAAGGGAATTTAGGCAAACTCGATAAGCTCTTCATTTCATAGATATATTTGATTACGGCGGTCGTAGGATTCATTTCTAAATCAATTACGTATCCGGTGCCATCTTCGTTTTTTGCGACACTCGTTTTACCGTAACATTTAGAGGTAAGTTGATCATCCTTCAGAACCGTTGTGTCGGTTATTACATGTGCGATTGGGGTCGATATCGGCCTCCCCCATTGTTTTGCGTATTCATCTTTCGTCTGGACGGTAACTTCATCGCCGTCATATACGCCAACCTCAACATTTGAATTCTTGCATTTCCCAGAATAGGTATCGAGTTCATCGCCCTCTTCATAGAATCTCCAAGCAATGTTAACGATTGAAGATAATGAATTCGATTCTTTGAAGAACTTATCACCAACTTTAATCGCAGTTGATCTTATTTCCTGATCAACAACCGAGGCTCTTCCGGTTCCATAGCCTTGGCAGATAACTTTATCTTGATGGGAATAGAGAGAAAGGGCCAAATTAGCCATTTGAGCAGGCGTGTATTTGTCTTCCCAAACAACAACGTTGCCAGAATTAATCTCCTTCTGATAATTCTTGTAATAAGTATCATAATCAACGCTAAGACCTGTTGTATCAACACTGTCATAGTCAACTTCTTCTCCACCGTAAAAGCTATTATGAAACCAAAGTCCAAATCCAACGCCAGAACCGGCGGCTGCGATTGTGACTGTTCCAACAGTAATCCAGGTACTAAGTTTTACAGTTTTAAGCATTCCAAATACGTTCATATGGTAAAAACCCATCATATTTTATTTATGTGTGCGGTAAAGGTGTATCTAGGCGCGTACCTGAATAGAGTAGAAAACAATTCTTCGAATCGTAGAATTACAAAAACAAACCATTAGTCGAATGTTTTTCACTTCCATTTTATCTAGTTCATAAAACTAGGTAAGTATAAATTCCTGAAAAAACTTGAATTAAAATACTAAATATAATAAGGTTTGTACAGCATATGGCAGAACTAAACGAGATAGTAGCAACAAACCTAATAGAACTAAGAAAAAGGAAGCATTTGACTCAAGTAGAGCTCGCTGAACAAATTGGCTACAGCGATAAAAGTATCTCAAAATGGGAGTTAGGTAAATCCATCCCTAGCGTTGATATTCTAAAACAATTTGCAGATTTTTATGGCGTGACGCTTGATTTTCTGATTACCGAAAACGCCGCTAAAAAGAAAATTTCCGTTGATAAATCCATGGAGCATTTGGGTAGGAAAATAACACTCATATCTCTGGGTATTTGCGTTGTCTGGCTAATCATCATGGCTATATTCGTTGCAAATATGCATAATGAAAACTGGGAAAACGAATGGACTGTCTTCATTTGGGGCGCGCCGGCTACATTCTTTATCGTGTTAATTATGTCTTTCCACTACTGGAAGAAGAAACTTCCTTTTTGGATTTCGTCATCCCTTTTCGTTTGGACAATGATTACAGCGTTCTTTATACAATTCTTTGTTGCAGGCAATTCCATTTGGTACATTTATCTCATCGGAATCCCTGTCCAAGTTGGCATCATTCTCTTGGCTGCTTTGAAATAAAAGAGGATTTCTACCGTATTTTTTATAACTTTTCTAATTCATCGATAAGGATGATTTCGTACATAGCATGAAGATTAGCCGCTTGACGTTTTCTAGATTCCAATTCGGGTTTATTTAAACAAAGCAAGTAATCAGTGTTGTTTCCAAAGCGGACAAACAATAAATCTTTTTTATAGGCAATATCGATTGCGCGATTAACGAATTCCAGATTCTCTTGAGCTTCTCTAGAAAGAGATATTCTCGCGCCGATATAGCCAGAATCATTCACATAAGGGCCACATTCTCTGCAATACTCGACATAACAGCGCCTCGCTTCTTTTTCTTCCTCTTCTTTTTGAACTTCCTCAATGGAATTGATTGGATGATATTGAGTCTCGGATATCAAGTCGCTTAGCGTGGTTTTCCTCTTGGCCAACAATCCCTTAAGAACGAGCATAGTAAATTCGGCATCATCTCTAGAACAATGTTCAGTTAAACCTATCGGATGTTCAATAGAAACATATTCCAAATAAGCTTTACCCAATCCAATCGATTTCTCGTCGTCTCTATCGTATTTAACAAACTCAGCGATATCAATTGCGTTATAGTCAAAACGGTCATATCCGTATCTATTCAGAGTGTAATTCAAGAATCTAACGTCATTATCGACGGCGTATCCTAGAATCACGTTATCGGGGTTAGTTATTAATTTTTTAATCCTTTCATAGAATTGTGGAAACTCAGGAGCGGAGCGATATGTGTCAAAACTAAAAGCGAAGGCAAGCCCTTCAATTGGATGAAATTCCGTAATGAAACGTTCTCTGTTTCCGTATTCGTCAAAACCCGGATTGATGATCATTAAGTCCTTTTCGAGAATATTAAAAGATACATCAGTGATGACATATCCAAATTCACAAATTTTGCCTCCGTTATCGCTGTTGGCGCATTCCAAATCAAAAAATAAGTAGTTCATGTTTACAATTTGTCGTACTTGGTTGATTTACCTTTTGCTTTTTCAACCGGATATTTTTTCTCGTTCTTATCCATTTTGGCATTGATGATTTCATCAGGATCCAAGCCAAGCTTATCGGCTAGATTTTGGCAATAAACCATTACATCCGCGAGTTCTTCTTTGACTGCATTCAAATCGTAATGTTCGTTGTCCCATTGAAAGCATTCCAAAAGCTCTGCAGACTCAATCACGATGCTTTTTGCTAAATTTTCAGGAGAATGGAACTGATCCCAATCCCGATCATCGGTAAAATCTCTAATCCTCTTAAGTGTTTCTTCCTTCATAATCATGCCTCGGTCGCGATGTCGTCTTCTTCGGGGATTATATACTCAAGCAATTCTTTCATTGGCTTATACATATAGTCTTCATCGCCAATGTCATTCATCGCATTTTCGATTCTCTGCTCGATATTCTCCACAATTCCGTCTTCGCAATATGTGACGATATGAAGCTGGCCACCAATTATAACCGCCTTATACGGAGGCACATCGATATTAAATTGATTTAGAAGTTCGTAAACGTCTTCGCCGGAGCTTATATCGCCCATTATGAAATCAACTCTCATTGTATCGTTTTCTCCCAATCCAATGAGAATGTCAATATGATGGGAATACGGTTCAATTGATACCGGTGAGTAAATATAACCAAATTCACCTTCGATTTGAGAAGATGTCATATCCAATCCCCAAGAGAATAAGAGTTCTTTGATTCTTTCTGTTGCTTCCACAATATCCATAACATCACCTCAACTTGGATATATTATATTCCAAAAATTATGATAGACTATAGGTGTCTAGAAGCATTGGGGCAGTTCCTACATTCAGAAATAGGGATCTTAAATCCGGCGCGTTGTTGAAAGCTCATCTCAGTAATGAGAATCCTGAACGCCAGAGGGGGATTCCGCCCTTAACTTTAAGGGAATTGACACGCTTCTGGACATTTTTTTATGCAAATTTATTTAATCGCGAAAGATTCGCCTTCGATATCAATCGTTTTATTGTACAGTTCCCTAGACAAAGCAACCATTGAATCCGCGTCTTCGATTCCCATTATCTCATTAGCCGAGTGCATCGCGAGTTGGGCAATACCAACATCAGCGGAAGTTAACGAAATCTCGGAATTTGAAATATTTCCAAGAGTGCTTCCTCCACGGAGATCGCTTCTATTTGTAAATTCCTGGACTTTAATGCTTGCTGAGGAACAAAGTTCTTTTACGATGGATGATGATAAGCCGTCTGATGTATACGATTGATTGGCGTTGTACTTAAGAACGATGCCACCGTTAAGTCTAACATCGGTTGTGGTATCGCTTAAGTCGGGTCTATTTGGATGATTTGCATGAGCATTGTCAACGCTTAACAAGAAAGATTTAGATAGGGCTGCAAATCTTTGTTCCTTGCTAAATCCCAAAGCATTGTAAATCCTCCCGATGACATGCTTCATGAAATCGGAATTGGCGCCTTGTTTCGTAAGCGAGCCAACTTCTTCATTATCAAAAGCCGCAAAGATGGCAATCTCTTTAGGCTGAGACTCGATAAATCCCATTAATACCGTATAATCAGCCGACAAATCATCAAGTCTAGGAGATGATAAATATTCACCGTTGAAACCTACGATTGTAGGCTGCTGTCTGTTGTAAATAAACAAGTCATAGGAGACCACTTCTCCTCCAACGATTTCCGATAAATACGAATTGAATGAAAAGTTTTCAGGCAAGTCACCCATCATTGGAATTGTGTCTCTAGCTGGGTTGAATTCATAGCCTGAATTGCACTGCCTGTTCATATGAATGCAGACGCTAGGGATGTAAAGCAGATCTTTATCGATTGCGATTAGCTGAGGAATCACTTTACCGTCTTTTTTGACGAACACACGCCCTGCAATGGATAGAGGTTTATCAAAGAAAGAATAATAAATGCCACCGCCATACGGCTCGCAGTTTAAAGAAACTATATTTTTGTAACGCTTGATAGGATTTGGTTTGATTTTGAATGTAGGCGAATCGGTATGGACCGCACTGATCTTACACATTGGGTTATCAATAACGGACGGCACCTTAAAGGCAATGATTGATGTTCCGTTTCTAGTAATGTAGTAAGAATGCCCCTTTTCAAGCTTAAATTCATTAGACTCACGCAATTCTTCGAAACCCGCTTCCTTTAGCTTCGAAATGATGTTTTTAACGGCATGATAAGGCGAATAGGATGTCCTTAAGAGTTCAATTAACTGTTCTTTATAATTCATAGTCTCTCCTTAAAATTCATATAACTCAGAATATTTTGTCTCCAAATAATCCAGGAAATCTTTTGGCGTGAAATCTTTTCCCGTTATTTCTTTAATCCACTGTTTTGGCTCAAGCCTGTCCGCTTTATTCCAAACGTGTTCAATCATCCAATTGTTTATATTTTTTATGTTGCCGGTCTTGATGCTTTCGGCAATGTTGATTTCCTCCGACATCTTATTGTAATACATCGCATTGTACATGTTACCGAGAGCGTATGTCGGGAAATATCCAAACCCAGACGCCCAGTGAACATCTTGAAGAACACCATCTCTATAGTTGGACGGTCTTATTCCAAGATATTCTTCATATTTATCGTCCCACATCTTAGGAAGATCTTCAATTTTTGCCCCATTATTCATTATTTCTTTTTCCAACTCATAACGAATTATGATGTGGAATGTGTAGGTAAACTCATCGGCCTCAGTTCTTATTAGAGAAGGTTCAACCAAATTTACCGCCTCATAAAACTCTTTTTCGCTGACATCATAGAAAACGTTAGGAAAAATATCCTTACATTTAGGGTAGATAAGATGAATGAACTCTTTGCTCCTGCCGATTCTATTCTCATAGAAACGAGATGTCGACTCGTGCATACCCATTGTTTTCCTGTTGTTAATGTAATGAGAGAAATTCTCTTCTGGCTGGTACATCTCGAATAAAGCGTGGCCACCTTCATGAATGACGGAATACATGCTGGAGGTGAATGCGGTTGGATAATAATGGGTCGTTACTCTAACGTCATCCTTAGCAAGCCCGTTCGTGAATGGGTGTTCAGTTGTTGATATGGCTCCCCTTGTGAAGTCGAAGCCAATGACTTCAAGAAGATAATCGGCAAGTTTTCTCTGTTGCTCATCACTGACAGGCCTAGAAAGGAAATCGGTTCTAATCTTCTTAGGCGAGGCTTTGATTTTCTTCAAAAGAGGAATCAACCTTTCTTTGCATTCATCAAAGTATTTATCGAGGTCTTCACTCGTGATTCCGCTTTCATATGAATCAAGCAAATTGTCGTATGTGTTCGTTTTTTTCTCCTCATTCAGTTCAATGGATTTCAGACAAATGTCTCTTACTTCCTTTAATGACGGGGCAAAAATGGAATAATCGTCTTTTTCTTTGGCGGTTAGCCAATTGACCCAACTTTGGTTAAAGGCTTTCGACCATTCAAGATCCAATTCAGGAGTTATATTCTTTTCTTTAACATAATCCTTGTGAAGGCCTTTAATTAAAACCTGATCAAATTCGCCCAGTTCATCCAAATGTTTGTAAAGATACTCATAAGAGTCGATAAATTTTGGATCTTTGCTCAATTTGAATGATTCATTTCCCAGATATGCCGACGTTTCACCTTGATTGCTCATGCCCTTTTGAGGGCAAATTGTCTCCATGTCGAAACCAATAACGGCGCATGCGTTAGAATAAATTTGCCTGATTTTTAATATGGAATTAACGTATTCAAGTTTTTCAGATACTTCTTTTGTCATAAAACACCTCGCAACATTTATAAAATGTTTCCTGCACTTTTCAACAATTTTATTGAAATAAGGAAGACTCAAAACCACGAGAAGAGCCTTTAATAAGCAATAGATATAACAAATAATCTAAGAAGGACTTGGTTGTCTTTTCAGAACGGTCCATATAAGTCATTCCTCTTTATAAAAATAGATAATTTCATCTCCGGGATTACAAGAGTAATTTAAAAAACCGGCACCGGAAAAGAAGGCAATTGATCAAAATGCTTATTCTTCAATAACGTTTTAAAATACTGCTATTGAAGTAAGAAATGGTGTCGACACTGCTTAAAGTCTTCACCTATTGTTTTGTAAACAGGACAATATATCGTTCCTTATACAGCTTTTATGTAATAGACTCTTGAGCCAAAGTCGCCTAGAACGCGTACATCATCATTGAAGCCCGTTGCCATCCACTGTTGCTTAAGCTTTAAAGCGCCACTCATCAGTGCTTTTCCAGATAAAGTGTATTTTTCGTGTTCGCACGGCATGGACATATGTTTAGCGACTTCATACACAAGGAATCCTTGTTCATTGACTTTAATAGGGAGGACTTGGTTTACCAAGCCACCAAATAAATGGATGTTGTGTTGCTGCTCACGCACTTGGAACTCATATTTGAGATTTGGATTCAAACCAACAAGTTTAATTTCATCAATAGAAGGATTAATTTTTTGCAAACCATTAAAGTAACCAAGTAAGGCCTCTTTCTTATCTTTTGAAACGACTAGCCACAATGAATAGCCATCAGCATTAACGTCTTTTAATTGGTAGAAATCTCCGGTTTGTACCAGATTTCTATGTTCTTTATAGAATTCAATCTGAGAACTTACTTCTTTCTTTTCAACCTTATCTAACATACTAAGATCGAGTTCATACCCAAGAGAGCCAAACAAGGCCACGTTGAATCTAGTGGCTAGCGGCGTTTTTCTCAAAGCCTGATGGGAAGTATATGCGGAGACGTGATTGGATAAAGTTCTTAACGGATAGGCTAAGGCATAACCGCTTTGGATGCTCAATCTTTCATAGGCGTCAGTGTCATCGCTAGTCCAAATCTGGTCATAATAGCAAAGGCCGCCCAAATCGAAACGGTTTCCTCCGCTTGAACAACCTTCGAAGAATATCTCTGGATGTTTGGAAATTATTCCATCATAAAGTTTATATAATCCAAGAATATATCTATGACACATTTCTCCAGCATGATAAAGGCCGCTTGAAACATCCGATATGTGCCTATTCATATCCCATTTCACATAATTTATGTTGTTCTCATCAAGGACTTGATTAACGCTTCCTATGACATAATCAACGACTTCATCTTTTGATAGGTCCAATACGAGCTGATGTCTTCCTTTTGACGGAGTTCTAGAATCGCATTTAAGCACCCAATCCGGATGTTCCTCATATAGTTTAGAATCCTCATTAACCATTTCCGGTTCAAACCAAAGACCAAATTTCATATCACGTTTCTCAGCGTATTTAGAAAGTCCATCTAATCCATGCGGAAGTTTCTTTTCGTTCACGTCATAATCCCCAAGGCCTTTTGTATCATCGCTTCTTCTACCAAACCAGCCGTCATCAAGAACGAACATTTCAAGTCCAAGCTTTTCGGCGTTTTTAATAATTCCGTGCAAATCGGATTCCTTGAATTTCATATAGGTCGCCTCCCAGTTATTGACTAAAACCGGAGGCACAACATTTTGCCTATGTTCTGGCGTAATGTTATTCCTAACGAAATCATGCATGTGTTGGGACATCCCGTTTATGCCATTTGGAGAATAGGTCATCACCGCGAATGGAGTTTCGAATGTTTCACCAGGCTTAAGGCACCAATTAAAACAGGTTGGCGAGATTCCAAGCATGATTCTCACTTTATTGAAATTTGAGTGTTCCACAGCTTCATAATGGTTTCCAGAATAAATAAGATTGAATCCATAAACACCACCACCATTCCAACCGGCGTCTTTTTCCTTCAGTAAGAAGAATGGATTGTGCCTATTTGAAGAGTTACCAGTTTTTGAATCATTAACATATAAAGCGTGGTCAAGATGATTTAAGGCCTTATGCCCTTCAAAACACCATCCACCAAAAAGATTAAGCATGTCAAAATCTTTGCCAATCATATCGATTTGCATGGACATTGCCTTTAATATATTGATATTGTTTGTACCGCTATTTTTGATGATTATGCGCCTAGCAATGACATCGCTTTCCTCGAATGTGACATACACAAGATCAACGCATACACCAACTATGTCATCTTTAAGATGAATTACCAATTGCTGAGCTTTACCGTGCGGCGATGGCATTCCTTTGATAGGAGTGAGTCCATCGGATATCTCATAAGAATCATACTTCAGGTCTAAGATGTAATCCTTTCCGTTATCGATAATAATTGATGGTTCTTTGTAGTCCCCTTTGCCAACTGATGAAATTTCAGTAGAAAGGAAGTCCAAACAATATCCAGGTTTGGATTCCTCATATGCCACCGAGCTTCCTCCCGGAATATCGTATTTCTCTTTTGACCAAAGGAAGTCGTCTTCATCATCGATTCTCTCACCATAATATTCGGAAAGTATGTGAGAAAACTCAGAAACACGAATTAAACAAGTTGTATTGTTTGTGTCCAATTTAAACACGGAATTGATAGCTTTAATCATAAATATCTCCTGACTGAAATTTAATAATTCACTAAAACTCTAGTTTCGTACGCCTTAAGGTAATCTTCTTCTTTTTCAACATAATTTGTCAAAACCAACTTGTAGTTTTTATATTGAGATAATAAGTTGCATTTAATTTTCTTTTTGGAAAAGTTCGATATCACCACAACCTCTTTGGAATTTAATTTTCTAGCATATGCGTAGATTGTTTTGCTGTGCGGAAGCAAATCCACATAAGTCCCGTCTTTTATTACTTCATTTCCAGACCTAATTAGAATTGCCTTTTTAAAGAAATTCAACGTTGAATCCCCATCGTTTATCGCTGATTCTGCATTGATAAATGCTTTATTTTTATTAATTTTTAACCAAGGCTTCGAATCCGAGAAGCCGGCATATCTTGAATTATCCCATTGCATAGGAGTTCTAGCATTGTCTCTATTGCAAGGCATTAGGGTCTTTTTAAGGATTGGTTTCAATATAGGCAAATTCTCCCCAAGCTTGTAAACATTATGAGCCTCAACGTCCACAACATCCTCAATCGACTCAAAATCGCCATTTGTCATACCGAGTTCTTGACCTTGATAAATAAATGGCGTTCCTTTAAGGAAGAAATAGGTCGCCGTGAGCATTTTTGATGAGATAACGCGGAATTCTTTGTCATCCGTTCCAAATCGTCCTACAGACCTTCTTTGGTCGTGGTTTTCAATGAACAGGGAATTCCAGCCCTTTCCTTCTAGACCCATCTGCCACTTGGAGATGGCTTTTTTCAGGTTTCTAAGTTTAAATTCTCGGTAGATCCACTTGATTCCAAAATAATTGTCGACATCGGTGTGATCAAAATTGAAGACCATATCGAGTTCTTGCCTTTCGGGCGAGACAAGAGATATGGCATCATCTAAACTAGAAAGTACAGTTTCGCCAACCGTCATACAGTCATAGTGTGAATAAACATCCCTATATAGTTCATGGAGATATTCATGGATGCGCGGTCCCATTACAAAGGCGTCTTTACCGCATAGAGCAAGCGTTGGAAATCTAGATTTAAAATCCTGTTTCTTAGATATTAGGGTTATGACATCACATCGGAATCCATCAACGCCCATATCAAGCCAATATCTCAATATATCTTTTACTTCTTGCCTAACTTTGGGGTTCTCCCAGTTTAGATCTGGCTGTCCTTTTGCAAATAAATGAAGATACCATTCATCCGTTTCGCCAATCCTAGACCACGTTGACTCAGCAAAGAAACCAGTCCAATTGTTGGGAGGCTTTTTGCCGTTTTTCCCTTTGCCTTTCCTGATGACATAGTAATCCCTATAAGGAGAATTTTTGTCAGACATAGCGTTCTTGAACCATTCATGTTCACTTGAAGTGTGATTTACCACTAGATCCATGATTAAACGGATGCCTCTTTTATGTATTTCGCTTAGCATCAACTTAAAATCGTCTAATGTCCCAAAAGGCTTCCAGATATCACGGTAACTGGCTATATCATATCCATTGTCTTCTTGCGGCGAATCGTAAATCGGTGAAAGCCAAACGCAATTAACACCTAGGTTTTTAAGATAATCCAATTTAGATATTATGCCCGGAATATCACCTATCCCATCCGAATTGCTATCACAAAAAGAGCGGGGATAGATCTGATAAATTATTGCGTCTTTATACCAATTTGAATGTTCCATATGTTTCCCTTATTCCTTATTATCCGACGAGAAGAAAAGATACTGAGCCGTTAAAGCCGATTTAATTTTGCTTAATTCCGCATAATTATCCATTCTAGTAATTTTCTTTTTTTCTTCTTCGCTCATTGGGATTTGCTTTAATAAAGAGGTGAAGATTAAATCATCTTTGAAAATATCTCCGGAAACGAGAACCTTATCGAGTTGTAACAAAGTGTTAACGTTATAAATAGCTAAGCCTATCGTCTTAAAAATCCTATTTTGCAACAAGGTATCATTTTTAATAATGGAAACAGCTTCTCGCTTAGATGATGCAATCTTATTATATCCAATTTGCTCTTCAAGGGTTAGGCCACTGTAATCGAGTAGCATCTTGCCGACTTCATATGTTGGACTCGATTGATTTTGTAAAAGTCGGTTATCGATAAAGAAAGCAGAACCCAAACCTGGCCCATATTTAATCAAAGCGAAATTCGCGTCTTGGGGGTTAGACATTTTATAAGCATAGGCAAGCGCGGCGATATTGTTCGTGATAGTGACGTTAGTGGTCAAACCCTTAATGAACGAAATCAGTTCCTTGATGTCTTTGCTGACGTGGTCAATTCTATAGAATGATTTAAGACAGATTGACACTCCAATTGAATTGGAAAAATCCATTTCTTTAAAAGCGTTAAGCAATTCGTCTTTGGAAAGCATTTCAAGTTCTTGGACGATTTCGAACATTCCGTTTATTCTAATCAAAGAGAAACCATCATCATGGATATCGATTCCAATAGAGAAAAAAGAATCGGGTTTTACAGCAAGCATTACCTCTTTTCGACCAACGCAGTCTCTATTGACCTCATATAATTTGGAAATTAAGCCTTTTTCCAGTAGAGATGCCGTTGCAAGCGTTATTGCGGCCGGAGTAACCGACAACAAAGAAGAAAGTTCTTTTCTGGAACATTCCTTCTTTTCCTGAAGGGTTCTGATTATGGCTTTTTGAAGATTGTTCAATGTTATCATATTATCGTCATCCCGGAGATAAACAAGAGAACACATGTGAGCTTCATAAAGAAATCATTAGACATCCTTTTCAAAACAATTTTTCCAATTATGATTGACACAAAAACCGTAGGAACTATGATTAGCAGAATCCAAAGTTGATCAAGAGAGAAATTACCGCCTGTAACATCCGTTACTAAAATAGCCGAATTCAATATAACCCACACCATTGAAAGAGTGGCGCGAAACGTCTCTTTTTCTTTAATCCTATTTTTAGCCGCAATTATAAGCAAAGGTCCGCCCGATACGAATATCATATGAACGGCGCCTGCGAAAAACATCACAAGCCAACCAACAGGCCTAGGAAGTTTGACAGGATTTTCGATAAAGAAATAATAAAACGAAATGGCAACAATCAAAATGCCATAAATTTTTAAAAACCACGAAGAATACAAATATTTCTCGAGGAAGAAACCCACAACCATTCCTGTTCCCATAAAAAGAACAATTTCCAAAAGACACTTCCAATCTATTTTCTTGAAGTTTCTGATAACCACGATTAAACAGACGAGTAAGGCGATGGCGTTTAGAATAGGTTTAGCGTAGGATTTTCCGACGAGTTGAATAGAAAAAGGCATGGCTAGAACAGTGCCAGCAAAGCCGGTTATGGCTTGAATGATATTTGTGAGGAAAGCAACCAAAACAAATAGCGCTTTACTTAACCAAATTGGCACTTATCTAGCCTCCTAAATTAGCACTTAATAATTTCCCAGCCAGTGAGCTTAGAAAGAATCTTTAAGACAGGCTCATATTGTATGTAGCCCATGATGACATGATGAGCAATTCCGGTATTAACGACAACGTCGAGCACATCCTTGACGTCGTGTTTGAAAATAACTTTTGCAAAAGTACCAGTAAGTAGCTTTTCCATCGGTACAGCCTTACCTTCTTCATAGAAAATTCTAGTTTTTCCTCTAGCCGTATCGATGCGGAAAATCGAGAAATCACCAGGTTGAAGAACAAATCCGGCAGTAACGCCTTTACCTCCGGCAAAATACGTATCTAGAGACCTTACGCACTTACCATCCCAAAGATTGGATGGAGCAACGCCGCAATGCCATAGAAGCGCATAATTTTCTTGGAAGTTGACTTGCGATAAATCTGCCATGAAAGGAGTTGGTTCTCCAAGTGCTTTTACGGCGATCATAGAAACCAACGCTTCAACGTCTCCTTCACATGCAAGGAGAATACCCCTAGATTGGAGAATGGACATCATCGCGCAAGGAGAAACACCATATGTAGCAGCAAATTCTGGCCAGCAACGAATTGCCAAAGCATCCACCCCTTTTTCCTTGAGGAAAATTTCGGTTGAGGCGACTAACCTAGCAACCAATTCAACTTGTTTTTCGTTAAGCTCCTTAACGCAGAAATTATCTTTGATGTTTTGAATCTCGCGAGCGACGGTTTCATCATCAGCCTGTTTCTTGAATAAATCACCAATTTCGTAATGGTTAATCAAAAGACCAGTATTCTTATAAAGATTGAGTTCATCAACACCAACGTTGAAGAATCCTTGAGCGCGATAACCGACGATTCCGATTTTTGTTGTATGGATTGCCACCATAACCTTGATGGCCTTGACCCAATTCTGATCAATTTCGTTTCCGATGGTCACACAATAATTGTCAACGCCAGCCTTGTACAAATTCGAAGCGTTTAAATTGACACCGCAAACGGCATTAAGCCTGATTTTTCCACCATTGTATGGAAGCTCATCAAATCCCCACAAAAGAATAGGCTTTTTAATAGCATCATTAATCATCAAAGCCAAATGCCCTAAATGGAATGTGGCAGACACAATAACGACTGCATCTATCTCTTGCTGTTCAAAATAGTGAATCGCTTTTTCTGCATCTTCAGGTTCGATTACGTTCTCTTGATAAACACAGTAATCCACCGTTGTGTCTTTAGCAAGCTCGGCAGTTCTTTCCTGGTATAAAGCGTACGCTGTTTGATAATCGTATGTTTTTCTAGTTAAACAGCAAACTCCAATTCTAGCTTTTCTCATTTTTATTTACCTTCATTAACAACCTTAAACGTCGCGGAGAAATCTTCCCTTCCTAAGCCCTCTTCCATGGCTTTATCATAAATACGAGCAGTGTTTGCTATGCCCGGATAATCCATGTTATTTTCTTTCAGCAGAGCTTCAGCTAAATGAGCATCTTTGTGCATGTTGGCAACGGAGAATGCAGTTGGATATGTTCCGGAAATGATATTTTTCGCTTTGCCATCCAAATAGAAGTTCTGGCCTCCACCATAGGAAATGGCAGTGACAAAATCATTAAGGTCGATTCCAAGTTTAGATGCAACGGACATAACCTCGTTAACGCCATTTTGAATTTGTCCGACTAATGCGTTATGAAGTATCTTCATAGTCAATCCTGCACCATGCCCGCCCATATGTATAATGTTGCATCCCATGCACGAAAGAATATCTTTTACTCTTGCGTAAACCTCTTCTTTACCGCCAACGTAGATGCCTAGTGTACCGCTAATTGCGGCCGGTTGGCTCTTTACAACGGGACAGTCAAGCATATCCGCCCCTTTAGCCTCGATCTGTGATGCGATATTAGAGGAAACAGATGGAGAAATCGTGGACATTTCAATAAAGATTTGCCCTTTTTTGACATAAGGCATAACTTCCTGATAAACAGACATCACATGTTCGTTTTTCGGAACCATTGAGATTACAACATCGCAATTATCAACGATTTCTTTAATGGATGAAACAAGAGGGAATGGAGCCGTTTTAGAAACGACATCATACCCGATCAAATCAAATTTTTTAGAAACATTGGTTGCCATTGGCATACCCATTATGCCAAGTCCGATAAATCCTACTTTCATTTTAATTACCTGCCGTATGATCCCATGCATCACAGAATTGTTTTAATCCGTAATCCGTCCATGGGTCTGTGAATGAATCCTCATAAACTGACAAGCCAGCTGTCACAATATCAGCGCCCATTTCGGCACATTCTGCGATTTGTTTTCCCGAACGAACCGCGGCGCATATGATTTCGGTCTTGTAGTTCTTCTCTTTATAGATAGCGGATATCTTCTTTAAATATTCGAGGCCATCATCGCCAGCGGATTCCTTCCATCCAATGAATGGGGAAACAAACATGGACCCAATTCTGCCGGCCTGAATTGCCTGAGACGGTGAGAAAACTAGCGTTACATTCGTCCTGATTCCCTCATCCTCAAGGAGTTTTGCCGCCTTGCAACCCTCTACGTTGCAAGGAATTTTGATGACGAAGTTTTCACATAAAGACGAGATTTTCTTAGCAGCTTCAATCATTTCTTCGTGGGTGCTTAAATGAGGGTTGATTTCAACCGATACCGGGAAGATGTCTTTTCCTTCAAGATTGTTTTCTTTTATCCATTTGGCAATGTCAGTGATTGCAGTCATAAAAGGCTTGCCACTGTTCATGATGTGCTTCGGGTTTGTTGTAACACCGTCAATTTTCAAATACTTGTAAGCATAATCAATTTCATTGATTTTTGCGGAATCGAGATAATATTTCATTTTTCTTCTCCTTTTATTAAATTTTTAAATAAAGACTCATGTTTGCTTCCTTTTAGATAGAAAGCGGGAATCATTCCTAGCGGGGCATCAACTTCAATGTGGCCACCGCCATAGGTATTGCCATCGAAAACGCCAATCCATTCACCTTTAGGAAGGTAAACATTTATTTTGTTAACCCCTTTTCTCATAACCGGAGCCACAAGGATTTCGCTTCCGAACATAAATTCCTTTTGCGTTGTAAATGCCTCAGCCTCATTAAAATGGAAGAATAGAGGTCTATTGGCCGGGATGCCATCTTCATAGTATTCCTTTAGGACATCATCTCTATAAGGTTTCAGCGCGACAAATCGGTTAGAATTTTCGATAAACTCATCTATGACCTCTTCGTTGTCGAATTGAACGTTAGATTTAGGTCTATTGCCTTCGTGACATCTAAAGACGGGTGTGAAAATGTTCATCTCAGACCATCTCTTAAACAATTCTGCGTCTCTTTTCATATGAAGAACCGTTGTATATCCTCCGATATCACTGTGGTTAACGCCAACTCCGCTGCACGCCATCGAAAGTGTTGCAGGAATTACCGAACCAAGCCCATATTCATCGGAGTAGTCGACATGTTGATCGCCATTCCACATAGAGTTTGTGTATTGAACTGTATGAGCATAAGCTGCGCGAGAGAAGACGAAGATTTTGCCTTCCTTACCGCATTCTTTAATTGCCTCATAATTGCATCTTGCCCACATGGTTGGCCAATAATTGTGAAGCCTTTCAGGATCTCCCCCATGAACGACGGAATCCGTTGGAAGGTATTCTCCAAAGTCCGCCATCCACCCAGAAAGCCCCAACTCAATCATATTTTTCTTAATAATGTTTTTGTACCATTCATAAGCTTCTGGATATGTCAAATCAACAATGCCGGCATTGAATGTCGTAGACTTAACAAGGTAAGGTGAACCGTCTTTTTTCTTAACGATATAGTCGTGTTCTACCGCATATTTGTACAAAGGTGTGTTTTCTTTAAGAAATGTGTTGATGTAGCCAAGGAACTTAACTCCTTCGCTGTTTAATTTCTTAATTACCTCAGGCAAATCATGGTAAAGCTTGCTATCCACTTCCCAGTTCCAATAAACTTGGGAGCCGAATTCTGTGACGATTTGTCCAGACCAGTCCTGGCACCATATCGCGGATATTTTTCCGCCTTTAGATTTCAAAGCTTCGTATTTTTGAAGCATGATGTCGGTTCCGCCTTGAGTCGCGATAATCGCTCCGTCTCCAACGAAATCTGGAAGGCGCGGCTGAATGTGAACAAGTTGAGTCACTTTCTTGATTAAATCAATAGGATTATCACCGGTAAGAATCGTGATCGAATATGGAATCTCGCGAAACTTTAGTAACGTTTTCGTCTTTTGAAAGTCTATTTGTCCATACGCATCTTGATGAGAGTAGATGAAATAATTCTCGCTGGACATAAAATTTGGCGACGAATAGTAAGTTTGATGATCGGAATATGGGGCCTTATAATCCGGATTTACTCCATGTATTTTTTCTCTTAGGAATTTTTTGACTATTTTCATGACCTGTTGGTGTTCAGAAACCCAAACATCGACTTTATTGCCCTTAAGGTCAAAATGCGTATATTGTTCGCCACATCCATAGATATGTTCGTTTTCAAAAGCCGGCAAACATATGGTAAACCTGTTAAATTTTGGATCGCATTCGAACCGGAGTTTAAGACCGTCACTAGAATCAAGTGTCATAACACACTTAACATCTTTATCAGCGAACGTATATTTATTACCATCCTTTTCAATAAACTTAAGTGTATGCCTATTTACAATGCGATCCTTGGTCTTGAATGAGCCTCTGCTCATTTTGTAGGATGCTTTCCCTTCTGCCAAGCAGATATATGTTTGCCCGTTCTCAAAGGAGGACAGGAAAAGAGAATCTAATTCTTGTTTATTCATATTTTTACTCTTTTTCAGGAACGGCGTCCTTTTCGGAGAGTTCCTCTTTATAAATAGCGTCTTTCTTACTTTGCATGTCTAACACGGCTTGTTTTCCAAGAGGATAGGCAAACATCAATAAGATAAACATAACAAGAGACAATGCAGCCGGAATGATTATCGATTGATAATACATTGATGTGGCTTGTGCTTCGGTTGGCGCAAAATTTGTTGAACCGTCCGCTCCATATCCGATGGCAACAAGCGAGACATTAACAATGATTGCCGCAATTGTCTGCCCAAGTTTTCTCATGAAAGAGAAGATGGAATATGCCGTTGCCTCATCATGCGACTTGAATTTAATGAAGTAGTCATCTATTGCATCGTTTGCGAGTGCCCAAATCATTAAGAAGATGAATGAATTGCCGATGCCGCCTAGAAGGGAGAATGCAAAGAACAAATACATCAACACCGTTCTAGAGACCGCTGTTGTTGGAATTACAGCCAATACGCCAAACGATATAGCGACAAACAATAAGCCGAATGCGCAGATTTCCTTGCGCCCAAACTTACGGACAAGTTTACCGGCAAAGAACATAACAACAGCAACCGGCAGATATTGGCAAATCTGAGTAACGGCAGCAAGACCGCCACTACCGAAGAACTTCATGAAAACATAAGAATTATATGTGGTTTGGAACATCTGAGCGGCTAAGAAAAGCATGCCAACAATTGAAATGATGACAAACGAACGAGTCTTTACGAGATTCTTAATAACTCTCCAAGTCTCGCCTTTTTTGGATTTATTTCTAGTGACAGGCTCCGAAACCACACGTTCAACAGAGAGTCTAGCGCATAGATAAGAGAAGACTATGCATAAAACCGCAAGAATAGAAACGCCAATAATTAATTTGGTCGGATTCAAAACGGATGCGCCAGTAGTTTTATCTTTATCATATGAAACAAAACTTAACACCATCGGGCCGAAACCGCCAAGCGTTGATCCAACCGAACGGAAAATCGAAAGGGTATTTCTTTCCTTGTCATCGGTTGTAATGACACTGGCCATTGAACCGTAAGGAATATTAGTTCCGGTATATAGCATTCCGAAGAGAATGTATGTAATCGTCGCATATGTAACAGTGACTGCTGGATTTGTTCCAAAGATATCTCTCACATTAAGGAACATGATGACTGCAGATAACGCCATTGGAACGCAAAGATAAACCAGCCATCTCTTATACCTTGTTCCCGGTTTTTTGCACGGAGCGGTGTCGACGATTCTCCCCCACATCGGGTCATTGATTGCGTCCCACACGCGAGCAACAATCATGATGATCATGACAACGATTGGCGTAATACCGAGAGTCTCGGTGTAGAAGACCTGCAGAAACGTGTTGACTAGACCGAACACTAAAAGAGATCCAACATCCCCAAAAGCGTAGCCGATCTTATCCTTCATCTTAATTCCGGACGTCTTCGTTGTTTGTATTTGCTCAGCCATAAAAAACCTCCTATAGATAATTATTGGTTAAGTCGCTTAATTAATTATTATTCTAGGCTTGATACATACAAAATACAAAGATTTTATTCAAAAAGAAAAACGCATGGGCGAGCATGCGTAATTTTCTAGATGTATTTTAGTTCTTTGTGGAGTTCCTGAGAACCAGTTTGGCATCGAATTTATAAGATTTTTCTTCAAGGTTTCTGTTGATTAAATCAATTAACATGTACATTGAACGTTTGCCGACTTCCTGCCAATCAAGGTCAAGGGATGTGAGCGTAGGCCTTACGATGTGCGCGTATTTTGTGCCAACCAATGAGACAACCTGAATATCTTCAGGGATTCTTAATCCGCAGTCTGTTGCGGCATTGGCCACTGCCGCTGCAATCGAGTCGCGATAAGCAATGAAATAGCCATTCCTATGATTCTGGAAGTAATTCGTGAAATCCGTATATGTTCTAGTGTAAGAATCATCAACGTTCATTATATGATACGGCTTGTTGATTTTTTGATGGACCGCGATGAATCTTCTTTCGCAGTGACTTAATAACCTTCCGCAGTTATGCAAATGGATGAACGTCATCTCGACATCGCCATGATTCTCATAATAAGACTGAATCAGTTTTTCAAGCGCGTTGCTGTATGAGAAATTGACGCATCCAGTCCTATCTCCCGTTATCTTCTTGTTGATGACGATTGTTGGAACCGAATAAGAATTAATCTTTTCAACATCCGCCTCATCAAGCTCATCATCAAAAATAATTGCACCATCAACATGAGAGACGATAACTTTCTCTATCATGGAGATTGCATCTTCTCTGGAATGCCCTGTCGTAAACAAAGTTAGGATGAATCCTTTTTCTTTAGCGACCTCCGATACACCGCTTAACATATTCGCAATGTAGACATAGTTAGCGCTAGGAATGACGATTCCAATGTTTGTTGTTCTATTCGTAGCAAGAGCCTGAGCCAAGCCAGAAGGCTTGTAACCCAAACGCTTAATTGTTTCTTCAACTTTAGTTCTAGTGGCTTCCGTGACATTTCCCTGTTTGTTGATGACACGGGAAACCGTGGCTAAAGAAACGCCGGATGCTTGGGCGACTTGGTATATAGTTACACGTTCTTTTAAATTATCCATTTTATTGAAAACCCTTTCATCGTCATAATTTAATGTCATTTTTTTCGTAAGTTCAATGAAAATTTTTCACATATTTACATCTTTTTTCATAAAAGCCAAAAAAGAAAAGGGGAATCACCCCTTTTTAGTGCTTAGCCTCTAAAGAAATCTATTATATTTGTTGCAATCTCGCCTTGCGGATTATCTTTGAATCTAACCATTTCAAAGATTTCGCCATCGCACTTAACGTCGATTTGTGTGAATACGACCTTCTTTCTTCTAGCGATTCCCGAAATGAACCAACAAAGGCCGGCAATCACAATGAATCCGCCGACAATATAACAAAGCCAAGGGAACACCGTGGATATGCTGGAAAGGTTGCCCTGGCAAATTGAATCTTTGAGGAATGATAAGCAAATGACTCCGATACCGATTAAAGTAACGAGAATGGCTAAGACTATTTTCATCGTTTTGCGAAGACTTCCAACACTGACCTCAACTGTCACTTTATCAAACTCGGCGATTTTGGTTGTTGTTACGGTCTGAGCGTCACCTTTGTTTTTGACAACGTCAGCCTCCGTTATAACAAGTTTAGAACCGACCCTTTCGAATGTATATTCTTTCAAAAGCTTATCGTCATCGTTTCCAACCGTGAAATTAACCAAGTTTTTCATGCTTTTTCCTCTTTCCTTATTTATAAGATAAAACAATTGTCTAAATCTCTCAATTTTTGTTTTTGCTTTCTTCTTCCATTATCGTATTAAAGGCTTTTGCTCTAGGTAGGTTCCATTGGAATAAAGTAGCCAAGATCCTCAGAGTAATAATCACGGCGCAAGATAGCGCAACCCCAACTATTCCGTAAGAGTCCCCCCAATCGTTGATGAGGAAAGCAGCGTAAATGGTGGTTCCGATAATACATGGCATCATATAGAAATGTTTTTTAAAGACGGAGGGAATTTCCCCCACAAAAACATCCCTGAACATGCCTCCTCCAACGCCGGTTATAACGCCAAGGCAAACGCAAAAAACATAAGTTTCAAAGGCTCCGATTTCTTCTGGCAAGGCATAAAAAGCAGTTTTTGCCCCGGCAACAGAGAAAACGGAAATGCCAATCGCATCCAAAGCATAAATCCAGAAAGCGTGTCTATGATCTTCCAAATATTTAGCGGTTTTCGGCAAACAAGCCAGCACAAAACAAACAGTAGATATCGCGATGACAAGTGCTGCCAACCATAAATATTCAGGGTCCCAAAATATGTGTGGCGCACCTTTGTTGAGGATTAAATCCCTCAAAAGTCCACCACCAAAGACTTCTATCAAAGTTAAAATCCATACACCTAAAAGGTCAGTTTTCTTCCTTAAAGCTGTAATTGCGCCAGATGTTGCAAACGATATGCAAGCGATTATCTCGGCAATAAATAAAACCACATCAATCGGAGTTTTGAAGCTTATCATAATTAGTAAATTGGATACGAAACTTTCTTTAGCCTGTCGGATGGAATGTCTTTTCTGCCTTCCTTGGCTTGGGCATGCCCATCAAGGATAACTAAGTCACCAGTATATCCGACTGTATCGTTTTTTATAAGTGAGGTTCCTACGCCATACATATCAACTGGCACGCCCTCGTCAGTCCAAGATTTAATCTTTTTTGCGGTAAAACCGCTAGATACCGTAATTTTCACCCAATCAAAACCCTCTTTAACGAGTCTCTCTTTAAGGGCATATATAAGTTCTTTGCAAACGCCATGTGGGTCAAACCCCGATGTATCTTTATCATCGAAATAATGATCCACCAAAGATTTAGAAGTGTCAACACGGACACCTTTTAAGGCGCGTCCTAAGGCTTTAGCGACTTTAACCGTGTCCTCAACGACATTGTTGTTGTAGTCGATCAAGGCCGTCACAAGTTCGTTAGGGAATGTTTCATGGTAAATGTTGCAAGCCTTAACAATATCACCATCGCAGATTTGAATTAAAGCGTGTGGCATAGTGCCCATGCCCTTAACCCCGACCCATTCACCTTGAGCGTCGGTGGAAAATTTTTTGATTCCAGCAACATATGTTGCGTATCCATCGCCGGTCTGGGTATATGGATCATCCTGCCTATCCGCCATAGAAAATGTATCTGTGCCTTTAAGAGCAACGACGACCTCATGAACGTTTGTGGCAACCGATGTTCTTCTCGTCAATATTCCATCGATGATCGACTCAAGAAAACCAAAATTCTCATATTTGCCAGTGATTTTAAGAACCGGTTCTCCCGCATTGACAATATCACCGTCGTTCAGAGCCCAAATATTGAGGGTTTCTGGCTCAACGGCAAAAGTATGTAGAATTGCGATAGCCTCATCAAGACCGCAAACCATCACGTTATCTTTTCTTTGGAAAAACTGCATTTCAACGACGTGCCCTGGGCAACGCTCCAAAACTATTTTGCGTGATTTTAAGAAATAATTGGCGGAATAATAGCCATCCCTAATTCTTTCATCGAATTTAAAGGTCTTGTTTGTTAAGCGGGAAATCTTGCCCTGTTCCTTAAGCTTAATCTCTAATTCTTCCATAGTTATTCTCCTGCTAAATAGAAATCTTCACCAGATTTATATCCATCAACAACGAATGCGCCTTTTGAATCGGCATTGATTCGGAGTTCTTTCGCGTTGCAAATTAAACAATTAATCATAACGCCGTCTTTTTCGTGTGACCTAAAGGTGGCGCCATTATACTGAATAGTGCCATCGAGGGCCAATACAACGTAGTCTCCGATTTTAAAATTGTCATAATTGCTAGCAGCAATCATCCGATCATCGCCAACATCTACCACGATTATCTTATATTTATCAGTAGAAGCAACATTGGAGATTGAAGAAACAACCCCGACCCTATAGCCCGAATCGATACAATAAGGCAATATCGGTAACTTTGCTCTTTTAAGAATGTTATTAACGACATCAACTAATTCTTTCCCCGGAGTCACAATCATCCCGTGGGCTTTGATTTTTAAGACCCTGGAAAGGTTATTGATATTAATGCCGATAAGTTCGTTATCAACACTATATAAAGCATAGACATCATCGATATTTTCTCCGTGATCGAACGTTTTGTTCGTGCTTAGAACTATAAACAATGTATCTCCCGAAACTTCGTGATTGTAGAACATGCGATACATGGCTTCTACCCTACTTTCTATACACAAGACGATTGATGGTCTTTCCCATTGAGCGGAAATTTCTCTCGTATTCGCTCATGGCATCATCGCTTTCGTCGTATATGTAATTATCAGTGTCGAATATCTTCGTAAGCGGCAATGCCTCCGCCTCTTCTTTCGTAAACATATAGAGATCATCATTATCGGTTTTAATTCTAATCTCTCCGCCATCTTTTAATATGTTGATCATATTTTGCAGTCTGACTTTGGTTGTAAGTCTTCTCTTCCAGTGTTTTTTCTTAGGCCATGGGTCAGAAAAATTTAAGAAGATGATGTCGAACTTGAGAGTATCTTTTACCGCTTCATATACATTATCGAAGTCATCATTCATAACACGGATGTTAGCAATCTCAGATTCCACTACCTTTTTGGCGAGGATTCCCGAGATCGAAACATCTCTTTCTAGAGCAAGATAGTTGCCATTTCTCTTTTGAGAAAGGCCCAATACGAAATCTCCTTTTCCCGACCCAACTTCCAAATAGAGTTTGTCAGCCTGGAAAAACGGATCCTCTGCCTTTATTTCTTTTATGACTACTCCATCATGCTCATCTAAATATGGAGCAGCCCATTTTTTGAAACGACCTCTCACTTTAAATTTCCTAACATGTAAATAGCGCGAGCGTAGATGGCAATATCTTTCATGAAATCTTTTCTTGAAATGAATTCATTTGGAGAATGCATATTGCCCTGAATTTCTCTATTGGCCGGGAAGACTGCGCCGAAAGCAACGCAGTTTGGAGCCTCTTTAGCGTATGTTCCTCCGCCAATGGCAAGTGGCTTAGCAAATAAATCGAATGTCTCATGCTTATAAGCTTTCATGAGGGTTGAGACAAGAGGCGACTTCTTATCGAACAAGAGATGGTTATGGCCTTCTCCCAAAGGAGTAGCAACAAATCCCGTTTTCTTAGCAAGGGCAGCGACCAATTCATCTCTATTGGCTTCTTCGCCAAATCTGAAGTCCAAAGTCATGGATAACGTCTTTGTTCTCTTTTCGTATTTGACTATGCCATAGTTATAAGAGCAAGGTCCGAGTTCTTTAGAGACAACATTGCCGCCCCAATATGAACCGTCGCAAGAGTCTATGAATGGGACGATTTCTGTCAAATCTTTAATTTTGTAGTATTCGCCAATGGCCTTAAAGGCAATAGAGGCAGCGTTTACGCCTCTTTCAGGGGTTGATCCATGTGCGGCTTTGCCCTTGAACCTAACAACTGTAAGGAATTCGTTAGATGATAAATCGCATGGAACGTTGTTTGTCTTCAGGTATTCCTCGAATTTCTTATCAGCTTTAAGCGTAACCAAAAGAGAATCGCAAACAGCATTGGTCACAACACCACCATCCATGGCAGTGATTGGTCCTAAATCCAATGTTTTGGTGAGAAGATATGATCTCATGCCTTTCTCGGCATAAATCAAAGGGTAATCTGCATCTGGTGTGAATGCGTATTTTGCAGCCTCTCCCTTGAATTCCTTGAAATAATAGTTAAGGCACGAAGAACCTCTTTCTTCATCTCCTCCAGAAACAATTTTGACCCTGAATCCTCTAAGCAACCCAGCGTCCTGAAGCAATTTGGTAGCATAAATTGCCGCCACTAACGGGCCTTTGTCATCGCAAGCGCCTCTGCCATAGATAACGCCATCTCTTTCGTCTGGGCTAAATGGAGCGCTTGTCCATGTGCCTGTTGCCGGAACAACATCAGAATGTCCATAAATGCCGATGAGTGGTCCTTCATCGCCAATTGTAAGTTCGGTGCAATATCCATTAACGTAATCGACTTTCCAACCGAAATCTTTGCCTATTTTGCCAACGAAATCTAGAGCCTTTTTAACTCCGGATCCGAACGGTTGCCCTAATTTAATGGTGGTTGAATCATAAACAGAGTCGATTTTAATGAACTGTTTAAGTGTTGCGACGGCTTTATTCTCGTAGCCTTTCGCTAGTTTTTTGTAATTTGCCATATCTTCCCTTCTAGCCCTCGTAAAACCTCTTTAACCTCTTTAACCGCAGAGGGCTTAATAACGCTTATGGGTTAGGAGGAATATATTCCTCAACGGCCATAGCATCTATTAGTCTATGCTACTTTGATTAAATATAAAAGGAATTTGCCACTTTGAATGACAAATCCCATCAAACTTGAAATTAATTCTGACTTATTTTCCGTAAACAGAGCCTATATCTTTCCCTTTAGTCGCAATCTTCAGTATCTTATAAACGATCGGGCTAAGCACAATTGCTACCGCAAATTCTATGCCAAAGTTAACGGTAATAACGGCCGTGAACAAAGTTAAGATATTGCCGTAAATGGACAAGAAGAATAAATATGCGCCCAGAATAAATAATCCGGTGTTAACAAGCGGAACAACTAGAGATGCAACAATAGAAGCAACAAAATCCTGTTTCTTGTGGATAAGCTTATACAAATATCCCGCGATTAGGCCGCCAAGTCCGGTTTTAAACACGCAAATGATGACCGTAGCAACGGCATTAACCGGCACAAAATATGTCAGTGTAGACGGGGATACAAGCGTAATCAAACCATCAAGCGCTCCAAGGAAAAATCCCCACCACGGGCCGTAAATGCAAGCGCCAACGGCAATCGGGACAAGAGCAAGATTGATATTTACTGGTCCAAAAGAAACATAATTAGATACAAAAGCAAGAACAAATGTTAAGGCGCCGATTATACCAATTCCAGCAATCTGTCTTGTGGATATCTTGTTCTCGGCCGTTTTATAAAATTTGGTTAGCAAATAGACAAATAGAATAACGCAGGAGGCAAGTCCGCCCGTAAATATAATTTTTTCCAACATTTTAGTTATTTCCTTCTTGAATATATCGTGGCGAGACCACACAAAAGAACGTTTTCGTCGTAAATGTAATCTGGGAATAAATCAGATACGTATCTAGCGTTTCCACCGGTAATTACTTTCTTCAGCGGATATCCAGCTTCTTTTTCAAAAGCCTTGGCAAATCCCTCTATTTCGAATTGCGTGCCATAAACAATCCCAGAATTCATGCAATCTAAAGTGTTCTTGCCGATGACATTCTTCGGAATTTTTAGACCTATATCCGGAAGATTTGCCGCACCGCTTATGAGTGCGTTCAAAGAAATGCCCACTCCAGGAGCAATCGAAACACCGGCAAACGCACCCTCTTTATCCAAATAGATGTATTTGTTCGCGGTTCCTAAGTCAACGATTAAACAACCGTTCCCGTATTTTGACGAGACGCCAACGCAATCGGCGATTAAATCTGCGCCGACTTCATTAGGGTAATCGCATTTTAGTTTAAGCCCCGATTTCAATCCAGGACCCATTGTTAACGCTTTAATCCCCCACAATTTCTTGCTCATCTGAGCATAAAATGTGGTTTTGCTAGGAACAACGGAAGAGATGATAACCCCATCGATATCCCCAACCTCGCTGTTGAGCATTTTGAATCCTGCTCCCTTAACAGACGCGTCATCAGCCGAGGTGACTGATTTCGTCTCGAACTTATATGTGGCAATCAGTTGAGTGCCTTCAAAAACACCAAAGTCCGTCATGGTGTTGCCAACATCAATGGCCAATAGCATAATGGTCTACCTCCGCTCCAATCTCAGCCTATGCCGAGTATCGGGCTCACTAAGTTTATTACAAAGGGCACCAAGGTAAAAGAAAAAGGCATCTTTCGATACCTTTAATTCATTGGAGAAATATTATAGAACGCCTTGGGCAAGCATTGCTGTAGCTATCTTATCGAAGCCGGCGATGTTTGCGCCTGTCAACATATCGTTCTCTCTGATGCCATATTTCTTCTGTGTGGCATTGATATTGGCGTAGATCGCTTCCATGATGCCTTTGAGTTTTGCATCAACCTCTTCAAATGTCCAGCTGAGCCTTGCTGAGTTCTGGCACATTTCAAGGCCAGAAGTAGCGACGCCACCAGCATTTGCGGCTTTGCCCGGACCATAGAGAATTCCGTTATCAACGAAGTAGTGAGCCGCTTCTAATGTGCATGGCATATTAGCGCCTTCGCAGACAACTTTGCAGCCATTAGCAACAAGTGCTTTTGCATCATCGAGATTTAGTTCGTTCTGAGTTGCGCATGGAAGAGCAATATCACATTTTGTCGTCCACTGAGATTTGGCTCCTGGGACTTTTTCCGTATAGATAACGCCAGGAACGCGATCGGCATATTCTTTGATTCTTCCTCTTTCAACTTCCTTGATCTGCTTAAGAAGAGCGACATCTATTCCATTAGGGGCATAAATCCAACCGTTGGAGTCTGATAATGTGACGACCTTGCCACCAAGAGCCTGGGCTTTCTCGGTTGCATAAATCGCAACGTTTCCCGAACCGGAAACGCAAACCGTTTTTCCTTTGAATGAGTCGTTTAAAACCGTTTCCATTGCCTTAGAAGTGAAGTAGCACAAACCATAACCCGTCGCTTCAGTTCTAGCGAGTGATCCGCCAAAAGTGAGGCCTTTGCCGGTTAATACTCCTGTCCATTCATTCTGAAGTCTCTTATACTGGCCAAAGAGGTAACCGATTTCTCTTCCACCTGTGCCGATATCACCTGCCGGAACATCGGTATCCGGACCAATATGACGATAAAGTTCGGTCATGAATGCCTGACAGAATCTCATGATTTCCATGTCAGATTTGCCTTTAGGATCGAAGTCGGAACCGCCTTTTCCGCCGCCCATAGGAAGGGTTGTGAGTGAATTCTTTAAACATTGTTCAAGCGCTAAGAATTTGAGAATTGAAACGTTTACGGATGGATGAAGTCTGATGCCGCCTTTGTAAGGCCCTAATGCGGAATTGTATTGGATTCTCCAGCCTCTATTGACGCGGACAACATTGTTGTCATCGAGCCAAGCAACTCTAAACTGAATGAGTCGTTCCGGTTCAAGGAACCTTTCGAGCAACTGGTTCTTTTCTATTGCAGGGTTTTTCTCGACCATTAATTCGAGAGACTCGAGGATTTCTTGGCAAGCCTGAGTGTATTCCTTTTCTCCAGGATTCTTTGCTTTGAATTCCTCAAATACTTTGTTGACATAAGCATTTTTCATAAGAATTCTCCTTTAAAAACAACGGGTGCATTATATATATAAGGTTTTTAAATAGCACTGATTATTTCATGTTTTTACAAAAAATTTTTAGGCAAAAGAAAAAGGCGCACATGTAAGCGCCTTCTTGTGTTTTATGCAACTACAATGTTAAGGATTCTTCCCTTGACGTAGATGACTTTCTTTACCGTTTTTCCTTCGAGCCAAACTTTAAGTTTTTCCGATGCAAAAGCTGTTTTTTCGGCTTCTTCCTGACTTGCATCAGGCGATAGCGGCAAGACATCTCTAACTTTACCGTTGACCGAGACTGCAACTTTGACCGTGTTAAGTGTCAACTTTGATTCATCGTAAGTCGGCCAGGTTTCATATGCGATAGTCTTGTCGTGGCCCAAGCACTCCCACATTTCTTCCCCAACAAACGGAACAACGCAAGAGAACATCTTGACGAATCCTTCGATGTATGGACGATAAAGTGATTTCGCTTTATAGCAGTCATTGATGAAGACCATCATCTGGGAGATAGCGGTGTTGAAGGACAAATCTTCAAAATCAGCCGTGACTTTCTTTACTAAGAAGTTGTAGGAATAATCAAGTTCGCCCGAATTTTCATCGGTGATTCTTGACTTGAATTCATCTTCAGACACTAAACGATAGCATCTTTCAATGAAACGTCTCGACCCCTGAAGGGAATCCGTATTCCAAGGTTTGGCATCGCAAAGAGGCCCTGCAAACATCTCGAATAAACGCAATGAATCAGCACCAGAATCTCTGACGATATCATCAGGATTGACGACATTTCCGCGAGATTTGGACATCTTCTCGTGATTCGCGCCAAGAATCATGCCTTGATGGTAGAGCCTTGTGAATGGTTCTTTGCAATTCACGACTCCAATATCGTATAAGAACTTATGCCAGAATCTCGCATAAAGAAGATGCAGAACCGCATGTTCTTGCCCGCCGATGTATAAGTCAACAGGTAACCAGTGTTTGATTAATTCTGGGTCGGCGATTGCGTCATTGTTATGAGGATCAATATATCTGATGTAATACCAGCATGAGCCTGCCCACTGAGGCATTGTATTGGTTTCTCTAACGCCTTTCTTTCCGTTGATTTCGACATTGAGCCAAGATGAAGGGGCGTTTACCAACGGAGGTCTTCCATCTTTAGATGGCTTATATTCATCGAGTTCAGGCAAGACAAGAGGCAATTCGTTTTCCTTAAGAGCCACTTCGGTGCCATCTTCCATACAGACAATCGGGATTGGTTCACCCCAATATCTCTGACGAGAGAAAATCCAGTCCCTTAATTTGTAGTTAACGACTTCTTTTCCTGCGCCCATTGCTTCGAGGTGCTCAGTAATGACTTTTTTGGCGTCTTTGATGTTTAAACCATCGGCATATGCAGAGTTAATATGAGCGCCATCGGAAACATAGGCTTCTTTGCCGTTATAGCCTTCAAGTACAGGTATTAATTCGAGGCCGTATTTTGTCGCAAAGGCAAAATCACGCTCATCGTGGGTTGGAACGGCCATAACGGCGCCAGTTCCATAAGAACCAAGAACATAATCTGAAATATAAATAGGGATGCGTTTGCCATTTATCGGATTAACTGCATCAGCGCCGAGATAAACGCCGGATTTATCCTTCTCAAGAGAGGTTCTCGTGAGATCCGATTTCTTGGCGGCTTCGGCAACATAGGCTTCGACTTCCGTTCTCTGAGCATCGGAAACGATTTCTTTAACAAGAGGATGTTCTGGAGCAAGAACGCAATATGTGCAGCCAAAAAGTGTGTCAACACGTGTTGTGAAAACCTTAAATTTCTTATCCGTTCCAGCAACACCGAATGTGATTTCAACGCCGGTTGATCTGCCAATCCAGTTCTTTTGCATTTCAAGGGTGGATTTCGGCCAATTCAATAACGCCAAATCTTTTTCAAGTTTGTCAGCATAAGATGTAATCTTAAGAATCCACTGCCTCATAGGCATACGGATGACAGGATATCCGCCACGTTCTGATTTTCCGTCAATTACTTCTTCGTTTGCGAGGACGGTTCCTAATTCAGGGCAATAATTTACAGGAACGTTTGCAACATAAGCTAAGTCATGTTCAAAGAGCTTTATGAAGATCCACTGCGTCCATTTGTAATAGTCTTCATCGATTGTCGCGAATTCTTTCGTCCAATCAATTGACATTCCCAAAGACTGAATTTGGTCTTTGAAATGAGCAATGTTTTTCCTTGTGAATCCCTCTGGGTGTTGGTTGTTTGCAACTGCAAATTGCTCTGCAGGCAAGCCAAAAGCGTCCCAGCCCATTGGATGAAGAACGTTATACCCCTGCATTCTTTTCATACGGCAAACAATGTCGCTTGCGGTATAGCCTTCAGGGTGTCCAACATGTAGTCCTTGTCCTGATGGGTAAGGGAACATGTCAAGTGAGTAATATTTTGGTTTTGAAAAATCGTGGGTGTCGCAGAAGAACGTATTGTTATCTTCCCAATACTTCCTCCACTTCGCCTCGATCTTCTGATGATCGTAAGCCATAGTCGACTCCTTTGTAAAATTAAGTTAGGTTTATTATTTTTGAAGAGCTGAAATGTACAGGTCCTCGTAGTTTTTAGCAGATTGCGCCCATGAACGGTCAAGTCTCATTGCGGTTCTTGCCACTTTATAGAATGCCTTTTGGTCGGCGTAGAGCGCTCTGCTCATGCCAATAGCATAATCCATTCCCATGGAATCATAGTTATTGAAACCGATTCCATTAGCGGTATTTAGGTTATCACCTACATAACCTTCGACCGTATCCGCAAGTCCGCCAGTGTATCTCACGATAGGGAGCGTTCCGTATCGTTGTGAAATCATCTGAGAGATTCCACACGGTTCAAATAATGACGGCATCAAGAAGAAATCGCATCCTGCGTAAATCTTATGAGCAAGGTCATCGGAATACCCGATGTATATTCCGCAAGTATCCGGGAATTCGCGTCTTAATTGCTCCATCTGCTGCTCAAGTTCATATTCACCTGAGCCAAGAACGACAAGATTAGCGCCCTGTCTAAGGGCTTTTCTCATCGATTCGGTAACAAGACTTATTCCTTTTTGCCATGACAAGCGGGAAACGAGGCCATAAACGGGACCGCCATAAAACTTGATATTCATAGCCTTAAGCAGGGCGGCCTGGTTAGCGTGTTTGCCCTCTTCAAGATTGGTGATGCCATAATTAAAGTCAATCTTAGGGTCTTTTCTCGAATCCCATTCTTTTGTATCGATGCCATTAACGATGCCGACGAAATCATCGTATCTCCAATTTAGAACACCATTTAGATGGAATTCCGAATCGGGGCTTAGTAATTCGTTTCTATGAGTTGGGGAAACCGTCGTAATCTTGTCGCAATAAATCATGCCGGCCTTAAGAGTAGACACCATGTTGTTGAATCTAACCGTTCCGTTATCATAAAGCGAGTCTGACAATCCGTAGAAATCACCGAGATAGAAACGATCAAACTCGCCTCTAAAGGCCGGATTGTGGATTGTTAAGATGAATTTCGTCTTAGCAAACAATTTATTGTCCCTTTCTTTCTCTTTGATAAGAACCGGGATGAAACTGGCCTGATGGTCGTGAACGTGAATGATATCAGCCTGGAATTTGAGCCTCTTCATGAGAGTCACGCACGCAACCTGATAGAAAGCAAATCTTTCGGTATCGTCTGGATAACTGTAAAGATTATCTCTTTCAAAATACGGTCCGTTAGAGATAAGGTAATATTTGATTCCATCTATTTCGGTTGTGTAGATTGCGGCGGTGTTCTTACGCCAAGAAAGAGCGACTTCGAATTCATCGACTTTCTTGTATTTGTATTGTTTTTCTTTCCTCCACATCGCCTTGTAAAGCGGCATTGCAAGAATCACCTCATGGCCCATTTTCACAAGCTCTTTGGAAAGGGAGTAGGCGACATCGGCGAGACCGCCTGACTTAGCAAGCGGATTGGCTTCCGATGAAAACATTGCGATTTTCATTAGATTTTAGCTCCTTGCTTGATGTAGATAAGATTCTCGCCATCGCCTGCAATAGTGTGATTTTCGTTGACTGTCGAATATTTATCGACGATAGAGTATTGAACTTTGGCGCCATCTAAAACCCAAACATTGGAGAGAAGTATAGCGTTGCTGACTACCGCGCCTTTCCCGACTTTTACATCACGGGAGATGATGGAATTGCTAACTTCTCCTTCGATTACACAACCATTAGCGATGAATGAATTCGTAATTTTGGAGGATTCGCCATATAGTGCCGGCGCTGTATCGTGAGTTGTCGTATATATCGGCCTTTCCGGTACGAAAAGTTGTTTCGATACATCTCTATTTAAAAGTTCAAATGAATATTGGACATAATGCTGAAGAGAATCAATTCTTCTTACATACCCAGTGTGTGGAACGCAATGGACATTGAAGACGCCGTTTTCCGCAAGATATCCAATCATCTCTTTTAAACCGTATGAGGCCGGGACTTTTTCAGATTCATCAAAAATCGTCTGCATGATATCTCTATTGATGATCCAGGTTCCAAGAGCGACCTTTGCTTTCTTGTGTTCGCCATTGTTTGGTTTGGCGGTGATGAGATAATCTTCGCTGTCGATCTCATATACGTTTCCGCCGATAAATTCTTTATCCGCATCGTCAATTTCTTGGTAAATAGATGTGATTTTCTCGCCTCGTTCAATATGTTCCAAGATGTATGGTTCAAGATCGGTATTCATGATAACGTCGGCTGATTGAATGACAATATATTTGCAACCGGAGGTAATGATGACCCAATCGTTCTGCTTGAGGTTTGCCAAATCGGTGTTGTAAGCAGGGTTAACCTGTCCTTTTTCATTATAAAACACACTGATCCTGCCCAATTTAGTGTTGTTAACCCAAGACATTGAGTTGCCAAGATGCTTGAGGATGGACCTTTGATGTTCCTTGACAAGGATTCCAACATTATCGATACCCGAGTTGCAGAAGTTGGATAATGGGAAATCGCAAAATGCATATCTTCCGAGGAAACTGACGGAAGCAAGTGGACGGTCAGCCGTCAATTCACCAAGCATGCATGAGTTATGGCAATCTAGAATTCCTAATACGCCTTTCATGTTATTTACCTGCCTTTCCATTAACGACGAGAGCAATGTTTCCAGGCTCTCCGACAACATTTTCATCAACGAGGGTGTCTTGCCCCACTATTGCGTTGATCACTTTGACGCCGCTCTTGACAAGGGCGCCGTTCATGATGACGCAGTTTTCGCAAGATGCCCCTTCCTCAACTGTCGCATCGGATGAGACAACGCAATGATCAATGTTGCCAAGAATCGTCGCACCTTGATTTACCAGCGAGTCTCTGACAACGGCTTTGGCGCCGATATATTGAGGTAATGAGTGGTTATCCTCAGACAAAATCTTGTTGTCTCCTTGGACTTTGTATAGGTTGACATTCGGGTCTCCTGACAAAAGCAAATCCATATTTGCCTGATGAAGAGATGAAACCGTTCCAACATCCTTCCAATATCCTGAATAGGTATAGGCAACCATCTTCTTTTTCTGTGACATCATTTTCGGGATGATGTTCTTTCCGAAGTCGTGCTCCGAATTTGGATCAGCGGCATCGGCAATAAGGGTCGCCCTCAATGTTTTGTATGTGAAAATGTAAATTCCCATTGATGCCAGATTGCTAACCGGCTTCTTTGGCTTTTCCTGGAAATCGGTGATGTTATCGTTGTCATCAGTGACAAGGATACCAAAACGCGAGGCCTCAGCCCAAGGTACCTCATACACCGCGATTGTGCAGTCAGCATTGTTATCGGTGTGCTTCTTGAGCATTGCGTTGTATGTGCAAGAATAGATGTGGTCGCCGGAAAGTATCAACACGTACTCCGGATGGACTCCATCGAGCCAGTCGATGTTCTGGTAGATTGCATCCGCGGTTCCTCTATACCAGTTGTTTCCCTCATCCGTTTGTTTTGGAGTTAAAACGGAAGTGATAGATCTAACCCCGTTTAACCCCCATTTCTCGCCGTTGCCGACATAAGTGTTAAGTTCGCTTGACTCATATTGTGTCAAGACTGATACACAAGTTATCCCTGTGTTAGCGCAATTGGAAAGCGGGAAATCGATAATGCGATATTTTCCGCCATAAGAAACAGCCGGCTTTGCAACTTTTTTAGTCAAAGCCAAAAGCCTGGTCCCTTTTCCACCTGCGAGAATCATAGCCGCCAATTTGGTGCTCATAATTTTCCCTCCAAAAGTTTGGATATATTGTACCACAATATCTTAAAAATTAATCTTATTGATTGCCTATATTACATAAAAGGTGACATATTCAGCGTTTTATCGAAATATTTTAAATATTTGGTTGCCGTCTCGTCGCCATAGTGGTATAGTCCTAAATGCGATTTTCGAGTCGTATCCCGAAAAGGAGTGAATTAATTATGTCAAGAGTATGCCAAGTCACAGGTAAAGGACCAATGAGCGGAAACAATCGTTCCCACTCTGTCAGAGCAACACGTCGCGTTTGGAACGTCAACCTTCACAAGTACAAACTCAATATCAATGGTAAAGTTGTTACTGTTAAGATGAGTGCTCGTGCTTACCGCTCACTCAACAAGAGCGCAAAAGAAGCTGAGTAATTAGTTCTTCTTACCAATGAAAAAATAGAAGCGGAATTCCGCTTCTTTTTTTGTTCCTTATACTTACTTTAACAATTAACGACAAATATTGAGATAACGCTTAGGACATAAACTGCGTACATTGCAAAGATAGTAATCCATTCCGTCAAGGCTAAAGCGAAGAAACTTCTCTTGCCGTCCTTTTCAACATACTCCCACGAATAAACATCCTTCTTGAGGAAGATGGCGATAACAAATGACGCGATGAGGACGAATGTGATAATCGCACCCAGGATGAA
This sequence comes from bacterium, assembly GCA_963643345.1. GTDB lineage: Bacteria > Bacillota_I > Bacilli_A > RFN20 > CAG-826 > UBA4951. The sequence goes on along the minus strand of CAVIJK010000001.1, from coordinate 57,008 downwards.
ATAGTTATATTTAGAACTAACCATATTCCCGCTACGCAACAGATTCAAAACGCTTGAGATCGTAAAAGCGTTGACCACCACCACCAATCCATGACCAATTGCCAATGCCATGTGCTGTTTTGGAAGAACGGCTTTGACATAGGTTAAAGCAATGCTTATCCCGACACATAGCACGCCGATTATCATGTTTAAAACGGAAAAGACAATTAATTGGTCATTATAAGATGAAGAATATTTAACGAGATACGCCAAGAAAGGGAGGACGGAAGCCAGATAAACAAAATAGAGCACACGAGCGATGATTCTAGTTGTGGGATTCATCCTTTCGAAAGCCTCATATGGCAAATAGGCCTTAAGCGAATAATTATCCCATTCTTTCTTATATCCAAAAAATACAGTCGTAAGAAAAGCGATTAAGACAATCGTTGGAATGGCGACAAACGAAACGAATAAAGCAACTGACATTATAATAACCTCTCAACTCTATCCACAAAATCGTCATGGCCGAATAAATAAGATCCGGCAACAATTACATTGCAGCCCGCATCCTTCACGACCTGTACGGTGGTATCTTTAATTCCGCCATCGCATTCGATGAGAAATTTACGGTTTTGAATTTTGTTTAAATAAGCAATCTTCTCCGCACATTCAGGCATAAACTTTTGGCCGCCTTTGCCTGGCTCTACAGTCATTATCAATACCATATCAACCAAATTCAAATAAGGCAGAACGGACTCCACCGGTGTAGCAGGTTTGATCGATATACCGACATGAGAACCGGCTTCTTTGATATTTTTAATGGTCTTTAAAACCATTTCCTTTGTAGGGCAGGCTTCAAGATGGAATGTGACAATTGATGCGCCCATTGAGGCGTACTTCGGTCCTTCTATCCATGGTTTTTCGACCATGATATGGACATCCCTTACTATGCCTTTGGAATTATTCATTATAGAGGCGACTTCAGCCATACTAAAAGTTGTGGCAGGAACAAATTTACCATCCATGATGTCGATGTGGACATATCTAGCCTTAGAAGTCTTAAGTAAGGCAATTTCTTCTGGAAGCCTTGTTTTATCAGCGGCAAGAAGAGATGGGGAAATATAACGTTTATTTACTGATGCATATCTCATAGTTATTTAAACCCAAATATTTTTGAGAGAAGGGATTTCTTCTCTTTAAAAGCTTTCTTATCTTTCAAAACGGCCTCAATGGCTTTGCGAAGTTGATTGCATGATTGGTATCTTTCCTGATACCTCTTCTTGAGACATTTGATGACGATACGGTCAACGGCCTTTGGAATCGATGCATAATCATCGGAAGGAGTTGGTGCGCTTTTCTTGACAATTGCGCTGACAACAGCCTTTTTGTCTTCTCCGTTAAACGGAAGTTTTCCCGTAAGCATTTCATAAAAAACTACACCCATCGAGAAAATATCAGATTGAATCAGCGGATCCCCGCCCGTAAGTATCTCAGGTGCCGTGTAATAAAGAGTTCCAGGGATCGCCTCCCTATTAGCCTTCTCGCCAACGTGGCTTGAAATTCCAAAGTCAGTAATTTTCACAGAGCCATCTGGGGAATAGAAAAGGTTGTCTGGTTTAATATCACGATGAACAACGCCATGATCATGGACATATTGCATTCCCAAGCAAAGCTGTACCATAAATTCGCAGGCTTCCCTGGCGCTTAAACAATGATTTTCCACCATGTTTAATTTGTCACGAAGAGTTCTTCCTTCGACATATTCGTTAATCATGTATGGACGACCGCCGTCTACGGTTCCTTGTCCGTAGATTCTTACAATGTAGGGCGAATTAAAACAAGCGCATGCCTCACATTCTTTTCTAAAACGTCTGATGTTTTCTTTATCGGCCATGCAGTCAATGCGCATGACCTTAATTGCGACATAGCGATGTGACAATGTGTCAAATCCCTCATAAACATCGGCCATGCCACCATGGGCGATTCTTCCGGTCACGCGATAACGGCCATCAATTTTGCTTCCGATTTCTATCATTGCGCTTCAGTCTCCCAGACGGCGACACCAATATTGTCGCTTCCGCCGTGTGCATTGGCGGCAACGATTAGTGACATAGGCTTTTGATCAACGCGCTCATCGCTTGATAAGATGGCGCAAATCTCATCTGCAGGAACTTGGTTATAAAGTCCGTCAGTACAAAGGAGTATTGTCTCCCCACGATATTTCATTCTCTTAACGTCTAAAGAAAGCGATGGATAGATACCCATGGCATTGAGCAATACGTGCCTCTTTGGGTGAGTCAAAGCTTCTTCTGGGGTAATTTTTCCAGTATTCACAAGCATTTGAACATAGGTTTGATCCTCGGTTATTTGCTTGATTACGCCGTTTTTCAAGCTATAGCAGCGACTGTCTCCAACCGAAACGACAATCATTCTCTTATTAGAGATTAAGGCCGCAGTCAAAGTTGTGCCCATTCCTTTATATCGCGGATTTTTGTCAGCCGTTTCGTAAATTGATGAGTTGGCCTTCTTCGCAATCTTTGTAAGCCATGAGACATCTGCGCTCGCAAATAAATGTTTTCTTTTTGAAGGGAAAGCCTTTGTGATGATGTCGATTGCCATGCGTGAAGCGACGTCGCCTTTTTGCTGGCCACCCATTCCATCGCAAACAACAAGAAGAACTTCTCCATCAGGGTTCATCAAAACGGAAGCCTGATCTTCGTTGTTCTTACGGACCATCCCCTGATGGGCTTTATATCCATAACTTCCGCGATATTTAGTTGCCATAGTTCTTCCCCTTTCTTTCATATTTAACTCTAAGTTGACCGCAAGCGGCATCAATATCGGTGCCAAATTCTTTTCTTACGGTACAATTGATGCCTTTATCATTCAAACGTCTACTAAAAGCATGGACATTCTCACTTCTTTCAAAAGGCTTTTCTTTCACGGGGTTAAGAGGGATCAAATTCACATAACAGAAGATTCCCTTAAGCCTCTTGGCAAGTTCATCTGCGTTTTCTAACGAATCGTTGAGGCCCTTAATCATAATGTATTCAAACGTGACCCTTCGACCGGCCGTTTCAACGTAGTATTTAACAGCGTCGAGCAATTCATCCATGTTATACCTTTTGGAGATAGGCATAATTTGATTTCTGATCGCATCGTTAGGTGCATGCAATGATATGGCAAGATTGATTTGGATACCCTCATTCGCATACTTTCTTATGCCCTCTACCAATCCACACGTGGAGACGGTGATGTGCCTTGCCCCAATCGCAAGCCCTCTTTGCTCATTCATAATGCGGACAAAGGCCATAACATTGTCATAGTTGTCGAACGGTTCTCCCGTTCCCATGACTACAATATGGGAAACATTCTCCCCTTCTTGAGATAGGAGCTGGTTCATAAGGACCACCTCTCCCACCATTTCAGCTGCCGTTAAATTTCTAGTTTTAGCCAAAATTCCCGAGGCACAGAATGCGCATGCCATCGAACATCCGACTTGAGATGACACGCAAATTACATTGCCATAATCATATCTCATGAGTACCGTTTCGACTTTTGAGTGATCATCCATTTCCAGCAAAAGCTTAACCGTTCCATCCGCGGCGTTTTGGCGCGCGAAAACACTCGGAAGATCTAAACAATATTCTTCCTTTAAAACGCTCCTGAAGTTTTTTGAAATATCGGTCATCAAAGAAAAGTCATAAACCTTTTTGACGTAAATCCATTCATAGAGTTGTTTGGCTCTATAGCGGGTCTCGCCACGGCTTGTCATCTCTTCCTCTAATGCTTGGAGAGAAAAACCAAAGAGATTCTTTTTCATTTTGGCTATCTTTCTTTGGCGGACATCGACGAGAAGGCCGTTCCTTCAAGTGGATTAGCTAAGGAGGCAGGGTTGTCTAAAACAATCGTGTTCTCCTCTTTTTTAAGAACGGCATAGTACATAGATGTATCAAGCTCGTCTTGCGGGAAGAATTGCTCTTCTTTAACGAATTTGAATTCAGGATGATTGAGCAAGAAGTCAGAAACAGTCTGATGCCCTTCTTTCTTGCTGATTGTATAAATTACATAAATTAGGGTTCCGCCTTCGGCTACAACCTTTGAAACGCCCTCAAGGGCTTCTTTTTCTTTTTTAAAGAGTTCGTCCATCTCATCTTTCTTGAAATGGAGAAGATAATCCGGCTGTTCTCTAATCAAATCGAAATTAGTCGATTTAGGAGAAACGATGACTAAATCCTGCGGACGAGAAATGGCGGCGTCCAAGAATGATGGGTCAGCCGCAAAATAGTTAATGTTCTTGAGGCCCTCTTTCCTAATCATCCTTGCAACATCGGCATAATTATCCTGTGAATAAACGCCGAAATTCATCCCGATTTTTTTACCATAAATTTCAATGGCTTCTTTGAAGATGGAACCGTCTCCGTTCCCCTCAAAAATGAATAATTCCGACGGGTCGCTAACCGGATACATATCCAATATGAATTTGGTGCCAAGTCTCTCGTTGAAGACCTTTCCTTCTTTAGCAGCGTCAAGTTTTCTTAGCGATTCCTTGCCGTGGTAATAATAAATTCCAGGAACAGGCGAACCTTTAAATGCGTTTGGATCAATTGAATTTTTGTCAAACCCTTCTCTCACGCGAACGGTTGTCACTCTCTGCTGAGAATTCTTTCTGAGGACTTTGTATGTCGTCCCGAAGCCGTAGTGTTCAATTATCTTCAAAACCCATTCAGGGGTGTTGTACCTAAGGGAAAGATACTTATTGCTGGATTTTGAAATATCACTTGGGATATATTCGGCAGGCTTGCCGGTTTTTTCGAATAAAGGCGCAAGAAGATCAATCTTCTCTTGGCCAAGTTTAGCTAGTAAATGAGCGTCGACCTCTTCCTTGTTGAGCCTTTGGTAAAAATAATATTCGGCAAGGCATAATGAAGCCAATCTCTTATCGGCCTCAGTCAAACTTTCAATCGGTTTTAAAAGATAGGTAAACAAAAGATGGTGACGTAATTCACATCCGACAAGGGATGCCACAATATTTCTCTGCGGGCGAAGGTCAACACTCGTTTTAAAAACTTTCTTTAAGGCTTCGGAAAATGTTGTTCCGTTGACAAGAACGTCTTCTAAAACCGTTTCGCAAATATCTAATGTCTGCATAAATGTCTCCTCGTTTATTTATCTTTGTCCGAAAGATACTCTTCATCGGCGTTGTATTTGGCATCAAGCTCATCTTGTCTGCCCTCAAAAACGTTGCCTAGATATGGTTCTGGGATCTCACCGTCATATTCCTCCTCATCCTTTTCGGAATAAGGATCATCGGCATCCACAATATTGTCGACCTTAATGAATCTCGGATAGTCATCGTTAATGTATTCATAATGGCTCGATTCCTCGAAATATTCGAACGTGACATTCAAGTTGATTGTGACATCCTTAAGAGTCTTTATAAGGTAATCGGCGACCTTATTTTCTAAAACTGCGTATTTTGTAGGCAAATGAACAATAACTTCCGTATTCCACGAAGTTTGCTCAATGCCTTTGTGAATTATCATTGAATTTGGAGCATAGAAAGAAATGCCATCCTCTTCTACCTCTAATAACTGAGCAAGATTCTCTGTATGCATCTTGCTATAGTGGCCTACCACGTATTGGTCTAAGCCTAAAATTGAAATGGTGATCATATTGAATCCTCGATTCTCATGTGATTATATCACATAGAAAAATACCTCGGATAGTGGAATAGTAAAATTTGATGATGTCAAAAACCCGTTGCTAGTAATCCAATGGGTCAACGTTGACGGAAATGTCCACTGATCCAGAGGAAAGTGGGGAGGAAAGTAAAGCCTTTAGTTCTTCCACCACCGCATCACGTTTTTTCATTTTTAGCAGAACAACTCTTTTATGTTTTCCGCCAACCATCGAATAGAATGGCGTGATAGGTCCGACAACAGACAGAGATTCAATATTTTTATCTTCGAGAGCTCTCTTGATGTCATATGCAGCGTTAACGCACTTTTCTTCGTTGACTGCCGAGAATTCAAGCAATATCAAATAAACGTAAGGGGGATACTGAGTAATCTTCCTTTCGTTCATTTCACGGATGAAAAATCTCTCATAATCCTGCGTAGCACCCATGGTAATGGCATAATGATGAGGGTTATAAGTTTGAATGAAGGCGACGCCTTCCCTAGTTGAGCGGCCACTTCTGCCTACGGCTTGGGCAATCAACTGAAAAGTTCGTTCTGCAGCCCTATAGGTCGGGAGAGAAAGGCCGATATCGGCCATCACAACACTCGATAATGTTACATTGGGGAAATCATGCCCTTTTGCTATCATTTGGGTGCCAACAAGAATGTCATATTCGCCGTTTTTAAAAGCTTTCAAAGTCTCTTCCATTTTTTTGGAAACCTGACTGACGTCAGAATCCATTCTGGCAACCTTGCAGTTAGGAATTATTTCCTTTAATTCTTCGACGATTCTTTCGGTTCCATATCCGACTCTGCGTAATTTTGTGCAACCACAGCTTGGACATTTATCCGGATGAATCTGAACTTCTCCGCAATGATGACACTTCAGCATATGGTCGTGAATGTGGTATGTCAGGTTGCCTCCGCATTGAGGGCAGGAAAAAATGTAACCGCATTGAGGGCAATTGATCGCTGTCCAATAACCGCGCCTGTTAATCAAAAGCAACGATTGTTCCTTTTTATCGATTCTTTCCTTGATAGCCTGTAAAACGGGCTTTGTTAATTTCTCTGATGATTTGTCGAAATTAAGCCTATTGCACAAATCGACAATTTGAGTTTTAGGTAAAGGTCGTTTGTTAACTCTATTTTTCATCTCGGCATAGCCATAGACGCCGCGCATTGCACGTGCTTTGGTCTCTAAGGTTGGGGTGGCTGAGCCAAGCAAAACTTTAGCATGGGAGATTTTGCCACGCATAATGGCCACTTCTCTAGCGTGGTAATACGGTGAATTATCCTGCTTATATGATTCGACGTGTTCTTCATCAAGAATTATCAAACCGATGTTTTTAAGAGGGGCAAAAACCGCGCTCCGAGCGCCAACAACTATCTGGGCTTTCCCTTGGGCGATACGACGATATTCGTCATATCTTTCTCCAGGTGTCAACTCGCTATGTAGAATAGCCACCTTTTGGCCAAATCTTCTCGAGAAATATTCAACCATCTGAGGCGTGAGATTGATTTCAGGAACCAGCATCAAAACGGTTTTGCCATCCTCAAGATATCTTTCGGATACTCTTAGGTAAACCTCGGTTTTTCCTGAACCGGTTACCCCTTGAAGCAACACGACATCCTTAGGGGATGAAAGAATGGTGTTATATGCACCTTTTTGCTCATCTGACATCTCGTGAGTGTTTTCTCTTTCTTCCGGAGGCAAGACAAACCTCATTTTTTCTTTGCTAAAAACGATTACCTTCTTTTTTTCCTCAAGTGTTTTGAGAATTGAAGGGGAACCACATTCTTTTTTCAGAATTTCATCATTCGAGACGATGAGTCTCAGCATCTCAATCTGTTTTGGAGTTAAGTCATCCTCAGAAGAATCGATGGCTTTAACCCATTTTTCATAAGCAATCTTAGGCCCCTTTAAAGACGAGAGTTTCGGCGAAAGAGTCTTCGGAAGCATGGCCTGCAAAACCGAAATGAGAGGCGCCATATAGTAATCAGCGACCCGATTGGCCAGTTCCATTAATTCATCATTGATAAGAGGCTCTTCATCGATGATGTCGGATTCCCGAATCTCCTTAATGGAATACCCAAGTTCTTTTTCTAGTTCATCTTGTGTTTTATCGGGCACCTCGACTTTAGTCACAAAACCCATTATCTCTTTGCCGTTAAAATTGATTTTGACCCTAAAACGTTCACCAACTTTCTTTTTGCCATAGTACGCATAAGAAAAAGTTCGCGCTACAGCACGAGCTCCATATTGTGTTAAGACGCTCAATAATTGCATGGATAAATTATACAACATAGTTGAGCCTATGAACTATCTTTTACTTATTGCGTTCTTTTGCGATGATTTCTTTGATATAGTTCACCGTTTCATCTAGATCATCGTTGATGACGGGGTATTTGTAATTTGATTTTTGGTTTATTTCAGCTGACGCTTTTGAAAGCCTCTCTTGGATAACTTCCTCAGGCTCGCTTCTACGTCCTCTGATTCTATCTTCTAGGGCCTTCATTGAAGGCGGAAGAATAAAGAACGAAACGACCTCATCCCCGAGTTCTTTGCATTTTGTCATGACGTTTTTTGCGCCATTTACATCAATTTCCAAAATGACGTTTTTGCCTTCATTTCTCAGTTGATCTACATAATTTTTCGGCGTCCCATAGTAATGGGAAACGAAGTAATTGTATTCAAGGAAATTTCCTTCTTCGATATTCTTTTTGAACTCATCTTCAGTTACAAAGAAGTATTCCCTACCGTTAATTTCGCCTGCACGAGGACTACGAGTTGTCATCGAAACCGAATAAGCCAAATCAAGGCTTTCATCCTCCATAACCTTCTGTCTAACAGTGCCTTTTCCAACACCGCTTGGACCTGATATTATGATTAACAATCCGCGTTTCATTGAAAAAATTATAGTAATATTTTCATTTTGTTACAATCACTAGTAACTATTTTAGTTAATGTCAAATAAATTATGGTAGGATTATGTAGCAATGAAGTTCAGTGTTGAAAATTTGGAAAAATACATCAATTACATAAAGGATAGGCTAATTAACAAACACATATCCCATCCGTTTTTCTATGCTTCAAACTCGATATTCTTCCACCTTTCTGGGAAAGACGGACATCGTTTTGTAATATCGTTGGACGATGCCGAACCTAGATTTTACATCGCGCCTCACACAATAGAAGGAAGAGGTCAAGATTCTAGATTCCTTGACCAATTTCAAAAAGAGTTGGGGAACGCTTATGTGGTCGATATTGAGTGCGCTGAAAGAAATAAGATTGTTAAATTCAGCATTATTATAATCAACTCAGTATACAAAGAGGAAACGAGGAACCTGTATTTTGAAATGATCCCTCATCATGCGAATTTGATTGTCACCGATTCCGAAAACAAAATCATCGTCTCATATAGACCTGGGAGTTTTACAGATGACAGGCCCTTATTTAAAGGGATGACATATGAATACCCACCAATGGGGAATTTTGCAAATGATAAAGAGGATTTTGACCCTAGCAATTATCTTCAACACTGTCTCGACAAGGAAAGCGAAATAGTAGCCCGAAGAAAAAAGGACAGATTTGGTTACTTGATAACCGCCCTTAAGGCTAAAGAGAAATCCTTGAGTAGAAAAATGACGGTCTTGGGCAATGAAATCGAAGAGGCGAAAAAGCATTTGAACGATGCCAGATTCGGAGATGCCATATACATATGCTATTCCGATATCGAGGAAGATGCTAAATCGTTTGAGTACGAAGGGGAAATAATCAAGTTAGATCCTTCAAAATCATTGCCTGCAAATGCCGAAAAATATTATAAGAGCGCCAAGAAATCAAAGCAGACAATTATCCATGGCGAGGAAAACATAGTCAAAACCAAAGAAGAATTGGAAAATGTCACCTCCGCAATAAAGCAAGTGATGATAGCAGACGAAGAGGGACTTGAAACATTGGAAAAAGATTTGGGTTTAAGCAAACAGTGCGCAAGAAGAAAGGATACGTTTGATTCGCTTTCATTAGCGACGCTCCCATACCAAATCGAATACAATGGGACAAAAATTCTATTTGGGAAAACCTCAAAACAAAACGATTGTTTAACGTTCTTATTCGGGACAAGCAAAAATCATATGTGGCTGCATATAATGGGCGACTCTGGTTCCCATGTTGTCATCAAAAAAGATGGGGCTTCTACTGAGGAAATCAGAATCGCAGCCGAAATCGCATTGCTTAACTCACATAGAGAAGACGGCGAGGTAATGTATACTTTAAGGCGAAATGTTCGAAAGGGAAATGTTCCGGGCCAAGCAATCGTAAAAGAATTCAATTCAATCAGAATCGATAATATTTCCAAGACCTCGAAAGATCTGCTCTTAGAAGCTAAAAGAATGAACGTGGATAAATGAAAAGCGAGATGTGATTTCTCGCTTTTTATCTTTATTTGACGTTATCGGGGAATGCTTTTTCGTAAGCTTCGATATCTTTGATAATCGCTTCTATAGCAGCCTCTCTCCCCTTCATTTCGCCGACTTCAGTTGACTTGCCATGCTCAAGGTCTTTGTAAACCCTAAAGAAATGCCTGATTTCTTCCGTGATATGAATTGGGAGTTCCGATATATCTTTATAGCATCTATACAACGGGTCATGAGCGCAAACTGCGATAACTTTTTCATCAAGTTTACCTCCGTCAACCATTTCAAGCAAACCGATTGGATAGCAAATCGTTGTGGCTAACGGAAGGATAGGCTCCGAGCAAAGAACCAAGACGTCTAATGGATCTCCGTCTTCGGATAAGGTGCGTGGGATGAATCCGTAATTATGTGGATAGTGAGTTGAAGTGTAGAGAATCCTATCGAGTATCAAAACGCCAGACTCTTTATCTAATTCGTATTTGTTTTTTGAACCGGCGCTGATTTCAATGCATGCTAAAAATCTTTCCGGCTTAATCCTATCTTTCGAGATGGAATGCCAAATAATATTCATGTTCGCCATAAAAATACCTCAAATTTATTTTATAAATTAATTATAAACGCAAAAATATTGCTATAGTTATATTTATGAAAAAGAAAATTCTTTTTATTTTATCAATCGCGCCATTCTTGATTACTTCATGTAATGAGGGCGTTGGCAACAAAACCTTTTATATAGATAGAACAGAGGAAGTCGCATATAGTTATGAGGACGACAATCTCGCATACTCTAATCACGCATACTATAAAGGGTGGCAAGAAATTAAGCCTCAACTGGATCTCGGAAACAATTTATTCGTAATCCTCACTCAAACAACGTGCAGCCATTGCAATAAATTCAAAAACACATTCATTGATTTCTGCAAAAACAACTCTTTGGCCTATGGGGTCATCGAAAGAAATGGCGCAACATCGGAATCCTATTACGAATATCACGCCCAAGTCGATGCAATGAATGCTTACTATAATTACACGGAAGAAAACGAAAATTATATTCAGTCAGCCACCCCTTCCATCGTTGGAATGAATTCGAATAAAGCCTTCGAAATCATCGGAGGAAACGCTTCAGCGGCCCGTTTATCTGCTGAAATGAAGAAATTTTGCACTTATACAAACGTTTATCACTCCAGGAACGTTTCCTCGATAAAATCAAACGTTCTGACTTACCTATTAAATTATGAAGACGAAATTTCCGTATCATACTATAAAGAAAAACTGTTAAGCAAAATTAAGACGACGAAAAAGACCGTCAATATAGTTGATTATTCATTAATGGATGAGGAAAATAAAAAATCCTTGCTTACTAAATATAGTCTCGAATCTTTTGAGCCACTTCTAATCAAAGGCGATACCCTCATAAACGTAAAAAACGATCCAGACGCAGCTGAATCGTTGATAAAATCTTCTTTGTAATCGTTTTATTTTTCTTGGACGAAAGCTTGGAACCTCATTCCATCCTCAAACGTTTTAAATCTAGCAAAGTAATAGGTATCACCCATAACCTCCGCGATGCCTTTTGGATATCTTCCGCTTTCCATAAGCTCACTTTTGAAGGTCTCACATATATCTTTATGCGAATGCGTATAAGAATTGCTGTCTTTTCTGCAAACTGAGAAAGCGTAATATTTTTCGTAATTGTTGTTCTGCCTGTTTTCATCATACGCGATAACGTCGGCGTAAATCCCGAATAACGATAACGAATTGGCATAATCCATCAAATCCGGCGTATTTCCGCCTGGGCAACGCATGTTGCATTCCAAGGCGACAAACTCACCTTTCTTTGCAAATCCAGGTTTATCACTTCGTAGAACAAAGAATTCAATATGGAACAAACGTTTTTTGATTCCAAATGATTTGACTACGGCCCTACCGGCTTTTTCAAATGCGGCAGCATCGATATCAAACATCGGCAACTCAAATGGATTGTTCCAATAATAGAGGTCCAAGCCTTTATTAACGATCTCGGCAACCGGCGTTGGAAAATGGTCGGTACAGCAGAAGACGACATTCGATTTGGAATCGCAACATCCATCAAACGACACAATCGATCCATCGATGTATTCTTCCATGATATAAGTCTCTGGTAGATCTTTGGAGAGGAAACTCAAAAGCTTTTCCTCGTTTTGGATTTTGAAAGAATCAGCTGCGCCAACCCCAATATTAGGTTTTACAAAAACTGGATAGCCGACTTTTTCAATGAATTTTTTAGCCTTGTCTAGATCCTTTGGTCCATCAAGCAAAACATAACGCATCGTTTTGACTCCGGCTCTTGAAAAAGATTCTTTCATGGCCGATTTTGCTTTTATGGCCTCCATATCTTCAGGCAGAAACCCGGTTGTGATACCTAAATCTTTTCTAAGTTTAGCATCTTGAACAAGCCACCATTCATTATTGGATTCAAGATAATCAATCTTGCCATACTTCTTTTCAAAGAAACGACACGCTCCCAAAACTGCGTTATAGTCGCTTAAAGATGGCAACCAATAATATTCGGTAGCAGAACTCTTAAGCTCAGGAACAATATCGACGTACGGGGTGTCCCCAATACATAAAACATTCATGCCTCTCGCGCGAAGTTCTTTTACAAATTGGAAGTACCTATCCGGAAAATTCGGTGAAATAAATATGAAGTTCATATAAATATCAATGCTCTTTTTTTTCGAAATCTTCAATCATTTTCTCACATTCTTGCAATGTATTCGCTTTAATGGCCTCGGTTGTGATGACCAAAAGCCTTTCACCCTTCACTTCAACTGCGCCTTGTTTAATGACGTAAAAGGATTTGACGCTTCTTGATGTAAATTTCAAAACACCTATCTTTTTGATAGAGGCAATGTAAGGGGTATGTCCCCTTAAAATACCGACTGGTCCAACATTTGTTGGGACGTAGCATTCGTCCACCTCCCCTTCAAATACGACCCCTTTGGCCGATAAGATTGTAAGAACTAATCTATCGCTCATTATTTTCCTTCCATTTCTTTCGCTTTCTTTTCGACGTCTTCTATCGTTCCGCAATAAAGGAAAGCGTTTTCCGGATACGTGTCATATGCACCAGATAATATTGCCTTAAAGGATCTGACTGTATCCTCGATTGTTACATAAACGCCAGGGAAACCATTGAATTGTTCGGCGACATGGAAAGGCTGGGAGAGGAAATTTCTAATTCTTCTCGCCCTAGCAACAACGGCCTTATCTTCATCGCCAAGCTCATCAAGGCCCAAGATGGCGATGATATCTTGAAGCTCTTTATATCTCTGAAGAATTTTTTGAACATCACGAGCGACCTGATAGTGTTCTTCTCCAACCACAGCCGGGTCAAGAGCATTCGAAGATGACTCCAGTGGATCAACGGCAGGATAAATTCCCAAGGCGGCAACGTTTCTATCAAGCAACGTCTTAGCGTCCAAATGAGAGAATGTCGTGGCAGGTGCCGGATCGGTCAAGTCATCAGCCGGAACGTAAACAGCCTGAACTGATGTGATGGAACCATCTTTTGTTGAGGTAATCCTCTCCTGTAACTGGCCCATTTCGGTTGCGAGTGTTGGCTGATAACCAACCGCTGAAGGCATACGTCCCAAAAGTGCTGAAACCTCGGATCCCGCTTGAGTGAAACGGAATATGTTATCGATAAAAAGAAGTACGTCTTTGTGTTCTCTATCACGGAAATGTTCAGCCATAGTTAAACCGGTTAGCCCAACTCTCATACGGGCGCCCGGAGGCTCATTCATTTGTCCGAAAACAAGTGCGGTATTCTTAAGGACGCCCGACTGTTTCATTTCGAAATACAAGTCATTGCCTTCACGAGAGCGTTCACCAACGCCGGCAAAAACTGAAATACCGTTATGCTCGCTTGCAATGTTAGAAATCAATTCCTGAATCAAAACTGTTTTACCAACGCCGGCACCACCGAATAATCCAATTTTACCGCCTTTAACATAAGGGCAAAGTAGGTCGATGACCTTGATTCCCGTTTCAAGAATCTCAGTAGAAACCGACTGATCGGCAAATGATGGGGCAGCCCTATGAATAGGATCTTTTTTGCAATCATTGAAATCGCCACCCAATCCATCAATAGGATCACCAAGTACATTGAACATGCGTCCTAATGTCTTCTCGCCGACAGGAACGGAGATTGGAGCTTCAGTATCGATAACTTCAGAACCCCTTTGGACTCCATCGGTTGCACCCATAGCGACGGACCTAACGGTATCATCACCGATATGTTGCATGACTTCGGTTGTTAAAACAGAGCCATCTTTCATTTTAATCTTCAAAGCAGTAAGCAATGGCGGCAGATGCTTCTTTTCAAATTTGACGTCGATAACAGGCCCTACTGCCTCAACAACAGTCCCAATGTATAATTTCTTCTCGTTCATTGGTTTTCCTCCTTAATTCTCGGCTCCACCGACAACCTCGGTGATTTCCTGGGTAATAGCACTTTGACGCGCTTTGTTGTATTCAATCGTTAATTTGTCGAGCAACTCGTCGGCATTATCATTTGCGTTATCCATCGCCGATCTTCTGCTAGACTGCTCGGAAAGTTGGGATTCGAGCAATTTTGAGTAAATAACGCTGGACATATACGGAATCATTAAGTTATGCATAAGTTCTTTTGGATTCTCATCAAACTTAGGCGGTATATTATCCTTGTTTCCCCAAGACCCGGTTTCTTTAGGAATCGGAAGAAGCTGTGCAATATCCGGTTCGCTAGCGATTGAGTTGATGTAATGGGTGTAGATAATCATTATCTTTTTCCATTTAGGTTCATTGAATTCATCCTTGATGTGTTTAGAAACATCGATGATCTTATCCATATCCAGATTGAGATTTAACGAATCGTACGAAACGATTCTGTCGCCATAAATGTCCTTATTAAAATGGTGTAACGCTTTTGAGCCTAAAGGGCAGATATAGTCCTTATCATCAATTAATTTGTGTGCATATTTCAAAACGTTCGAATTATACGCGCCACAAAGCCCGAGGTCGGAAGTGACCACGATATAAAGCGTTGGCAAATCATTTCCGTTTTCTTTCGAATAATGCGATTCTTCCGGTAGATACATAGACAAAACGCCCATGAGGTTGCGATACTCATCGGAATAGTAAATATATTCGTCATGAAGCCTTAAGAGTTTCTTCACCTTGGCCGTAGCAATCAATTGCATGGCCTTTGTGATTTTTCTTGTGCTTTGGACGGATTTGATTCTACGTTTTGTCTTGTTTAAACCTTGTGACATTATGAATCCTTATTAATTTTGTGTCGAAATTGTAGGCCATTTATTGGCTTTGAATGAAACGATTGCGTCGGATAACTTAGACTCTAATTCCTTGGAGAAGATTTTCTTTTCTTTAAGTTCATCGACGATGTCGCTGTGAGATGTCATGATATCCTCTCTTAATGCCGTTAAGAATGGATTAACCGATTTGATTTCAAGATCATCTAAATATTTATTTTTGACAGCGAACAAATCTATAACTTCCTCATAAAAGGCAAGAGGAGAATTATTCTTTTGCTTTAGTGATTCGGTAACTATAGCGCCGTGGTTTAGAATCTTCTTAGTTTCAGCATCAAGGTCGGAACCGAATTGGCTGAATGAAAGGTTTTCTCTATAGTTTGCCAACTCGATCTTAAGTGATGATGAGACCTGTTTCATGCATTTGTATTGAGCGGCCGATCCAACACGAGAGACCGAGAATCCGGAATCGACTGCAGGTCTTTGACCTGATGCAAAATAATCGGTGACAAGGAAAATTTGTCCATCGGTAATGGAGATGACATTAGTTGGAATATAGGCTGAGATATCGCCCGCCTGGGTTTCGATGATTGGAAGAGCGGTAATGGAACCACCTCCATAATCCTCGTTGAGCTTACAAGCTCTCTCAAGCAATCTTGAATGCAAATAGAAGATATCTCCAGGATATGCTTCACGTCCAGGTGCTCTTCTTAGAAGAAGCGACAATGTACGATATGCGACAGCGTGCTTTGACAAATCATCAAAGACAATCAAAACATCTTGTCCTTGTTCCATCCACTCTTCAGCGATTGCCATACCCGCGAATGGGGCGATGTATTGTTGCGGAGCAGGTTCGGAGGCAGAGGCGTTAACAATAACGCAGTAATCCAGACAACCTTTTTCTCTAAGTTTGTTTGTTAATGATGCTACAGATGAATTCTTCTGACCGATTGCAACGTAGACACATTTAACATTTTTTCCTTTTTGATTGATAATTGTATCGATGGCAATTGATGTTTTTCCAGTTTGGCGATCGCCAATAATGAGTTCACGTTGCCCACGTCCGATAGGAATCATCGAATCGATGGCCTTAATGCCCGTCTCCATAGGGGTGTTGACAGACTTACGTGTCATAACTCCAGGCGCAATTCTTTCAATTGGCCTGGTTTTGGTATATTCAATCGAACCAAGGTTATCTTGTGGCTGACCCAACGGGGAAATAACCCTTCCAAGCATCCCATCGCCAACCGGAACCTCAACAACTCTACCGGTTTCTTTGACAATGTCGCCTTCTTTGATTAAACGGTCTGAGCCAAGAAGAACAACGCCCACGCTGTCGACATTAAGGTTCATGACCATGCCATATACGCCATTTGGAAATTCAAGCAATTCGGAAAGCATTGCGTCCTTTAGGCCGTAAACTGTTGCGATTCCGTCGCCTACAGAAATAACGGTACCTACCGCTTTTTCCTCCACGACTTCGCCTGAATATTTTTTGATTTGCTCTTTGATTAGAGCGGAAATATCAGAGGTTCTGTTGCTCATTATTTGCCTCCTTCTGTTTGATATATAACCGCTTTGATTCGGTTAAGTTTCGAAACGACGGAAGAGTCATAGACTTTTCCATCGATACTGATTTTGTATCCACCGATTAAATCATGGTCGATACGATTTTCGAGATAGACTTTCGATTCCAATCTCTTCGATAATGATTGCTCAATTTTCTTTATGTCACCCAAAGGCATCGCTTCAACCGAGTAAATTATCCCCTCTTTCACACCGAGTTCTTGGTTGCAATTGGAAATAAATGAAGCAAATATCTTGTCATAATGACGCAATATGTGTTTGGCTGATAAAAGTTTTAAGAACGAGCATAAGTGTTTGCTCCCGAGATTTCCGAAGACATTATCGATGACGGAATCAATTTCTGATTCAGATACGCTCATGCATGACAAAAAATCAACTAGTTCGGTGTTCTTATCAAATACTCCCGATACATAGAGAATGTCATCTTTATAGCCCTGAACGTTATTTTCCTCTTTAGCAAAGGATATTAACGCTTGGGCATAATTTGCATAGTGATCCTTATTCATAATATTATTTCTCTTCTAACTGATTTGTGAGCTCATTAAGCATTCTCTTGTTGTCTTCTTCAGTTATTTCGCGAGGCAAAACTGCCTGCGAGATATCCATGGCAACATCAACGATTTCTTTCTTAATGGCTTCACGAGAGGCAATCTCTTCCTGCTTGATGGATTCTCTAGCCTGTTCAAGCTTTTTAGTAGCCTCATCCTCAGCGGCTTTAACTATTTCTTGACGCTTCTTCTCTCCGTCTTCTTTAGCCTTGTTAACTATATTAACGGCCTGTTCATTGGCATCGCGGATGATGGCGTCACGATTTATAATAGTCGACTGCGCAACTCGTTTGGCCTCTTCTGCGTCATCAATGTTCTTTTTGACGGCGTCTTGTCTAGCTTTTAGATATTTTCTAACAGGCTTGTACGCCAAAAAATAGAGAATAGTAAAAGTAACCAACAGCGCAAGAAGATTGATGAGGAGACTCCAGCCGTTTGGCACGAGTTTCTTAATGAATTCTTCAGAACTGAAAGGAGCATCTGCTAGAACTGTTTGTAATCTAACGATACTTTCCATATGCAGCGAAAATTAGGCAGCCATTCCTGGGAAAACGAAGATGAGAAGAATGGCGACAATAAGAGAGTAAATAGCAGTTGATTCATCAAGCGCAACAGCCAAAATCATTGTTGACTGAAGCTTCTTCTGCATTTCTGGGTTTCTTGCCATTCCCTCGATTGCCTTGGAGCAAATCAAGGATTCGCCAATAGCTGATAAACCACCCATACCAACGGCAAAACCTGCGCCGAGGGCAATTAAACCGAATCCTGTTGTCATAAATTGTTACCTCCTAGATTTGGTTATCTTATTCTGCGGCAAATGATGCCACATCCGGCCTCATCTGATCGTTCAAGGCTGGAGACACCGGTTCTGGTATCTCAGCAGCAATCCAAACGGCATTGAGCGATCCGAAGACCAACGTCTGAATGGCGCCGGAGAATAAGGTGAAATATAACTGCAACACGCCCGAAACAATTGGTGAGAGCACGAAGCTAGTTAACTGAATAGAAGGGCTGAAAAGGGTTTGATATACAGCATTGGCTGCACTGCCCAAAGCCCATTGAATGATTCCGACCAAAACAAAACCTGACAAGGCGTTGCCAAACATACGCATCGTGGTGGAGATGATTGGTGACCACATGGTGACGAGATTAATCGGAAGGAATATCGCAATCGGTTCAATATAACGATGGAAATAAGAAAACTTTTGGTAATGAAGAGCGGTGACTTGAATGATAATGAACATAACGACCGACAAACAAAGAGGAGCAGCTAGCCAGTCAACTACGGATGGGAATCCTGTTGCGCCCCACATGAACGCAAGAAACAAATATGCGAATAAACCAAAAAGATATCCACCCCAACCTTCGTTGTGGTTACCCATATTGTCTTTGGTCAAATTGTCGATGTAGTTATAGTAAATCTCCACAAGATGAAGAAGGCCTTTAGGCTTTTCGAGATATGTCTTATTCTTCATCCCTTTTTTAACTTTAAAATAAATGACTACCGATAAAACGATTAAAATGAGCATCACGAAAAGTGAGGAGAATAAAGCACCGTCCAAGTCCCAATCCCAGAAATGGGCGATTCTATAATTGAGATCCACTGTTTCAGTTAGATTCATTAGTTCGTCTCCTTGTTCTCGGTCGGTTCGGACTCATTTTTAATCTCAATGATTTTATAAATCATTACGTAGAATGATAGCATAACGATTGAAGAAAAACACGAGAAAAAGTTCAAACAATTGAGGCCGCCAAACCATTCAGGTTTGAAAGTGCTGATGGCCGAAATGGTTAAAACTCCGGCATACAAAATGTAGCGGATGAAAAAACCGCCTCCACCAAACAATTTACCAAGACCACTAGTTCCGCTTATATTACCTAAAACTTTGCTGGTAAAAATAATGGAAATGTACCCCAATATTTGAGCAAAACATCCAAGCAACCAGCCGAGCATTAAAGAGCCGAGCCAATATCCCGATTCAGTACTGAAAAAAGCAAAAGGGATCATGCAAACGAAAACGAAAACATCGAAACACCCCAAGATAAACAACGATTTTGCGTTGGATGTGAGTTTTTTAAACCAGTTCTTCATATTGTGCCTATGCGTATATATTATTTATCGCGGAAGAATAAGTCAATTTAGCGTTGCTCTATCGTTAGTAGATTACCGTATTTCGATCTGTATTCTCTTCATTGCCGCGATGGCTATATCGTTTGCAGCCCTATCTCCACCGGAAGAACAGTTCGTATCAACAATAATATGAGCATTCGGGCACGCTGCCTTGGCCATAACGGCATTTGATAAAACACAAATCGAGAGATCTAGACCAACAATGGTGATTTCACGATAGTCTTTCCCTTTTAACCAAGTGCCCAAATCTAAAGATGGGAACGTATTCTTTTTGAAACACATTTTGTTTTTCAACAGTTCTTTTGTGTTTCCATACACTTCATACCCAATGGTTCCTGGAATGCAATGCGGGACTGGCAAGTTCTTTCCTTCTTCAGTATTCATATAGTCAGCAAAGTGAGTGTCTAACGTATAAACGACATCGTCCCCTTGCGAATTAAATTTTTTAATCAATTCGCAGATTTTCTCATCAAGAACCTCAGCGCCATCAAACCCCAAAGAGCCATTTACAAAATCATTTTGAAAGTCAACGACGATCAATAAATTATTCATACTAAACACCTCTTGGCTTAATTATGCAACTGGCTTCAAAAATCAAAATGTTAAATCTTTTGAAAGCGCTTGCAGACATTCTAAATTTTGCTATTATATAACGCTTGAACACGAAAGGAGCGTAGCATGGGATTTACTTTGAAATACAACGGAAAAACCAAGACTTTTAATAAAAAGGTGATTTTGGAAGACCTGATAAAAAACGAAAATAGAGATAGACACATCATTTGTGCAAGGGTGAATAACAAGGTAAGAGAACTAAGTTATGAAGTTTTCTATGATGCGGAAATCCAGTTTTTGACGCTTGCCGATCACGACGCGAAAAGCGCATATGAACCATCGTTGAGATATGTTATCGCAATGGCATTCGCAAGATGTTATCCCGGACTGGAAATTAAGTTCACATTCAATGTTTCAAGGACTATTGGAATATTCTTAAGAGGCGGCAAATATCAAGCCAACACAGCCATGCTAATAAAAGTCAAACACGAGATAGACAAAATCGTGGAGGCCGATTTGCCACTGAAGAGGGTGATCGTCTCAAATGAGGAAGCCGCAAAGATATACGAAGAAAAAGGATTCAAAGATAAATTGGAAATCCTACAATACAGGCCCGAAAAAACGGTACACCTGTATGAATGTGACGGGTACATGAACTACATGTACGAAAGAATGGTTCCATCGACAGGATATATAAAATCATATAAAATCAGACTTTATTCTCCGGGTTTTTTGGTTCAGTATCCTCGCCCAGAGTGTGGCGGACAAATACCGGACTTTAAAGATTCACCAACATACGGGAGAACATTAAAAGAGCAACACGACTGGGCAAAGATTGTTGGAATCGATACTGTGGCAAGGATAAACAACGAAATCAAAACGGCCGGTTCATCCGAGTTCATCAACATCTGTGAAGCTAGACACAATCGTATGCTCGCGGAATTGGGGCAGCTAATTGAAGACGATATCAGCAACATAAGATTGATATGTGTTGCCGGACCATCTTCGTCAGGGAAAACGACGTTTGCAAACAGGCTTCGAGTCGAACTCTTATCTAGAGGCATCAAACCAATAAGAATATCGCTAGACGATTATTATCTAAAGAATGATCAATGCCCGAAAAATGCCGATGGAACCCCGGATTTGGAGTCAATTGACGCTTTGGACATAGACCTGTTCAATCAAAATATGATTGATTTAATAAATGGCGAGGAAGTTGAACTTCCAAAGTTCGATTTCAAACTCGGCCACAGAGTACCGGGGAGAAAACTGAAAGTAAACAAAGATGAGCCAATCGTTATCGAAGGCATCCACGCCTTAAACGAAAGAATGACTAGAGACATCCCAAAAAACAACAAATTCAAAATTTTTATTTCCCCTCAATCGCAAATTAACATCGATGACCATAACCCTCTTTCAATCACCGATTTACGTTTAATCAGAAGAATGGTCAGAGACTATCAGTTCAGAAATTCACCGGCCGAGGAAACGTTCGGCATGTGGTCCAATGTTCGCGCGGGCGAATTCAAATGGATTTATCCAACGCAAGAAGGCTGTGATTACGTTTACAATTCCTATCTCGCATACGAATTGCCGGTGCTGAAGAAATACGCAATGCCACTCCTTGAGAAAATCAGCAAGGAATCGCCATACCACCACACTGCAACAAGACTCATGCATATGTTAAAATTTTTCGTAGACATGGATGATTCTTGGGTCCCATCGAATTCATTGATGCGAGAATTCATAGGCGGAAGCTGTTACGCAGACGTCTAAAAATTAAAACTGACCAATGCGGTCAGTTTTTTATTTAATATTTGCTATTGTTGAACATCCGGTTTTTTAATTTGTCCAGTTAGGGAAGCGAATCTATATCTTTCAACATCATAACAAACCTGGAGCTGCCCTAAATATTTGTTCCTCATTTCAAAATATTTTTTCTTTTCATCTTCTGGGAGTTTAGACAAATAGAATGAGGCGAAATACTTCTCAAGTCTAAAGAATGACTCATAAAGATTCATGATTGTGATTAGATAATAATATGATTTGCGGTTATCAGAATAAATAAGCAACGGCGAGGAATGGGCGATCTCTGAAGACATTTCATAGATTTCCGCCTTATCACGCAAACCCGCGCATCTTTCAACGCCATCTCTGAAATTGAGCTTAAAGTCGACAACCTTATCGATATCGGGAATCGCAAAAAGCCAGCCATATTCAATGAAGCGTTTCATGTCTTTGCTCTTGAGGTCATGAGCTTTCATCCCTTCTTTGATGCGAACAAAGACTGCGTCTGTCGCATCTTTATCCGGAATCATATGCCTAAAAGCGCGTGCATATTGCATATGTTCTAAATACGATTTGATTACCGGTTCCCCATGTTTGATGAGCAAAGCGAAAATGCATTCAATTTCATGAAGTGTTCTCCAGGCTGAGAATGCCTCTGTCTCATAGCCGCTGTTAACCAGTTCAACGACGCATTTGGCCTGAGAGAACCCTTTATGAAGCATATCAACCAATAAAGTCTGTGTAGGGTCATTCATCTTGTATCTAGAAAGAATGCCTAGAACGAAATTCAAATAAAGAGTAACGGTGGAAATTTCCGGTAGATATTTATTGGAGAGAACCGTAGATTTAAACGCCATATGTTCGTTTGTGTAGTATTTATCAACGGCAATGGCGACAATATAATCTTGAAGATCTTCGTTTTTGGAGATGTCTTCTTGCGTGGTTTTATTATGAGTAGCCAGATAGAACGTGTATTCGTTAACTAGATAAAGAATTATTTCGATTGGATTTATCTGCATCCTCGAGAAAATCTCGTTTTCTTCTTTCAGAGATTCTGCCGCATCTTTAGCACTGACGAAAAGCGTATACAAAATCTCTTTGTCTACATGAGGGTTAACCTTTAGGTAGTCCAAAGTCCTGAAGAATAGTAGTTTTTCTTTCTCGTTTATTTCTTCCATGTTTTTTATTCTACGCTTTTAAATTCAGCTCCGATAATAGAAAGTAATCCCGTGTGCGCGCGAAGACCGAACTTTTTCTCTACAAAGTTTTTATAAATGGAAAGTTGTTTCAGATAAGCGGGGTCGTCAATATGTTTCGTTTTAAAATCAATTATGTACGCATGATCTTTATAGACCATGAGCAAATCTATTGAGCCGTGTATGTTTTCCTCTTCATCAAAGAAAGCATATTCGTGATAGACCTTTGCGTCTGCAACATCATCAAAAACAGGGAGAGATAAAACTTTGTCGATAATGGTCTTTTCCTTATCATTGGTGATAAACGAGGTATCCTTGGTGTTGAAATCAACAATCTCAAGCAGCCTATGTAAACGTGTTCCATATGCAAGCGCACCCTCATCGATTGGCTCAACACTTGTTTTAGATGCCTTCTTGCGGTCTTTGATGATCGGCAAAACCTTAATTGTTCTAAATATCGGTGCAGGGCTGTCCTCAACAACAACGGACTGAGCCGATAGTTCTTTTGGCTTAGTTACAATGACATCCACTGTTTTAATTTTCTTTTCCGATATTGCGAGGAATTTTTCGAATGAATCGGCATTCAAAACACTGGTCTTAACCACTTCTTCGCCGTTTTTATCCGTGGAACAAGAAGTCTTAAGCAATGAAATGTTTGTGATTTTTGTGTAATCAAAGTCTTCGTGTTTCTTAAGAACGAGAATAATTTTTTCTTTGGCCCTGGTAAGTCCGACATAGAACAGTCTCAGGAACTCACTGATGGCTTCGGCGCCAACCCTTTGAGAAATTAAATAATGAAGCATATTGAGCGAATATTCATCGCATTTGGTTTTCGGAAGCGCCATACCATAAACATCATCGATAAGGAATCCCCCTTTGCATTCGTCTTTATTTGTCTTTCTTGCTAAGTCAGGACAGTAAATGATGGGGAATTCCAAGCCTTTTGAGGCGTGAACCGACATAAGTTGAACACCATCTCCGCTGTCTCCCGATTCTTTTACCGAAAGTTTGAGGCCATATTCATCCAAATCATCAAAATATTGGAGCAAATCTAACATAGATCCACCAATGGCATCGATATTTGCGGCGGTGTTTACAACAGCTTTCAACACCTCGTAATTCGTGGTAACATCGCCAACATATTTCAAGTTGTCAACGAACGGTAACATATGAAGCATCTCGCTGACCGCATCCTTAACGGATAAGGTGGTTAAGCGGTCCCTATTTTTCCTAATCATTTCAAAAACAGGCGAGATCCTGTACGCACCTGATTTTATGGAATCGAATATATCTTTATCCGATTTATTGCAAACGTAGCTTCTCATCAATGAGACATAATAGAATTTTTCTGCATTCTTAAGCTCATCCGTTTCACCATCGACGCAACCAAATAAACGGATAAAAGAGATCAACGCCATTGAAACATTGCTCAAAGAGATATTGTTGTCATCTGAGGCGGCTAGAGGAATTTTGCACTCAGCGAATATTTTCTTATAGACAGGGAAGTTTGTTTTCCTGGAAATCAAGATTGCAAAATCAGATGGCCTGCAATCACGCATCTTGCCATCGCTTCCAAGGACCTGATAATGGTTCTCAAGTTTAGAGATTATGTCATTTGCGATGACCATGGCTTCGCGTTCTTGATCATTGAGTTGTGATTTTTTGTCGTGGTCGCTATATAGGAGGATCTCGCAATTATGTTCTTCACTACATGTAGAGCCATAGGCATCCTTGTTCCCCCAATTGAACGAATGCCCTTTTGCATAATCAACAGACCCAAGCTCATCTGACATGCACCCTGAAAAGATGCTATTAATATCATCGACCACTTCTTTTCTTGAACGGAAATTGTCCTGAAGTTTTATCAATGTCCCGCCTATATTTTTCCCATATGCTTCGAACTTACCGGCAAAAATAGACGGTTCTGCATTACGGAATCTATAAATTGATTGTTTTATATCTCCAACAGCGAAGACATTGTTTCTTGCAATAGCTTTAATAAAATTTTCCTGAAGCATATTGGTGTCTTGGTACTCATCAACCATAATGAATTTGTACTTGCTAGCAATTTCCTCACGAATTTCTTTATCCCTCACAGCGCGACAAGCAAACGAAAAAACATCAGCAAACGTCCAAGCGGATGCATTTCCCTTAAATAGATTGATTTGGTCATCCAAATTCCTGGAAAGAACAATAATGGAAATGATGTCATCACTCATTTCGCCAAGCCTTGCCCTTTGGTTATTAGAATCTCCGAGAGATTTAGCCAAATTGAGATAAGACCTAAATTCATCCTTAACGTTCTGGCGAACACTATTGGTAAAACTATCAAGCTTTGCATCGCCCTTGAATATTTTGAATTTGACAGGCGTTTGGGAAGAAAGTTTATAGAAGGCATCATACGTCTTCAAATCGGCAAACGGAGCAATGATTGCTCTATCGGCTTCTGCGGCGTCATCGTTTTGATATTGATCGATAAGATTTAAACACTCATGTATATGAAAATTTATATTCGAATAAAGCTCATTAAGACAAACGTCGACCCACTCTTTGTTGGTAACGCGTTTTATAAGGCTTTCATAAAGTGCAAGCCTATCCCCGTATTTATCCGCGAATTTTTGCAATTTCATCACCAAATCAATGATGTTATCGCAATTTTTAATCGAGAAGCGTTCGAATGTTTTCTTTATCCGCTGATTGGATAACCCTTCTTCAATAATCTCGTCAAGAAAATGCCTCTTGAGTGTCTCGAGGTACGTTTCGTCGATAACGTTGAAATTGGGGTCTATTCCCAATTTATCAGAATATTTAATCACAATTCTTCTTGCGTAGGCATCGAAAGTGGTTATATCCGCCAGCTCAACTTGTTCGGATTCTTCATCCATCCCGTTTTTCTTAAGGGATTTTCTAATCCTAGTCTTCATCTCATGGGCGGCTTTATTGGAGAATGTCAGGACCAAAAATTCAGAGATTTTGGCTTGTTTCGATGCGATGATATCTGTGATTCTTTGGGTTAAAACGGCGGTCTTGCCGGATCCTGCGCCTGCAGATACGAGGAAATTGCCTTCTCTGGAATCAATCGCTTGCTTTTGTTTATCAGTCCACGCCATTTTCAGCACCCTCCTCTTCATCTTCCATACCTTTTGGGTTTTGAAGCCTCTTTATATCTTTCTCGTCCCTGTAACAAACGGCTTTGAAATGACAATGTTCACAGGAAGAGAACAAGTTTTTAATTTGAATAGGAGAAATATCAAACTCCCCTTTCGTGACTTTGTCATCCACGTCCAAAACGACTTGTTCAGCTCTACTGGCGAGTTCATCCATTTGCTCTTTCGTTTTAACCTTTCCAAAACCAGGTTTAGATCTATCGATAAAATCGCCTTTTTTGGAAACGGAGCACCCGTCAATATATGTAGAATCCCTAAAATTAGGGTCAAAACCCGCTAACGCTTTCTCATCCATCAAAAAAACGCCATCAAGTCTAAATGACTTTTCTTCTAACTCTTTATAAGTTTTTTTGCCGTCAGACACTAGAGGCACACTTAATAACGGGGCAATATAGAGTCCGACCAATTCCTTATCCTTAAGTTTTTCATCGTGCTTAGCAAAATATGCATAGAAAGGGAGCTGAATCGATAATCCATAATAAAGCATCGATTGATCAAATCTTTCCGAGCCGGTTTTATTGTCAATTACGCAGTAGTACTGTGATTTATCTCCAAACTCAATAATCTTATCGTATCTTCCATTGATGCTAACTTCAGGCCTACAATCAAGTTTTTGTTTAAATGACGATTCGGTCGTAATTGTTTTGTTGATTATTTCATTTTCGTGAGTCTTGTTAAATTGAATCAAATCCAAAGCGTATTTATGAATGATTTCGAGTAAAGCTCTTTCTTTGTTGGTAAAAACGTAGCCGTTAACCTCCTGAGTTTGGATGCATCTAGACCAAGAAATATCTTCATCGAAAAACGGGTCGTTGTAATAGCAATCCAAAAAATCATGGTAGATCGTCCCGGATTTCGAAGCAAAAGTTTTTTCAAAAGTCTCGATGCCTAAAACGCGGTTCAAATAATAGCTGAACGGGCATGAATTAAACGTTTTAATCGAAGAAGACGAATAGTTTCTCTTAATGTATTTATCCTCGATCTCAAAGCGTTTGAATCTATAATCGAACGTGTTGTATTCCGGGATATCAATTTCTTTCTCAAGCCCACGCAGCCTTCTATCCACGATAAGGTAATTTCTATACTTATCTTTGAATGAAGAAAGAAATAACACTCCTTTATCATCCGCATATTCATATTTGCAAAGCGGCGACTTAACTTCCTCTAAAGAAAGATTTCCAACAAAAGATGATTCAAAGTATTCGCTACCAAACGCTTTCTTTTTAAAGGAGATAAGTTTGATTTCTGGAGATAAAAGCAAATCATAAAGTTCTTTTTTGGTCTCTTCGTTTTTCTGGGAAGTGGTCATAAAACCTAAAATAGAACATTTTTCATCATTGAAGAAAGAATCTTCTTCTACAATTTTTGGGAATTTTCCCATCGAAAAATTCACTATATAAACATGGGCACCCTGAGGGCAAACGAAACCGTTAAGTCTTCTTACGATATTGGTTTTAACGGGTTTGTACGCAGATTTTGTCTTGCAGATTTCTTTAAGAAGAAGTAAATCATCGTCAGGGTTATCATAAACACCGGAATACCTGAGAGACATTTTCTCAATAGACTCAACATCCTCAACAGGGAAGCCATCTTCAATGAGCTTATCAAAGATGCCCTCTTTTTCTCCTGAGTTAATCATGCCCAAATAATTAATGAAGGTTTGAGAATGAGCCAAATCGCATGGTGTTCCACTTTCGATTTCAAATCCATAATGTCTTCCGAAATCGTTAAATAACATGTCGTAAGATTCATCTGCGCCTAGGACATAGATGTCGTTTATATCGGTTCCCGAATCAATATCCTCTGCGATGGCGTTGAATAAATAATGTACCTCTTCGTAAATATCGCTAAAAGACATGTATAAACGAATAGGATTTTCTGCTTTTTCGCAATCGAGACGAATAATTTCGGCAACATCAATACCCTTTAGGCACTCTTTTATGAACTCATCGTAGTGATATCCAGATATGATTATTGTTTTATTGGCAAATGTCCTCTCAGGATAGGCGATGGGGTATAAGAAATAATCCGTTAACAATTGGTGTCTAATCTGTTTTAAATCATCGTTCAAGAGAAGCCCACATCTTTTGCTGGACATCAATTTTAAAAGCTGATTAGCTTCTCGATACGAACATCCCCTCTCAAGCAAATCGATAACTGCCCTATCATCATATTGATACATGAACATCGAGACGAACTGGTTGATATCCATTATTTGAAAATCAAGGTCTGGATGTATGTTTTTTAGACGCAAAAAAGAGTCATGAAGTTCGTTTGGGGCAATCACGACGGCATTATTAAATTTCTCAAAATTGTCTTTAAATCTCATACTCCTCAATAACGGATTGGAACGTTATTCTGTTTTGAACGCTCGCGTAGCGATAACCGCTTTAGACCATCCGTGGCAAAGTTTATCGGCCTCATCTGGGTCCATCTTAGGAAAGAAACGTTTTTGAATGCCTACATTCTTCTCAATATCTTCCAAATCCTTCCAAAAACCACAAGCAAGACCAGCAAGATAACCAGCACCTAAAGCGGTTGTTTCGACATTTTTCGGAATTCTTACCTCACATTGAAGAATATCGGATTGGAACTGCATGAGCATTCCGTTTGCCGATGCGCCACCATCAACTTTTAATACCGGTAAGTCAAGGCCGGCGTCTTTCTTCATGGCGTCAATCACGTCTTTGGACTGGTAGGCGATTGAATATATCGCAGCTCTGGTTATGTGATGTCTATCGGCGCCTCTAGTCAACCCAAAAATTGCGCCTCTTGCGTCATCATCCCAATATGGCGTTCCAAGACCGACAAATGCCGGAACAAAATAAACGCCAGCCGTATCATGGACTTTAGAAGCATAGTATTCGGAATCTCTTGAATCTTCAATCCATCTTGTTTGATCGCGAATCCATTGGACAACAGCACCGCCAATAAAAACGGAGCCTTCTAAAGCGTAGGTTGTCTCGCCTTTAATTCTCCAAGCAACAGTGGTTAGTAGTCCCGATTTAGTTTTAATCGGGCTCTTTCCGGTGTTCATCAACATGAAACACCCGGTGCCATATGTATTCTTGGATTCGCCTTCCTTAAAACAGCATTGACCAAATAACGCGGATTGTTGATCACCTGCAACTCCATAAATATGAACATGCCCAGGGAAAAAAGTGGCCTCACCGTAATCACATGAAGAATCCTTGACTTCAGGAAGCATGCAAGTAGGCACTTTCCAAAGAGAACAAAGTTCATCGTCCCACTTCATATCATAGATATTGAATAACGCAGTACGGGAGGCATTTGAAACATCGGTTGCATGCACTGCACCGTTTGTCATTTTATATATAAGCCATGTCTCAATTGTTCCAAATAAAAGGTCCCCATTCTTGGCTTTTTCTTCTGCACCTGGAACCGCTTCTAAAATGAATCTTATTTTAGACGATGAAAAATACGAGTTTAATCTAAGCCCCGTTTTATCGGCTATGAAAGATTTCTTCTTTTCGTAACGGTCGCAAATCTTTTGAGTTTGCTTTGACTGCCAGACAATAGCGTTGTGAATAGCTTTACCCGTCGCTTTATCCCACACCACCGTGGTCTCACGCTGGTTGGTTATACCAATTCCGGCAATCTCTTCCCATTTAGCGCTGCTGACAATCATCAATTCGTTGATGACATCAACTACGGAAACCCAAATGTTATCCGCGCTTTGTTCTACCCATCCCGCTTTAGGAAAATAGCAATCGACTGGGCGTTGAGCTTTATAGACTTCCTCGCCCTTTTTGTTGATTAAAATGGCACGTGTCGATGTCGTGCCCTGGTCTACTGCCAAGATGTATTTCTTCATATGAGTTTATTATAAACTCTATGATGAAAGAAAAAAGCCCACATTGCTGTAGGCTGATTATTTATTTTTTCTTTGTTGCAAGATACGCTTCGATGTCATCGACTTCTTTAATAATCTCCGCGGTTAAGACTTCACATCCATCTTCGGTGACTAACAAGTCGTCTTCGATTCTAATTCCGATTCCCCTATCTGCCATATATAAGCCTGGCTCATCCGAGATAATCATTCCCGGTTCAAGCTTAATCTTTTTCGATTCCCTTGAATTTGGGGCAAAATACGCGTCATGTGTGTCCAGGCCAATTAAATGTGAAACGCCATGGAAATAATAATTCATGATATCTTCTTTTTTGGAGATATAGCCTTTCGCCAAGCATTCCTCAGCGAGATACATGATTGTCGCCTGTTGCAATTCTTCGATAGTAACGCCTGGTTTAAGAATCGAAGCGACCATCTTATTGGCCCCAAGAACAATGTTATAAATCTCTTTCTGCTCTTTTGTGAATTTTCCGTTTACTGGGACTGTACGCGAAACATCGGCGCAGTAATAGCCGTTTCTTGCTCCTAAATCCATAAGGAGAAGGTCGCCATCGTGCATGGTGCCTTGAAGGGTTCTATAATGCAAACAAGTAGCGTTTTTGCCGGCAGCCATAATAGTCGTGAACGCCAAGCCCTGATATCCATTATCGTCATTGATTGTGTGGAGGAATGTGTCAGCCATTTCAAACTCGCGTTTTCCATCCGCCATATCTTTCATTACCGAATAGATGCCAAGTTTAGTCGATCTGATTGCGCTTCTCATCTCCTCGATTTCCTTATTGGACTTTCTAAGCCTCAAAGTCGTGATCAATGGATATGCGTCAAGAATCTCGACGGACGGGAATGAAGCGGCAAGAGTGTCTTTGTAATCTCTAGTCGTGGTCTCATCTGCGATTTTAATCTCTGGCTCAAAGTCCAAATACACATGCGAGATTTCTCCATATTGGGCAAGAGTTGGGTCAAGTATAGCGGCCACCTTTGCCATGATTGTTGTGTTGACTTGCACATTGGAAATTCCAGAAATCTTTGACGCTTCCTGCAAAGTGAGTCTCTTACCATACCATTTTTCCTTAACCGGATCGAATGGTGAAACAAATAGGAATTCTCTTATTTCCCCATCGGTATTGACGAGGATCAAACTTGAGTCAGGTTGATCGATACCTGTTAAATAATAGAAGTTGCGGTTTACCTCGAATGGGTAATATTCATCCGCGCTGGAAACTTTCTCAACTCCTGAGAAAAGAACCATGATGCTGTCTTCTTCCATGACGGAGATGATTCTCTGTCTTCTTGCAGCATATTCGTTTGAAGGGATCATTGTTTTGCCTCCTTTAATAATTTAATCGGTGTAACATCTCCCCTGCAGATCTCATAAGGGAGGGAAGATACGAATTTTGTTAGTGACTCAGTTTCGCCTTTTAAGGTGATGGTCACTTCCTCGGAAAATACTTCGCCATACATTTCGAGGTTTGTCTTTGCGACAAGTTTTTTGACGTAATCGTAATTGGCATAGCTCATGGTCAATGTCTCGGTAGAACCATCGATTATGGTAGCAAATTTAGCCTTTGCGATAACGTCTTCCGCCGCATCTCTATAAGTTCTTGTCAGTCTAGGCAACCCTAGTTTGGTTCCCCCGAAATACCTGATAACAAGGACAAGAGCCTGTGTTATTCCGTGCTGTCGTAATATCGTCAAAAGCGGCATTCCAGCACTGCGCGATGGTTCACCATCATCGCTCATCCTCTCGTTTGGTCCAAACCTAGAAGCGTAGCAATAATGCGTCGCCTTAGGGTATAGAGACTTTAAACGTTCAAGATGGGCATCTATCTCACTCTCATCGAGAATCGGTTCTAGAACGGCTATGAAGCGCGATCCTAGAACTTTAATTTCGCTTGTATATTCTTGATATGGTAATAACTGAGACATACTAAGCAATTAACGATGATAATCCACCATACGTAAACGATGAGTCAAATGGATTTGGCACATCGCACTCCGGAGTCGAGAGGTACGAGCCGTGGAATGTACCTCTATTAAGGAGGTAGTCATATGTGGAAGAGAGATAGAATAATTTTGTGAGGGCATCAACCCTTGAATTGCTCGCCAACGCATCGATTGTTGCGAATGCAGAAGACAATTTGGACGAATCTAAGGCATGCGATGAGGTTGTGGCGTTGATTCCGATTTCTTGAGTGATTGTGAGCATACTCAAATACGCTTTCTTAACGTCTTCGCTTGAGATATCGCCGCTATCGAAGAATGAGTAATTAGTCAAAACCGAATTAGAATCATACGATGAACGCAGCCTTACATTAGAGCCATCGTAATAGCTTGAAGGATATGGATATCCGGCCATTCCAAGAGTTGAATCGAATATCGCTGTGTAATATGCGTTACCATTAATATAGATGTTAGCTCTATAAAGAGGTTCTCCTAAGAGACCAGAAGCGTATCTTTCAGAAATATAGCCGTTATTCAAAATCGAATAATCAAACAACGATTCGACGGAAGAGATGATGGAAGCGTTAGACAGCGCTTCAAACTCAGCTAAATGAGTCGGAATAGCTGTCAAGGAAGAAGCGGAAGACAAAGCGGCATAGACCGTCCCCAAATTAATGATGGAGGACCTCAAGGCATCTTCTTCCTCCAAATATGCATCACTCGTCTTTGAAATTTTGTCAAATGCCGTTCTAGAACCTTTCAAATCCTCTATGAGCGAATCGCCATTTCCAAGATATGATCCAAAATTGGCAACGCTTCCATTGATATCGAAATTCGAAACGTTATAGAAGAACACGTCTCTGGCGGTAAAGTCATAGGACGTTCCATCTACCTTGGACATGGTCTCCAAACGATCGCCGGTTGAAGATACGCCAACATACTTTTCTCCAGCAAAGAAACCGTTTGGCTCATCGATGAATTCGAGAACGGATGAGAACTTACCGTCTTTGAGTATCCACTCACTCATATTGACTGAGCCTGAACCATCAAGAACAATGTAGTGATCGACTTCATAAACGGCATTCGCCAAGACGTATATCGATTCAATAGCCCCATCCTTCATCGCTTGTTGTCCGACGAAATAATTGGCAACATTAACCTTCTCTCCGCCAACGTTAACATCGCTATATTTGTTAAGTCCCATTGTTGAAACGAATGAAACTATCTTGTTAGGTAGAGCATCACATACGATATCCATATTATTTAAAGCATACGATAGCGTTTTGATGTCGGCAGGGGAAAGTGAGTCAAGTGAGAACGAGCCAAGATTTAATCCCGAAGAAACAAGATTCATGTCAATTGCGAGGTCTATCGCGTTGCACAAAGCGTCAATCTCAATCTCATAACGATTCGCGTCATTTCCATGCAAAGAATCGAGTGTGCCATTACGGAATTCATCCATTCTGTACGCTAATTTTTCGCTATAAGAAGCAAATGACGAATCTATAGTTGAATCATAAGATAGCAATGCAAGATTTGATTTGTCGTAGATGGTTGCTAAAACCTGTTCAAATACAGTCCACGATTCTTTCCATGAATCAACCGACGATTCATAGTGCATAGAGCCATCTCTTGCGCCAGCAAGATGGAAGACCTTGCTCTCGTTCATAGAGGTTAACATCGCTTTCAATTCATCAACCGTGGCGCTAGTGAATGTTGCGCTATCAAGATTGGATAGGATGCTATCTCCACCGCTGTCCTTCATATTATTGTTGTGAGTTATTATAGAGGCTATTGATTCGATTTCGTCATCGTCGTACTTATCTCCCCAAGAGCCATCATAGCAATAGAAAGGATTCGCCCTCTTGATATTAATTGAGCCTAGAGAGAACGACGAATCATTAAGTGTCTTATCAATAATATTTGGGACCATATCGCAGGTTAGTGAGCAAGAATTGAGTCTTGTTAAAGCACCGTAAATAACATCTCCACTCAATGAAGCAGCGCCGCCATTGAGTGAATTAATGACACCCGAATTTGCAGGATCGACGAAATAAGAGAAGACATATTTCAAAGAATCTACATCGCCGTTGATATTTGAGACATCATATGTATTGATATCGCTCGTCAAATCCAAAGGCTTCCAAGTAATTTTTGCCACAGCCTTGGCCTTTTCAGATGGCGTTGTGTAAGATGCAGCAGCATCTAGCGGATTGTTTTCATAATAATAGAGGTCCGATATGCCTTCGGTTGTCATAAGTGAGGCGTATGATGCATCGAATGCGGTAAATTCTTCTCCGTCTTTCAACGAATTGAAAATTTGGCTTCTTGCTAACTCCGCTAAAACGTTTGTGACCTTTGACGCGTCAATCGTTGATAAATCGCTCTTGTCGATTGATGGCATCCTCATCGCATCTTTGACAATGAGTGAAAGCATTTCGATTTCATCATCGGTGTATTTATTTCCGAGTTTATATGTTTTATCGGAATAACCTGTGTAGAAAATGTTTGCATTATCCATCGATTCCACGCCAAAACGCTTTGAAACTTTTGCGATCGCTTCATCAACGGTATTATGGATTGTCGAATGCATGGTTAAGGACGAATTCAAATCATCCAACAACTCCTTGAAGTCAAGCCTATTGGCTTCGGCCTCATCTTCCGAAGCGCTCGTTGGGAAGAGGTTGGTAAGATTGATAGATTGCATTGTAAAGCCACACTTCTTATAATCCGCAAAAATCTGGTCAAGCATATCTATTTCATCATCCCAAGTTGATTTGACGCTTTCGAAATCTGTAATCCCACTCGTAGCTTCAATTGTCACTGTCCTGCAAACGACGAGTTCGTTAGACCCATAATCTTTATAGGCATCACCTTCATCTAAAATGGAGACATATGTATTTTCAAACGACGTTAAAGCATCTATCGAATGGGTAACCCCTTCTTCAAGAGTGTTGAAAACGTGGCTCGAAGAAAGTTTCTTCATTAACGAA
This sequence comes from bacterium, assembly GCA_963643345.1. Taxonomy (GTDB): domain Bacteria; phylum Bacillota_I; class Bacilli_A; order RFN20; family CAG-826; genus UBA4951. The sequence goes on along the minus strand of CAVIJK010000001.1, from coordinate 21,867 downwards.
GTGTACGGAGCGGTGTCAATTGCGGTTAAATCGCTTATATCTTCATCAGGAAGAGTTGAGGCTTCCATGATGATATATGAAAGCGTTTCATTCTCATCGTATTCGTAAGCGTTAGGCAGGGAAACAGACCCCTTGTCGGCATCAAGGAAGTTGTAGACTGTTTTGCCCATATAGTCATAGTTGGCATTCTCAAATGAGACTAAATCAGAATTTAACGAATCCCTATAGGAATTCATGCTTGATCTCATTTTTAGTGGTACAACAGAATGCAACGTCGAAGAATCGCTAAGCCTATTAAGGAGGTTCAAGAACAATTGCCTGTTCGTTTCATCTCTAGATCCGCCATCAAACAAATCGTTAAGATTAAAATCGTTGATATCGATATCAATGTTCCCTAATGCATCGACAATGTCTTTAACATGAACAAGTTCTTCTTCCCATGCTTCGCCTCTCTTGAATAAGTCTGATTCGCCTTCCGTGACCATAAGCGAGACGGCTTGGGAAACATTGGTATCATAGATATCCGATTTCTTAAGGGAAGTGGAGTAGACCGTTTCTAGCGACGTGAGCTCTTCTCCGTAGTTTCCTTCAGGAAGCGTATTGAAAACATTTGAGTAGCCCATATCGGTGAGCAAGCTAACGAACTTGGTATCGGTGTTGCCCTTGCTAAGGTCAACAGAGCCCATATGGATTCCTTTTACGGCAATTCTTGCTATATGCTCGCACTCAGTTTCGTTGTTATATCTATTTGGAACGGAGACGCTCAAACCATCGCCATAATATAAAATAGATGTCCCGTTGTACCTCGAGTTGACAGTTCCAATCGAAACACCTTCGCCCAAAGCGTCGTCAACCTTTTTAACCGCCTCTTCTATCTCTAACGGAAGTATCGCGTGTAGGGTTGTTGTCTTATCAACATCGTTAAGAATATCGGCAAGCTGTCCTTCTTGCGATTCATCCAACGCATCGTAATCAAAATTATTCAAATCGAACCCAATCTCATCCAAATCTATGAATGTCTGATGGAGTAAATCAATTTCCTCCTCCCACATATCACCGCGACTGCCGAGTTTAGATAAATCAGACCTCATTCCATCGGTGACCTGATATACAGACGCTTTAAGCTGATTTGAATCCTTATAAACTCCAGCTTTATTCAGCGCTTGATAATAAACGCTTTCAAAAGCGGTCATTTCATACTCGCTAATAGAATCGCGGATTGTGTTAAAGACATTGCTTGAGGACAATCTCTTCATCAAATCCATAAGATTGTCGACCTTCTCTCCGTGAAGAGAAGTTACATCAAGTTCGCCTATTGTCAAACCATCTTGGATGATATAAGAAAGATTTTCGATTTCGATTTCATCGTATCTATTTGCAAGACCATCTTCATCTAAACCCGTGTAGTATGCGTTAATGTTTTCTATACTGTACGATCCGAGTTTTTCAGAAAGCAAATCAACGGATTTGTCAATTTGGTATGGCAATACGGAGTGGAGTATCTGCGATTCGTTGATATCGTTTAAAACGTTTTCGAGCTGTTGCCTCTTCGTCTCATCCTTTCCGTTTGGGAAGAAATCATCAAACGAGAAATCGTTTAGATCGATCTCCAATTCTTGCATTGATGTTAAGACGTCTGTGAAATGATCTATTTCCTCGTTCCACAAATCAACGCGTTTAGCAAAGTTCGTAACTCCTTTTGTGACACTGAGTATGGCTTTATCCACCTTATCTTGGCTTTCAAAGAGGGATGAAGAGCCAAGTAGCGTTGAGAACTCTTTTTCCAATGCCGTCATCGTAACGCCATCAGAAATCTGTTTGTCGGAGAGCGAATTGAAAACGTGGGAATCCGCCAATGCCTTTAACAACGGATTCGCCAAATAATAAGAATCTACACTGTTGACATCGGTTTTCTTAACGGAACCATCATCTGCAACAACGCCGTAAACAGGGTCCATCGCGGCTTCAAGAATCTTTATGAGCTGGCGATTTTCATAATGAATATCATCAAAATTGGCAGTATAAATGAAGTCGGTGTTTGCGTTATTGAACGCATCCATCCCTTTGCTGGTTAATGCGTCAATGATCGTATTATAGAAATTTGGGACCACGACCATGCCAAACGCTTTGGAATCCGTCACGCATTCAAGCAGATTTTCAACTGCATTCAAATTGATTTCTTTTAGGTTGATGTTGCTATCAGAAATGACATTTTTGCAAGGGGAAAGATATCTGAGAATTTGGGATAGCGAATGCGCTTCATCCTCCCACTCCTCCTTGCTGACGGATTTGATTGAATACTCTAGATTAGAATAGCTAACGCCGTCGTTATCGGCGAAAATCTTGGCAACATCCGAACCGGCCTTTTCGATATTCGAGACAAGCAATCCGGCAATGTAATTGGAAAATTGATACCCATCATCAGAAACAAACAACGAAGATTGAGATAAAGCCAGGATGATTGATTCAACGGCATATGGATCGGAATTGAAGAAATCGATGTTCTTCAAATCACCAATTTCCGTCGCGGCTTTGACTAAAGTGTTTATCGTCTTGCCTTCATAGGACCAAGAAACGACATTCTTAAACGAGACGTCAGCGCCATCCACATGCATTGCGCCGCCTTCGTTAAATAAAAGTTCATCTAAATAATCGCCAACCAACGAGCTCATAAGTTTAGAGCCATCAATATTCGAGAACAAATCAACGAAATCAATCGACGAGAAAATCGATAAGTCCAGAGTGTTGCTATCTACGCCCAGGGCGAGTTCCACTACATTGTATTTATCAAAGTCCACCAAAAGATTAACAACAGATTCTAATTCACTATCGATGTCAAAATCGGAAGAAAAGACAACACTCTCAATTGTGCTTGTCGGATCCTTAAATACCGAGTTCAGGAGAGTTTTAAGAATTTCTGCAATATTATAGTTTTGTTTGCCATCGACTGCGGGGTTGATAATTTTGCTATCGGCGACGAACAAAAGAAAATCAAGCAGCTGATCGCTATATTTTGCAAGACCGGATAAGGCGCTTGAAGCAGAGGCGACGTCATCTGTTGAAATCGTACCTATAGACATGATGTAGGAAACCAGTTCCTGACATTTAGAAAATTGAACGATTAATTCGGAGAGCTCTTCGCCAATATTGTCAACGCTGAAATCCAAATGGATGTCGCCAAGATTCATGGACTTTAACGGCGAATCGTTGCCTGATAAGAATCCGCCTAAGGCTTTCGGCATGACCTCTTGAATAATTAAAGAATCGTCAAGTTTAACCAATGCCGAGGAAAGGGAAGAAAGCAAATTGTCATCGACTCCCAAGAACTTGCCGTCTTTGTCAAAATAAACGCCTGGCATTGTGTCTAGATTCTTCAAAAACTCAGACCCGGCTTCAGTGTTGATAAATTCGGTAACGACGCCAAACATACGTCTAACCTCGTTTGTGACATTGGATATTTGAACGTCCATATCCTCATCAGAAAGTTGTTCCATAACATCGCTCAAATCAATTGCAAATTCCCCGTCAAGTTTTAGCATGGAATTCAACTGGTCTGATAAGATTGCGAGCAATTTGTTCATAGCTCTTTCAACAAATGAGGATTGAAGAAGACCTTTATTAGACTTACGCGCCTCCTTTACATTTGTGTCGCTCGATGATTCGGCACCGCAAACTACGCTAAGGACGGCATCATAGTTATCAACCGTAATTTTTATTAAATCGGAGTATTCCAAATCTCCGCCGTCAATTGTGTTCAATACAACGGAGATCACGTCTGGATCTATGCACATCAAATCCAAAACAGGGTCAACGACATTCGCCAATTCATCACCCCACTTAATCGCTCGATATGAGGCTGGCACTCTATCGGGTATGCCATTGCCGTCTTCATCTGCATTTTCAAAGTCTGGCAAGAAGTCTTTGATCATCAATTTGGTTTTATATGCCTCTGGATCGGCCGCTTCTTTTTCGGCTTCTTCTGCACATCTGACAAATAGAGCGGACTCGACAATGGAATCAAAAAGGTGCATCGAATCATCATCTAAAGACGATAGGACCGTTTCCAAAATGCCCCTGTTCTCTTCGATAAAATCTTGCGTCAGATATTCATCCGGGTCTTTAAGCGACAAATCTTCATTAAGAATTTCGTTGATGACTCCGGAATCTACAACCGCCTCATACAAATTTGCAAGATCGTCAAAAGTTTTTGCATAGTCATATGTGTAATCAATATCCAATCCGGCATCGGTTTTAACGTACTTTGCAATTGAATCCATGTTGGAAGCAACCGCAACGGCATATGGAAAAATGGTTGTGACCAAAGAACTAGCGCCGAGAGATCTTACCAATTCCGGCGCAAATTCAGAGGAAATAAAGGCGCCGACATTCTGCTTCTGGAATCCTTGCTCGCTAAGAATTCCGCCTTGTACCGCATATGAGGCACTTTTTGTCAAAGCTGATAATTCATTTAAGAAATTAACCGATGATGTACCAAGATTTACGGTTGTTAAATATTCCATTAGCGAAACGTCAAGCGTTTGGCCATTTTCATTTTTAGCCCAGCTGAAAAACAGTTGTGAAAATACGGATTTATCATAAGTATTCAAAACATCATTGACTAGTTGGTAAGTGGAATTGTCGGCCTCGACACGTTTTTGGGTTTTAGCATCTTCTTTGCTCGCCGACTTCCAAGATGCACTAGTAGAATTAACCATTGCCGATAGCGGAGCGATTAACATGCACAAGCAAACCGTGCCAATGAGGAGTTCTTCGAATCCACTGATCAATTTGCCTTTTTTCAATTTTTGTTTGCGTTTGTCTTTGCTAATGAATCTTTTGACAATCAAATGCCATATGACCATAACCAAAAGGTTTCCCAGTGTCACAATAACAAGAGATTCAACCATCATCAGGACCATCGCTAAAAGCGATTGAGTGAGGGCCATAGAATATTGAGATAAACGTTCCGGGTCGACGTTGACATTATACGCCTTCAGAAGCTGCTCAATTAAACTGGAACCAGTCTGGTACGCAGTTGTGACATGAGCAGAAAGAACTATGGTCTCATCGCCGTTCGGAATGCTGATATTGAAATCGGGGATCGCAAAGCTGCTTAAATTAAGGTTTCCCAAAACATTCGCTAAACTTTTCAAAGATACAAAACAAGCGACAAAAAAGATAGCAAACATGACAATGCGGTATGTTCCATATCTCCAGCCTCTAGACAAGCCTCGGAAGAAGAAATACAGGAGCGCAACGGCAATGAAGACCACAACGCCAATCAATCCGTAATTTACTATGGTTACAATATCCGCAAGCATAATTAAATTATGAGGTAGATTTATTTAGAAAATCAATTAGAATGTTTGTTATACAAAACAGCTATGGCAAATTTTTTCAAATCTAAGATATGTGATCAATGCGGGAAAAAGTTCGACCCGGTCAAAGAATCCTGTCCGCACTGCGGCGGGAAAAACGACAACAGAGACAAACGTGCAATCTCGTTCGATAGAATTACCCCAATCGGACATATAAGAGAATTTTTTCTAGCGATTACTCAATTTGTTTTCATCAAAATCCTGATTTACATCGCTGAAAACGTCCTACTCGCCGTGCTCTATTCCAAACTTGGCGATAAGGAATCCGTGGCAACGTGGGAGCAAAACAATTATGGCGCTTTGAACTTCTGGTTGAGTTTCGGGGGCGATATGACCGCCTTATTCATTATCATCGGAATAATGAGGCGAGACTTCATCGATATCTGGAAAACCTTTAAAAACACGAAATTTCTATTAGGAATTCCTTTAGGAATAGCGATGCTTATCATAACCTCGCTATGGAGTTCTCTCGCGAGTCAAATAATGCCTGGGGAGATGAACGGCAATTCAACAGGATTGATATCCATTCTCGAATATTCTCCATTTGGATATTTTGTGTTCGCAGCATTGTTAGCGCCGATAGTTGAGGAAATAATGTATCGAGTCGGGTTGTTTACACTATTGAAGAGAATCCACCCGGTTGTCGCATACATAGGGGTTGGCTTGGTGTTCGGTTTGATCCATATGCAAAGTTTTAATGACCCGGTTGAGTGGCTTTATTTCCCGGGATATGCTTTCGGAGGCATAGCTCTTTCGGCAATATATGATTGGCTGGGTTTTGCGGGCTCGGTCACCGCTCACATAACGAACAACGCCATTTCGGTTGGGATGACCATATATAGTTTATTTTTACAATCGCAAGCTTAGAAATTATGAAAAGAATACTGAATGAGAATGTACTAAAAATAATTGGAATCCTGTCAATGACATGCGACCACATTGGTGCGTGCCTTTGGATGGTTTATGTCGATACGACATCTGTTGGTTATCTAGTCGGTTATATATTGAGAATCATCGGAAGATTGTCGTTGCCATTATTTATTTTCATGCTCGTGGAAGGATTAAGGCATACATCAAATAAATGGAAATACTGCGGTAGAATCGGGATGATATGCCTACCGATGACAATAATTGAATTGGTGATCGGGGCAATTATGAAGGATATGACAATTATGCCCCCTCACGCTTTTACCGAGCTTTTACTATTCGCGCTTATTGCAACTTTGTGGTCCGGAAAATGGTGGCAGAAATTGCTTTCTTCCTTGCCGATTGCTTATATCCTCTTAAGTTTTTTAGCGGACGTATTCTTATATCACGGAGTAGGAGCTTTGAATTGGTTCGTTCCTGCTCTATGGGCGGATTATGATTTATTTGGTTTTGCCCTATTCGTTGCCTTCTATTTTTCGTATCCCCTTGCCGATGTCATTTCCAGGAAATTCTCTCAGTCAACCAATTTTGATTTAAAGGTCTTTAGACAATCTGATGATTATAGAAAACTTTCGAATTATACGGCATTTATCATGTTGCTTTTGGTAAATGTCTTTTTCTGGGCCCTAGCTTATTTCTTTGGCCAAACAACCGACACCTATTTATATCAATATCATTCTCAAACGTATTCCGTTATCAGTGGGTTGTTCATTCTCCTCTACAATGGGAAGCGTGGATACGATTCTAAATGGTTCAGAATAGCGAATTACTTATACTATCCGGTGCATATCATTATTATTTATGGGATTTTCATGATATTGTTTTGGACGTAAGGGGAAAGAATATGATTAAGCACATTTCAGATTACGACGAATTCCATGATTCGATTAAAGAGGGATTAGTCCTCGTTGATTTCTTCACAACATGGTGCGGGCCATGCAAAATGCTCTCTCCAATTGTTGAGGGGTTAGCAAACCAATTCCCGCAGTTAACAGTTATCAAAGTAGACGCCGAGGAGGCACCACTTCTTTCTGCTGAATTCAGAGTTAGCGCGGTTCCAACGCTCATAAAGTTTCAAGACGGTAAGATGATTGAACAGAGAGCGGGTTACATGCCTGAGGCAATGCTCCAGCGCTGGCTTGGCTTGTAAGCCAAAACATTTTTTGTTTCTTTGCACCTGCGCACAAGGTAAAATACTTGCAGCGAAAGCGGGGAAACTCAAATGGAATACGTTCTATTTAACGAATTATCTAACAACAAAGCCGCAAAAGCGGCAATTGAGGAATATACAAAATCTTTGACTAAACCATATAAGACCATCAATGTCATCGGATTGAACTATTCCTCTTTTTTATCTGAATTGAGACCAGAAGACACGATTACTCTCATTGGCGGAGACGGAACGCTCAACCACTTCATCAATGACGTCGACACAGACAAACTTGAAAACGAACTTTGGTACTATCCGGCAGGTTCAGGAAACGACTTCATGAACGACGTCGCCGGAAAAGATGCCAAACTCATACAAATAAACAAATACGTGAAAAATCTTCCAACAGTGACAATTAACGGTGAAACGAAGAAATTCATTAACGGTATCGGCTATGGCATTGACGGCTGGTGCTGCGAAGAGGGAGATAGATTGAGAGCTAAGAGCGATAAACCGGTTAACTACACATCAATCGCCATAAAGGGCCTGCTTTTCAAATTCAAAAGAGTCACCGCGACCGTCAAAGTTGACGGCGAAACGCGCGTCTTCAAACATTGTTGGCTCGCTCCTGCAATGCACGGCAGGTTCTACGGCGGAGGAATGATGGTGGCTCCGGAACAGGATAGATTAAATACAGAGGGTAAGCTTACAACTGTTGTCTATTGCGGCGTTTCCAAATTGGGTTCCTTGATTGCGTTCCCTGACATTTTCAAAGGCCAGTTGCAAAAACACAAAAGGAAATGCACAACTTTGGTTGGGCATGAAATCGAAGTTTCATTTGATAGACCATGTGCCTTGCAGATAGATGGCGAGACGGTCTTAGGAGTTACAAGCTACAAAGCCCGCGGTTAATAATTAGTATGTTAGTATCAATACCTTTTTTGCTTGTGAGCATTATCGCAAGTTCATGCATTTCTTATTTTGCAATAAACCCAAATCCAGCTTGGTTGAATGCAGTCTACATTCCGTTGCTAGTTATTGCCTTTTTCGTTTTCGCCTTCCTGATTCTTATTTCCGTGGCATCAATTCAAGGAATAGGATACAAGAAGGATTGCGTTCCTGAATATCATCAAAAAGACAGGATTCACCTCTCTAGATTAACTGACTTTTGTTTGGCGCTTTTTTCGGTAAAGATCCAAGCGAACGGATTTGAGAATGTTCCAGATGATCAGGCGTTTTTAGTTGTCGGGAACCACCGTTCAAACATCGATTCTTTCTGTTTGGATAAAATACTAAGGAAACACAAGCTGGTCTTTGTTGCCAAAGATTCTTTATTCAAGTTGCCATGGGCTTCACCACTCATGTACAAATGCGGATACCTTAAACTGAATAGAGATGATTTGTCATCAGGATTCGAGATGATGAGAAACGCGCAAAGATTGATTCAAGAGGGCGTTAGCGTTGGCATTTTCCCAGAGGGAACAAGAGGAAAGGTCGAAGGAGATATGGGGCCGTTCCACAATGGCGCACTCATGGCCGCAATTAAAGCGAAGGCTCCAATTGTTGTGACGGCATTACACAAGACTCATGATGTAAACAATTTCTTACTTTGCAAAATCCATAAAGTGAAAGTAAATTGCCTAAAAGTATATAGATTCGAAGATTACAAAGATGTCGACCCAAATCAACTCGGAGACGAAATTCGATCATTGATATTAGAGGATATAAAAATTAAATAAGAAATATTTACTATTTGCCTAAAGGTGTGGTATAGTATCACACGCTAACCGATGGACCATTGGTGTAGCGGCCTAACATGTCTCCCTGTCACGGAGAAGATCACGAGTTCGAATCTCGTATGGTCCGCCATTAGGTTAATGCAGGTGTAGTTCAATGGTAGAACTCCAGCCCTCCAAGCTGGCCACGTGGGTTCGATTCCCATCACCTGCTCCAGTAGATAAATTCCCTCGAAATAATCGAGGGTTTTTTATTGTAAAATTGACTAGAGTAAATCCTTTTGAGTTCACCTAAACATACGAAAGAATTGCCACGGATTCGGTTAGTCGTGGGGGAATGATATTGCATCCTTTGCTTTCGGTTTTTCTTCTTCGCCGCTAGCGGTAGTTTTTGGCTATTTTTGTAAGACATTCATTTCATTTTTTTAGACAATAAGCGGCAATCTGGGAACAAATGTATGCCTTCAAAAGAATTAATTTTGTTAACCTTTATGGCAGGAAACCTATTAAAGAACACACGCTCAAAACGCTCTTCCCAGCGACTAAAGCCACAAATACCCCCAATCATTCCCCGAAAGTTAATTTAATCTCAACTTCATCGAAAGATAGAATTGAGCAAATAAACAACTTGATAATCAATAATTACGCTATGTAGCTTTTATTTTTATCTTCCTTCGCAAAAGACGAAGATACATAGTTCACAATATTACGATTATTTATCGTTATACTAAGGATCTTCTCTTCCCCTTCTTTAAATTCAAAAGATATTGGAAGAGAATCAAAGTTAACGTATTGTATATATTTGACAAACAAACACACCCCTTGTTCGTCATCAAGGAAGAAGCTTTGTGTAGTGCCGATTTCGCCTCTTTTTTTGATGACTACCGGTTTTGTCAATTTGCCTATATATGTAATCGGGCGAGCAAAGATTGTTACGATTTCTTTGTTTTGTAAAATGGACTCTTCTAAGTAATTGATGACTGAATCAATTCCATGTCTACGACAATTAAAATAATAATCGTAGATTTCTACATCGCGATCTAGATACCCCAGTAACGGAGTAATATCCCTGTCAGCTGCGCTTTTGACAAATGCCTTGATAATTTCTTTATGTTTCATGTTCGAAACCTCCTAATAATTCACATTCTATCGACCTTTTTTTAAATGTTGTAAAGAGTAATCTAGCACGCGTATTTCACCTGTGAAGATTGGTGTGTATAGGCATGTAATCGCGCTTATGGACGCGCATATAAATGATGCTTACGCGCACGCGAAGCTATATTCTTGTCTATAACGGTAGCACGAGAAAATAACACCGCGACCTTGGGTTCCTCAAAAATAGAACTCTTAACTAGAAATGCAGCAGTTGAAAGATCAACGAATGTTCATTTCTATATAAACGCACAAAACCGCGCACACACTCTTTAAGCAAGCTGGATTAATTTAGTTTTCCTCCAAATAAGGAAAACGCCGAACAAAACATTCCATTAGAAGCCTTTTTTGTGGTACTATCCCCAATGAAGAAAATAGACGCCATGGCTAAAACAAATAACGAGGATACGACAAAAAACGAAACCAAAGCGAGAAAAGCCCTAAATGAGTATCTTGCTTCGAAAGAACGTCGCAAAACCGAAATCAGACAAGAACCTTCGAAATGGAAAAGATTCTGGATGTGGATCTGGTTCTGGACGTCATATCCATTCCGTTGGGTATGGATGGCATGCCACGACTGGAAAATTTTAATAATACTAATAATCGTCTTCCTTGTTTATTCTTCGAGCGTATGGGGATTCTATCTAGCGGGATTCATTTGCTATCGAGACGAAAGCGTTCGTAACTGGCTATGGGGCATAGGTTCGGCCATGTGGGCTTGGTGGATAGGGCCATTCACCCCTTTCACCCAATTGGTTGTTCTGACTACAATGGGCATAAAGGCATTCATAGACAAAATAAAATGCAAGGTACAAAAATAAACAAAATAAAAATGCAGAATCATAGAACGATTGTTTATATAGATATACAAATTTTAGTCGAATGCGATAAGGCAAATCGATAATTCGCAATTTGTGATTAAGAAATAGGGAAACTAATTTTTCCACTACTCAAAGTGAGAAAAACAATTATTATTGTTCCATGGAAAAAACATTAGTATTAGCAACAAACAACAAAGACAAAGTTAAAGAGTATAGGGAAATGCTTGAGCCAATCGGCTATAAAGTCCTCACATTAAGAGACATAAACGTCTCGGTAAATCCCGATGAGACAGGAACGACATATGGTGAGAATGCCTATATAAAATGCAAAGCGGTATCTGAACTCGTTACATACCCTGTTATTTCAGATGATTCAGGCATTGAAATTTGTTCATTAGGTCATTTTCCGGGAATATTCTCTTCAAGGTTTGTAGAGACTGAATGTGACGGTTCATACGCTAAAGCATTTGAAGAAATTAACAAACGTCTGAAAGACATGGATAGGAAAGCCGAATATCATTGCGCAATATGTTTCTTAGAAAACAAAAATGCAAAACCTTTGATATTTGAAGGGGTTTGTACCGGTTATATCCTTAATGAACTGCATGGCACGGGCGGCTTTGGATACGATCCATCGTTCCATTGCACCGAGAACAATAAAGACTTTGGTCTATGCAGCGAAGAAGAAAAGAATTCCGTCTCGCATAGATATAAAGCGTTGACGAAGTTTTTGGAATACCTAAAAACAACCCGTTAATAAACGCCCCAATATGAAAAGGGCCTCACTTCAACGGTGAACGGCCCTTATTTTCACATTATGGTTATCACGCAATCTCCCATGATATGCGATAAATCAACATTTTTCTCGCTGAAATTCTCTTGAATCCTATCGGAATTATCCTCTGTAAATTTAATGTATTCGGCGGTGTAGGAAGTCCCATCGACCGAGCAAGAAACTCCCCTGGAATTTGAAATCGTAATTGTGGATCCATCATTGGAAACGCTAATTTCCTCAACAGCATATTTAACCGGGATGGTTTCAACTACAAAACCGTCTTTAACTATAGAAGCGTTAAATTCCTTTTCTACCTCGTCAAATGAGCAAGAAAAAGAAAGTTTTATATTGTCTGATAGTTTTCCTAATGATATCCATTCCGAACCATTAGATACATACGTTGCATATTCAGGATTGGAACTCATGTTTTCCGTCGAAACGAATAAGGTGCCAAGAACAGAAACCTCAGTTGGAAGAATTTCGCCGCTTGTCCATTTGAGCATAGAATCCGTGATAATCGAATTCGTCGCATCTGAGTCGATGGTGAATCCATTAAATAGGTATTGATAGCCATAACGTGGGACGTTATATGAGAGACTCTCGACATCAACGCCCAAATTAGAAAAAGAGAATGTATCGCCATATTTAGCGACGCCTTTAATTAATTCGTTGGAATCATCCCTAAGCGATACAGCACCATTTTTGAAGGTATAGCTCAAGGAATAGTCCTCCTCAACAAATTGAGCATAGACTGAGCAATCGGATTGAATTGAGGACAAATCAATGGTTGTACCGTCTTCATAAGTTCCCCTGAAACCATCGAAGACATAATGTTTGCCAACCGCAGATGGAGCCTTCCCACTATGTGAAAGTTTATCGTATGTTACGCCTTCCACCGCTCTCATATTGGCTTGTCGCCCCTTGATCACATAGGCATAACCGACTAGAACTGGTGTTTCTGAATCATCATAATATGAAACGGTGAAAACGTTCGAAGACTGAGATCCGGTAGAAATCGAACAACCATACAAAACAACGGTCGTTGCGAATACTAAAATTTTCGAAGTCTTCTTTCTGTTTTCCATCGAAATAATTATGAAAGAATATAGCGAAAAGAAAACAAAAAACTTGCTTAAGCAAGGAAAAAAACATTAACATTATGCATTGAACGATAAGTTTTATTGCTCAAATCGTTTTTTATGTTTATAGTAATACACGCGTATTAGGAAACGGATTACACATTATGAAGAAATCAAGTAAAACAAAATTTAACACATCCGGCAGACTCGCCGGATTATTTAGCGCCCTATTTTCGTTAGTTGCAATCTTCACTATGTTTGCAAAAGCATTCAACGAAGATGAAGGCGAAGCACGTGGCTCATTATTTAAAATAATGTTTGGCGAACAATGGAAAACAATGCCAGGTGACTATTATCCAATTTGGCCATTGATCATCGCATTTGGACTTGTTGTCATCGCAGTCTTCTGCGGACTTGCTGCTGCGATAATCAACAACACAAAAGCAAAGAAAGGCGCTCTTGCCGGTGCACTCGTTACCAACGCAGCCTGCATTACGTTATGCATGTTTGAATGCCAATTCTACGAGGCAGCCAATTCTTCAGTTTGCGAATCATTAGCAACAACAGGCGATACATATATCGGTGCAGCCCCTATTTGTGTTGCAGTCTTCTGTGGTCTTGCAATCATCATTGACTTCTTCGCAATCGTCTATAAAGGCGAAGCCGAATAAATTAAGTAAAAAATAAACTGGTCAATTGACCAGTTTTTTCTTGCCTTTATTCTTCTTTTTCTTGGCCTTAGATTTGTGAGGCGTCTCATAAGACGGGCCATAAACATCAAGCAACTCGTCGTTTTCGGAATAAACAAGCGTTAGATGAAACGCCCTATCACGGATTGGAATCAAAGGCATGAAAACCTTGTCACCGTCCCACAAAGGCAGTTCCTCCATTTTATCAATTGGCACCCACTCTAAAGTGCCTTCGTCGCAATCCTTAACCTCGCCAACAAAATCCTTTGATGTGTACAAGTACATCCTTTCAATGGATGATTTTCCATCTTTATAAAAATCAACAATCCCTTTATAAGTGGCTTTGTTCATCGTTAGCCCGGTTTCTTCATAGACCTCACGTTTAGCACATTGAAGGATAGTTTCACCTTCTTCAACATGTCCGCCAACACCAATGTATTTATTCGCATTCTCATCGTTTTTCTTCTTGTTTCTAAGAAGCATCAAATATTTGCCATCCTTTTCAAGATAAACAAGCGTTGTAAGTTCCTTTTTAGCGCGTCTAAGACGCTCAATCTCGGTTTTCTTGTCAACTATTGAAGTGATTTCTTTTATGACTCTATCGAAGTCCTTATTAATTTCTTCGCCCCAGTAACGGAGTATTGTGTAGCCCTCTCTAGTCAAGTGCTCATTAACTTCTTTGTCCCTTTGTATATTGTGTTCAATTTTGGGGATCCAATAATCCAAATTGGTATGAAGTTTGGCTTTATTCTCTTCAAAACGGTAACCATGCCAGAATTCCGAATCGCAAAAAACCACCACTTTTTCAGCTTTAAACGAAATGTCGGGATGACCGAAAATGTATTTGGTATTGCATCTATAATGATATCCACGCTTGCTAAGTTCTTTCCTTAACTTCATCTCAATTCCGGTATCTTTGCCTCTAATTCTGGACATCGTATACGAGATTGTTTCTTTTGATCGCGGTTTTCTCTCTTTATTTTCCATAAGAAATTCTAATATTCACGTTGCCTTCAACGGCATTGTCATATCCCTCAAGGGCATAAGAATAATTGGCGGCAATCTTTGTCATTTTTCCGTTAAGCAATTTCATTTCAATTGAGTAGGCAGGTTTCATTTCGATATTGGAATACACGAAAAGGTTTTCGTATTCTTCATCATCAAATCCCAATCTCTCATCCCCATACGTGTTGTATTCCGAAAAGATCTTGAAATCCCATTGTGAATTTTCGGTTGAATCAACATTGCAGCCAGTCAGGATTGATGCCTTATCGGATGAAGCCGCATCATCTAAAACGGCATTAAAATATGACTGGAACATTGAGCCGATAGACTTGCAAACATAATCGCCAACAAACGACTCAAAGGAATTGATGACATACATCGGATCTGATGGCTGCGAATCTCTGGTTCCATTTTCGTCCGTATATTTGTAAAGGCCATTTGCGAACGAGACGGAAGATTGTTTTACTCCATCTCCGTTATCGTAAATGTAAGAGACCTGATATCCTGCTTCGACAATTGTATAAATCGCGGTACAAGTATAGGAGGCTAAGGTAGTTTTGCCTTTATTTTTACCATCTTCAACAGACTCATTGATCTCGATATTGAAACTAGCCCCGTCTCCGACTTGAACAGGTGTCTCATTTATGGTTGCTAGATAGTCGTTGAGAATAGAACATCCACTCGCTATAGACCTAGAGGATAATGAAAACGAGCATGAGGTCAGCAGTCCAATGCTTACAATAAACAAGTTTGTCTTCTTAATGGCGTTTTTCATATCAATTAAATTGCGAATTGTATAGGTTGAAATAGAAACCCTTTTTATCCATTAATTCGTTATGGTTGCCGGTTTCGATAATCTCTCCATCTTTAAGTACAACGATTAAATCGCTTGAGACAATAGTCGAAAGTCTGTGGGCGACAACCAAGGACGTCTTGCCTTTCATCAACGCGTCAAAACTCTTTGATAAAATCGCCTCAGTTCGAACATCGATATTCGAGGTTGCTTCATCCAAAATTACGATTTCAGGTTCCATGAGCATGACCCTAGCCACGCAAATAAGTTGCTTCTCGCCAACAGATAAGCCTGAAGAATCGGAAATAACCGTGTCGTAACCATCAGGTAATCTTTCGATGAAGGATGAGGCTTGAGCTTTCTCGGCAGCCACTTTCACTTCCTCCAAAGTTGCTCCTTTTTTGGAATAGGCAATATTTTCAAAAACGGTGCCAGTGAAAATCCATGTCTCTTGAAGAACCATTCCGATATGTTCACGGAACGCTCTTTTTTCCAAATCTATTGTTGAAATATTATTCGTCTCAAAATTTCCGGATTGCGGATCATAGAATCTCATAAGTAAGTTGATAAGTGTCGTCTTACCGCAACCGGTAGGACCGACAAAAGCGATTTTGTGGCCTTTGTATATATCCAAATTAAAATCCTTGATGATGGTTCTCACGCCATCATAAGAGAAAGTGATGTGATTGGCCTTAAGAGTGTCCACTTCCCCTTTTATAACCTCTTTCCCGTCGTTGATGTCATCTTGCGATTTGATGGCATCGTCGATTCTTTTCAGTGAGGCAGTGGCATAAGATATCTCGGTGACGACATTGCTTATTTCATTGAAAGGCGTCATGTAACTTGATGCATATGTAAGGAAGGCACTTAAATCGCCAACCATGAATAAAGCCACTCCGTAATGTAACGAATCATTCTTTATAACCAGGATTGCGCCAACGGCAATCAAAATACCGTTAATCAAGGCATTTACAAGCCTAGTTGATGGATTTATCAAACTGGCGCCTAAATTAGCCTTAAACACCGATTTTCTGAATGAGTCATTAAGTTTATCGAATTCCTCTTCTCTACTAGCCGAAATATTTAAAGTGTTAACCGCTTCGGAATTGTTAAGACCTTCCAACGCAAAAGATGCGAGAAGCCCAGAATCTTTAGCCTGTTTTTTAAAGTTTTTGGAATTAAATTTCGAGACAAAGCGAGAAACAAAAATGGAAATAGGAGTCAGCCCTATTACTATAAGCGCCAAAACCCAGTTGAGCATAAACATGAAAACAAGAGTAAAGCCTATTGCGATTATTCCGTCATAGAAGGCCGCAAAGCCAGAAACCAAACCGGTTTGAACATTCTCAACGTCATTGATCAAACGAGAAATCAAATCGCCTTTGCTAGAACCATCAATGTAGGACACAGGTGCGTTTGTGTATTTGTTGAAAACGGCATTTCTGATGTTCTTAATCGTTCTCTGGCCGATGAGCGAAATGACATAATCGAAAACGTAGCGGAAAATCGTACCGATCACCAAGAAGATAATCATCAATGTTATCAAATCGGTGAATTGAAGGTTTCCAAAGTCGGGATCGATGATTTTGTTCACGGCTCTACCCGCTAATAGCGGTATCGCAAGTTTAGATCCCGTGGCAAGCAAGGCAAACACCAGGGAAAGCGCAAACAATCCAAGTGAGCCTTTTAAATATGGTTTTAATCTTCTATAGGTATCCATCTTATTTAGCCCTCTGCATATCATATATTTCGCGGTAGATGTCGCATGATGAAAGCAGTTCTTCATGCTTGCCACATGCAACTATCTCACCTTTATCAAAGACATATATCTGATCGCAATCCTTTAACGAACCGGCTCTTTGAGAGACGATAATCTTTGTGAGTCCGTCGATATTCGAGATATTCTTTCTTACGTTTAAATCGCTCAAGAAATCCAACGCGCTAGTTGAGTCATCAAGTATCAAAAGCGACCCGCCTTTTAGAATTGCTCTAGCAATTAACAATCTTTGTTTTTGACCGCCGGAAAGATTGGCGCCACCCTCTTCAACTTCATGATCGATGTAATCCTGATATTTAGAAACATATTCATATGCTAGTGATTGTTTTAGAGCCCATTCGATTTGCTCATCCGTCGCATCGGGTTTCCCCAAAAGCAAATTGGATTTGATTGTTCCTTTAAAAATGGAAGGCTTCTGTGAAACAAGAGAGATCTCGCTTCTCAAAAGATTGATATCGTAATCCTTAAGGTCCAGACCTCTATAGTATATCGTTCCGGCCTTTGGCTCATAGAGCCTCTCAAGCAAGGCGATGACAGTAGATTTACCCGAACCTGTACCACCAATAAAGCCTATCCATTGTCCTTTCTCGATATTAATAGAAATGTTGCTTAACGTATCCTTGCCTGAACCGTCGCCGTACGAAAAGCAAACGTCATCGAATCTGATATAAGACGCAGAATTATCAATTTCACCCTTTGGATCGTTAACGATGGATGGTTCTAAAGAAAGGAAATCGTCAATTCTTTTTTTGGAAGCGAGCGCTTTATTCAGGGAAACGCTCAATCTGGAGAACATGATAAGGGCCGCCAAAGACGATGTCGAATATGAGATCAGCGAAACGATATCGCCGGTTGTAAGCAAGGCGTTACCACCGCTTTTTATATTGCCCAGATAAACGATTAAAATCATGCCTAAGTTGACTGCACAGAAGGTCAACGGGTTAATAAAGGCGTTGATAGACGCCATCCCCATGCTCTTCTTGCGATATGATTCCACGGAATCGCCAAATTCTTTTTTCTCGTCTTCTTGCCTGTTGAATGCTCTAACGGGTCTTGCACCTTTTAAAGAATCATTCGCAATAAGGTTGATTTCATCAAGATTGGACTGGATAGCTGCGTAACGTTTTGGGGATAAAGCCATGACCAGTCCCACCGTAAATCCTGATACCAATACAACCCCGGCGAAGATGAGCCCGGCATATACGTTAATCGTGAATGACATCACCAAAGAACCGATGATCAAAAAAGGAGGCCTAAAGATTAAACGCATAAACATCATTACGCCATTCTGCAAAGAGAAAGCATCGTTATTGACCAATGTGAGAGCCTTCTGTTTGCCATATGCATTTAGCTGTTTTTCGGAAAGGGTGGACATTTTGTGAAATATCTCTTTCTTGATGTCATAGCCATAATCGGCAGATACGCGGGCTGCGAGATATTGGGCGCACATCGTAACGATGAACGCCAAAAAGCCTAAACCGAGTATGATAGCGCCGAAAATCAACGTATTCTTCATGTCCTCCGCTGGAATATATATGTCGATAATTCGCTTGGTGAGAACAGGGATGATAAGTTCGGTAACAACTTCAAAAAGTTTAAGGGTTGGTCCTAGAATTACCTTAAAACTGTATTTCTTTAAAGGTTCTAATGCACGTTTTGCCATAATTATGAAAGATTCTCCAGATCCAATTCGTCATGCGATTCAACGAAATCGCTTGAGTCAGAGGGATTATAAATGATAGTAGCCACATGGGAAAGATTTGATGCGTCTCCTTTAGTAAACATCCAACCGTATTCTAGATCGCCTACGACGAAATCAAAATAATCGTCACCGCCGACCACGTCTTCAATTGCCGAGAAGGTCCAAGAGATAGGAGAATTTACAAAGGAACAAAATAAAGATTCATGATCGATGATCAGAAAAGGCGATGTCGCTTTTAATGTAAAGTTGAAGACTCCCCTATCAATGTCAAAGCCATCGGATATGAATTTGCATTTTTTCAAGATTCGGAAATCCGTAGCCTTAATTCCCGTAAAAGAATCAAAGAATGTGTTGTCATCAAATACAGGATCGGATTTTTTAAATCCATATTTGCGTGACAAAATCTCAATTCTTTGAAGCGTTTCTTCATAATCTAGAGCATCTTCTGGCTTTGAAAAGTCTTTATCACCTTTAAGGAGGATAAAACCGTATTCGGCTAAAAGTAATAGCCTAAGAGCACACATATCATTTTGCTCTATGCCGTCACCATCCATGTACATCTTTGCAATTCTAAAAGAAATTTGAGGCAGGAAAGCAGTATCCTTACCGGTTGAACTAAGAAAGCGTCGATAAGATTCATCCAGCAATTTGTTCAATCCCATAAACGCAAAATGAGGATCAGACTTGACGAACGTCCCGTCGATATAGCATTCAAGGAAATGCAAAGCACCTTCTAGAGATGCCAAAGCGCTGGCTTTAGAAAAACACTCAAAAGCCTTTTTGTTGTTTTTTGTGCCTAGTCTTCCGGATTTGTAAAGCAGACCCAAACGATTCAACGCAAAGGAATTGCACAAAAGTTCCGGGCGGGAATAATGTCTAAAAGCCTTAAGCGGGTCACTTTGCGTAAATTCAGAACCGATGTCATACAAAAGACCCAGTTTAAAAGAAGCATCAACGTTCCCTTGTTTGGAAAGGGTGAGACAATATTTTTTGAATAATTCTTCATTTTTCTGATTCTTAGTGATTTGGCCATCGCTATAACGGTCAATGTATGTTTGAAGACACAAAGGGCTGTTATTCATGTATTCATCATAAAAGAAATGCAAATTAATAGCCCTGAGTCGTTTCTTATCGAAAGTATATCCACTCGAATCGCCCACAACCGCATCAATGCCACAGTTCGGGCAAATGGCGTTATTCCCTTTAGTGTCGGATACCCAATCCTTAACAAGCCTTGCAGAATACGTCTGGCAACAGAAAATGCAAGAGCAAACATCGGAGTTTAAAATTTCGATTTCGTTATGAACTGTGTGTTCGAGTATGTTGTCAAATGGCTCTTCATTTTTCATGGCGGTTATTATAGCACAACAATATATTTTTATCTTTAGATAAGCGTGCCCAAGTTTTTAGCACTTACTTTTTTAGATGAGTCTTAGAAGAAATAAATTGGCAAATAGGTTAAAATACAATTATGGGAAGAAAAGCCATTCCAAACGCAGAAGAAAAAATATTGCGAGAAGTTATCGCCTTATCAAGAGTTCATTCTATAAAAAAGATATCAACGGTAGATATTGCATATAGAGTGAGGGTCTCCGAGACGGTAATTTTTAATCGTTTCCCTACGAAGGGCGAATTGCTTAGTGAAGCTTTTTGCTATTCTTTTAAGCGAATGGGAAACATAAACTACACAACTTTGCTATCTGGTACCGAAACAAAAGAGCTAAAGTTTGAAGAATTCAAAAAAACGTCAGACTTTTTTTCAGACAATCTCTTGGAAGCGAACTACATCACAGCATACTTGTTGAGCGAATATTTTAATCTCGCCGATCTTGAACGGGTGGACGGAATCGATTTGATGACAATTCGAAACAGTTACCCAAAAATGGGAGATGCGGAATTTTTGATATTCATAAAGCAATATTTAGTCTCATTAGTAGCATATGCTAATGCCAAAGCGACCGGGAACAAATCGGATGACTTTGCATTCCTGTTAATGCCGGAGGTAAGAGAATGAAAATAAAACTTACTGAAGAAGAACTTGAAGATTTTAACGGCTTACTTTCTCAACTTGACGAGAACATAGAAGCGGGCGAAACATATAATGAGATATTAGAGAATGGGTATTTAGTGGATACAGATTCCACGATTCTGCCAATCTCAAAATTAGACCCCAAACCCTACTTTAATAACCCATATATGAAAAATGTCAGGCCTAAACCAAACCGTAAAGGCAAATGGACATTAAAAACGGGGAAATATGTGCCTCATCAAGGATTTTTATACGGGGAAATAACGTCTTTTGAAGAGGATGGTTATAGAGAAAGGACGCCTTTCGGATATTTCGAAAAAACTTTTAACTACCTCGAGTTAGATGAGGGGAAGACAAATTGGATGAGCATAACTCCACACGAAATCAACACCATGGAGGAGGCAATAAAGGAAGCAAAGGGCAAAGTCTTAGTCCTCGGATTAGGATTGGGCTACTACCCTTATATGATATCATTGAAGGACTCAGTGAAAGCCATTGATATAGTGGAAATAGCGAGGGAGCCAATAGAAATATTTAAGGAATCAATACTTCCGTTTTTTACGAAGAAAAACAAAATAAAAATAATTTCAATTGACGCGTTTGAATATCTGAAAAATACCGAAAATAAATATGATTATGTATTTGTTGATTTGTGGCATTTGCCAGAGGACGGATTGCCATTATACGTCAAGGCCTTAAAGTTGGAAAAGGAAAATACGCAATACAGCTATTGGATAGAAAACGAGATGTTGATAATGATGAGAAGAGCCACATTAATATTGATGGATGAATACATTCAAAATCCGGAACATAAGCCATTCGAAGAGACAACATTCTCGGACAAGCTTATTAAC